>NZ_JBFASK010000035.1:0-71838 GCF_040677675.1 Streptomyces sp. NPDC053755 | reverse complement strand
GCGAGCGAACCCGCCCGCCGGCCGCTCAGCCACCCCGGCCCCAGCCCGGCCGCCCCGCTGAACCTCCTCTGGTAGCCACATGACTCCTACGCAAGCAGCAGATCGGCCCGCCGTACCCCGGTTCAGCATCATCGTCCCGGCGTACGGCGTCGAGGCGTTTCTGCGCGACTGCCTCGACTCCGTGCTGAGCCAGTCCTTCGGGGACTTCGAGGTCATCGCCGTCAACGACGCCTCGCCCGACGCCTGCGGCGAGATCATGGACGAGTACGCCGCGCTGGACTCGCGGGTCGTCGCGGTCCAGCTCGCGGCCAACGTCGGCCTGGGCCGCGCCCGCAACGCCGGAATGGCCCGCGCCCGGGGCACGTACCTGCTCTTCCTGGACAGCGACGACACCATGCTGCCCGGCGCCCTGCAGGCGATCGCCCGGCGCCTGGAGGACACCGAGGACCCCGACCTGCTGGTCTTCGACTACTCCCGCACCCACTGGGACGGCCGGATCACGCCCAACGCGAAGGCCGCGGTCCTCGCCGAGAGCCCCCGGGGCGCCTTCACCCTGGACGAGAAGCCCGAGCTCCTCGGTCTGCTCCAGGTCGCCTGGAACAAGGCCTACCGCCGCGAGTTCGTGGAGCGCTGGGGCTTCGAGTACCCCACGGGCTACTACGAGGACACCCCCTGGACCTATCCGGTCATGGTCGCCGCCGAGCGGATCGCCGTCCTCCCCCGGGTCTGCGTCCACTACCGCCAGCGGCGCCAGGGCAGCATCCTGCACAGCAGGAGCCGCAAGCACTTCGACGTCTTCGACCAGTACGAGCTGGTGTTCGCCTTCCTGACCGAGCACCCGGAGTTCGAGCGCTGGCACGGCGCCCTCTTCGAGCGCATGCTGACCCACCTCCGGGTGATCGAGCGCTCCCCCGGCCGGCTCCCGGACGACGCCCGCGAGGAGTTCCGCACCCGCTGCCTGGCCGCCGAACGCGCCCACCGGCCCGCCGGATACGTACCGCCGCAGGGCTCGACGTCCACGGCCCGCAAGGTCGCCACCCGGCTGCCCGTGCCGCTGCGCAAGGCCGCCCGCGGCGCCTACCGGTCGGCCCGGAAACTGCGCAAGGCCCCGCGCAAGCTGCGCAAGCCGCTGCGCACGGCCGTCCTGGCCGGCTACTACCGCGCCCAGCGCATGCTGCCGGTCCAGAACGACGTCGCCGTCTTCGCCGCGTACTGGAACACCGACTACGCCTGCAACCCGGCGGCGGTCCACCAGAAGCTCCTCGAACTGGCCCCCAAGGTCAGGACGACCTGGATCCTGAAGCCCGGCGCGCGCAACACCCCGCCGCCCGGCACGAACGTCGTCCACCCCGGCTCCTTCGCCTTCTGGCGCGCGATGGCCCGGGGCAAGTACTTCGTGAACAACGTGAACTTCCCCACTCGCGTCGTCAAGCGGCCGGGCCAGATCCACGTGCAGACGCACCACGGCACCCCGCTGAAGCGCATGGGCGTCGACCTGGCCGACTACCCCGTGGCCCAGGGCGACCTCGACATGAAGTCGCTGATGCGACGGGTCGACCGCTGGGACTACAGCATCTCGGCGAACAGCTTCACCACCGCGATCTGGGACCGCGCCTACCCCGCCGAGTACACCCCGCTGGACTACGGCTACCCGCGCAACGACGTCCTCGTGAACGCCACCGAGGAGGACCGGGCGAAGGCCCGCGAGAAGGTCGGCGTCCCCGCCGGCTCGACGGTCGTGCTCTACGCGCCGACCCACCGCGACTACCACGCCGGCCCCCGCCCGATGCTGGACCTGGAGCGCTTCGCCCACCAGCTCGGCGAGGGCTACACCGTCCTGTCCCGCGCCCACTACTTCCACCTGGAAGCACCCGCGGAGGGCGGCGCGGCCGGCCACGGCATCGTCGACGTCAGCGGCTACCCCTCGGTCGAGGAGCTGTACCTCGCGGCCGACTGCCTGCTGACGGACTACTCCTCGCTGATGTTCGACTACGCGCACCTGGACCGGCCCATCGTGGTCTTCGCCAACGACTGGGAGGTCTACCGCGCCACCCGCGGCACCTACTTCGACATCCACGTCGAATCTCCTGGCCCCGTGGTGGAAACCGAGGAGGACCTGCTCGACGTCTTCCTCTCCGGACGCTGGTCGGACGAGGCGTCCGCCAAGGCGCGGGCGGAGTTCCGCAGACGTTTCTGTGAGTTCGACGACGGTTTCGCCGCGGAGCGTGTGGTGCGAAAGGTCTTCCTGAACCAGGAGAATGTACCGCCGGTGGCGCTCCCCACGGAGCGCCCGAGCCCTCCCGCACGAGGCTAGAGCTACCGTGTCCGGCGAGCCCGGCCGCCGCCGTCACGAACGAACACCTTGAGGAAAGGCGCAGTACCCCCATGCCTCCCCGCCTGTCAGTAGTCGTTCCCGTTTACAACGTGGAGCTCTTTCTCGACGAGTGTCTGCAGTCGCTCGTCGACCAGACGTTCACCGACTGGGAAGCCATCGTCGTCGATGACGGTTCCTCCGATGGCAGCCTCGCGATCGCACGACGCTGGGCGGCGAAGGACGCGCGTTTCCGTGTGGTCGAGCAGGAGAACAAGGGGCTGGGCCCCGCCAGGAACACCGGTGTCGCGCATCTCACCGCCGGCACCGAGTTCCTCGCGTTCGTCGACAGCGACGACATCGTCCTGCCGGACGCCTACGAGCGCTGCATCGCCAGCCTCGAGAAGAGCGGCTCCGACTTCGTCAGCGGAAACGTGAATCTCCTCAAGGCCGGCGAGGTCCTTCCCTCGCCGCTCCACGAGAAGCGCCTGGGCACGGACCGCACGCGGACGCACATCACCCGCGACAAGGCCCTCGTCTACGACCGCACCGCCTGGAACAAGGTCTTCCGCCGGTCGTTCTGGGACCGCCACGCGTTCGAGTTCCCCGGCATCCTCTACGAGGACGCCCCGGTCACCCTTCCGGCTCACTTCCGGGCCTCCTCCGTGGACGTGCTCGGCGCCCCCATCTACCTGTGGCGCCAGCGGACCGGCGGCGCCCCGTCGATCACCCAGCGCCGCACCGAGCCGGTCAACGTCCGCGACCGGATCCGCTCGTGCGACTCCGTGAGCCGCTTCCTGGCCTCCCAGCCCGGCGAGACGTACGCGGAGCACAAGCGCTGGTACGACGAGATCTTCGTCAGCGACGAGCTGCCCCTGTTCATGGGCGTCCTCGACGAGGCGGGTGACGAGTTCCGCACGCTGTTCATGTCCGGGGCCGCCGACTTCCTCAGCCGGGTCGACCCGCGGATCATGCCGCGCCTGACCGTCTCGCTCCGGCTCAAGTGCCACCTGATCTCCGAAGGCCGCCTGGAGGAGCTCCTCGACCTCCTCGCCTTCGAGCGCGAGACCGGCCGCGCGGTCCCCGTGACCCGCCAGGGGCTGCGCCACTTCGCCGACTACCCGGTCATCGACCGGGCCAAGGGCGACGTCCCGCGCCAGGTCCTGCGGGTCGACTCCGACTTCTCTGCCCGGGCCCGCGTCGAAGAGGTCATCTGGCGCGACGGCCGGCTGCACATCGACGGCCACGCCTACATCCGCAACCTGTCGGCCGAGAAGCCCCGGCCTGCGCTGCGCGTCCTCATGCTGCGCGAGACCGGCAGCCGCCGCACCGTCCTCGTCCGCCCCAGCCGCACCCAGGCGCCCAAGGCCACCCAGACCTCGGGCCAGTCGCTGCACAACTACGACTGGTCGGGCTTCGCCCTCGACCTCGACCCGGGCAAGCTCAAGGCCCGCGGCGGCTGGCGCGACGGCGTCTGGCGGCTGACCGTCGCCACCGTCCAGCAGGGCGTGGTGCGCCGTACGCGCCTCAAGGCCGGCGAGAGCGGCAACGCCGAGAGCCCGGCCCAGTACTGGGTGGAGGACGACGTCCGGGTCGTGCCGTACGTCGTCGACAGCCACCTCTACGTCCGCGTCGACCGGGTGCGCGCCCGGCTGAGCGCACACCGCGCCGTGGACGGCGCGATCGAGCTGACCGGTGTCCTCGGCCACGAGGCCGCGACCCCCGGCACCGCCGCCACGCTGCGCCTGACGCACGCGACCTCCGGCACCAAGCGGGAGTACCCGGTCACCCGGACGGCCGCGGCCTCGGGCGCCCAGGAGTTCTCCGTACGGGTCCCGCTCGCCGATCTGGACGTCGAGGGACGCGACTCGGAGAACCCCGAGGTGACCGACAAGTGGTCCGCCGAGCTGGTCCTCGCCGGCGGCAGGAAGTTCCCGGTCGCGGTGGACGACAAGCACGGCGACCTGGGCCGCCAGCACCCGGTCACCGCGGACGCCACCGCCCCCTGGGGCACCCGGGCCGTCGCCGTGACCAACGACGGTGTCGGACGTCTGGTACTGCGCACCCAGCCGCTCCAGCCCATGGTCGGCACCGTCACCGTCACCCCCGAGGGCCGGATCGTCCTGGAGGGCTCCGTGCCCGCCACCGTGGACGAGCCGGTCGAGCTGGTGCTGCGCCACAGCCGCCACGCGGAGGAGCACGCCCACCCGGTCACCGTCGAGGACGGCGTCTTCCGGGCCGACTTCCTGCCCGTCCCGACCGGGATCACCGAGGTCCCGCTGCGCCAGGGCCGCTGGTACCTCTTCGCCCGCACCGCCGAGAGCCGCTTCGAGGTGCCCCTCCGGGTCGTCCCGGCCTCCCTGCCCCAGCTGCCGGTCGGCTTCACCGTCCGCGGCCGGGACTACACCCTCACGCACCGCTTCTACGACCGGCTGCTCGTCGAGGCCGCTCCCGACCTCGGCACGGAGGAGTTCGGCTGGTACCGCCAGCGCGAGCTGCGGACCAAGCTCTACGCCGAGGCGCGGACCGCGCCCCTGCGGGACACCGTGCTCTACGCCTCCTTCTCCGGCCGCCAGTACTCCGACTCGCCGCGCGCGGTCTACGAGGAGCTGCTGCGCCAGGGCTCGGACCTGGAGCACGTGTGGGTCGTGGAGGACCGCCGGGCCCACATCCCGGAGGGCGTCAAGGTCATCCGCCGGTGGAGCCGCGAGTGGTACGAGGCCCTGGGCCGCAGCCGCTTCATCGTCACCAACACCCACCTGCCGCACTGGATCAGGCGCCGCGACGGCCAGGTGATCGTGCAGACGTGGCACGGCACCCCGCTCAAGCGGATCGGTCACGACATCGACAGCGTGCAGTTCGCGGACCGCAAGTACCTCTCCAAGGTCGCCGAGGAGACGCCGAGCTGGAGCTTCCTCGTCTCCCCCAACCGCTTCTCGACGCCCATCATGAAGCGGGCGTTCCAGTACGACGGGGAGATCCTGGAGTCCGGCTACCCGCGCAACGACGTCCTGCTGTCCGACAAGACGGAGGACGTGACGCGCGCCGTGCGCGAGCGGATCGGTCTGCCGGAGGGCAAGAAGGTCGTGCTGTACGCGCCGACCTGGCGGGACGACCAGTTCTACCAGGCGGGCAACTACAAGTTCGATCTGCGCCTGGACGTCGAGAAGGCCGCCGCGCGACTGGGCGAGGACCACGTCCTGCTGGTCCGCAAGCACTCGAACATCGTCGACGCCGTCCCCGGCGCGGGCGACGGCTTCGTCTACGACGTCTCCAGCTATCCCGACATCGCCGAACTGTTCCTGATCACCGACGTACTGATCACGGACTACTCCTCCCTCATGTTCGACTTCGCGAACACGGGACGGCCGATGCTCTTCTTCACGTACGACCTCGAGTACTACCGGGACCAGCTCCGCGGCTTCTACTTCGACTTCGAGAAGCGTGCTCCCGGCCCGCTGCTCCAGACCTCCGACGAACTCATCGAGGCCCTGGCCGACATCGAGCGCATCAGCGCCGGATACACCGAGGCATACGGTGAGTTCCGGGACGTCTTCTGCGACCTCGACGACGGCCACGCCTCCGAGCGCGTGATCCGGCGGATGCTGGAACTGGCGTACCCCGACCGAACGTCCACCGATCCCGCGGAGAAGCGTTGAGACTGCCGACCATTCCCTACGTGAGCGAGCGGCTGGAACGGATCCCGGCTCAGCGGCGGCTGCCCCTCGCGGTGTACGCCGTCACCCAGGTGATCTTCCTGGTCTGGTGGGCGGCCTTCTACCCGGGCGGGATGAGCTACGACTCCATCTCGTACGTCTGGCACGTCACCACCGGCCACTGGATGTCGAACCACTCGGTGGCCTACGACGGCCTGGTGTGGCTCTCGCTCCAGATCACCGGTGACCTCGCCGCGCTCACCTTCCTGCAGACCGTGGCGATGGCCGCGTCCCTCGCCTATGTGACGGTGACGCTGCGCCAGTTCGGCGTGCGGGGCAAGTGGAGCGCCACGGCCGCGATCGCCTGCGCGGTGCTGCCCTCCATCGGCGCCTTCACCGTGTTCGTGTGGAAGGACGTGCCTTTCGCGATCGGCGGGATCCTCGCCTTCGGTGCGGCGGGCCGCCTCGCGGCACGGCGCATGCGGGGCGAACAGTCCGTCCGGGACAAGGCGTTCCGCAACGAGATCGCGGTCCTCTTCCTCGGCTTCGTGTGCATGGGGATCTTCCGGAACAACGGCCTGCTCGTCGCCGTCATCGCCGTTCCGGTGCTGCTGCTCGTCCTTCCGAAGATGCGGCGCTGGCTGCTCTTCGCGACCGTCGTGCCGGTGCTCATCGCCGCGGTCCTCAACACCGTGATCTACCCGGCCATGGGGGTGCAGACGCCCACCAAGGACCAGGTGTACGCGATGAACTACGCGGACATCGCGGTGGTCTACGGCAAGGTCCCGCAGACCTTCACCAAGGCCGACAAGGAGCTGATGGCGAAGGTCGCTCCGATGGACCACTGGAGCGGGCGCGCGGCGAACTGCTACAACGCCGACTGGGCGATGCAGAAGCCGATGAACCGCAAGGCGGCGGCGCGGCTCAACAGCGAGCTGATCGACCTGTGGGTGCGGACCATGAAGCGCACGCCGGACCAGATGATCGCGGCGCGTCTGTGCCGCTCGCACATCGCCTGGTCCCCGTTCCCCGGGCCCCGGGAGATGATGGGCCACACGCTGATCAGCCCGCCGGCGGTGCCGAAGAACCTCTTCGGCTGGGCGGACTGGAACGAGGACATGAAGGACAGCCCGTACCGTCCGCTGCTCAAGATCCGTCCGCTGTCGGAGACGCTGAACGACGCGGCGTACTTCACCTGGATGGCCAGCAAGACTCCGCAGCTCCAGTGGCTGCTGTTCCGGGGCGCGATCTGGTGCTACGCGGCGTACGCCGTCGTGCTGGCGTTCTCCCGCCGCAACCGCACCTGGACGCCGCTCGCGCTCATCGCGATCCCGCTGGCGCTGCAGCTGACGGTGGTGGCCGCGAACCCGGCTCCGCTGGCCCGCTACATGTTCGCGCCGATGTTCATCGGCATCCTGACGCTCCCGCTGATCGGCGCGAAGCCCCGCTTCGGCAAGCAGGGCACGCGGAAGCCGTCGGCGTCGGAGCCGAAGCCCCAGCACGACCCGGAGCCCGAACCCGAACGGGTCCACTGACGCTTCCGTGACGACGAGGGGCCCGGCCGGTGACGGCCGGGCCCCTCGTCGTTCCCGGGACGAGAAAACAGCACCGCGCCGGACTCCGTCGGAGTCCGGCGCGGCGTCGTTCGGCCCGGCTAGAAGGGGTTGAACTCGTCGAACTCCCGCTGTGCCTCGTCCCGCTCGGCGTCCTTGTCGCGGCGGCGCTGGGCGGCCGGTCGCGGGGCCTCCAGGCGGTGGTCCTCGCCCCGGCGGCCGAGCATCTCGGCGCCGGCCATCATCGTGGGCTCCCAGTCGAAGACGACCGCGTTCTCCTCGGAGCCGATCGCGACGCCGTCACCCGCGCGGGCGCCCGCCTTCATCAGCGCGTCCTCGACACCGAGGCGGTTGAGGCGGTCCGCCAGGTAGCCGACGGCCTCGTCGTTGTTGAAGTCGGTCTGGCGGACCCAGCGCTCCGGCTTCTCGCCGCGCACCCGGTACACGTCCTCTTCCTCCTCGTACGTGACCGTGAAGCCGGTGTCGTCGACCGCCTTCGGGCGGATGACGATGCGGGTCGCCTCCTCCTTCGGCTTGGCCGCGCGTGCCTTCGCCACGATCTCGGCCAGGGCGAAGGACAGCTCCTTGAGACCCGTACGCGCCACGGCGGACGCTTCGTAGACCTTGTAGCCGCGGGCCTCCAGGTCCGGGCGGATCATGTCCGCGAGGTCCTGGCCGTCCGGGATGTCGATCTTGTTGAGGACGACGAGCCGGGGCCGGTCGTCGAGGCCGCCGTACTGCTTCAGCTCCTCCTCGATGACGTCGAGGTCGGAGACGGGGTCGCGGTCCGACTCCAGCGTCGCCGTGTCCAGGACGTGCACCAGCACCGAGCAGCGCTCGACGTGGCGCAGGAACTCCAGACCCAGGCCGCGGCCCTGGCTGGCGCCCGGGATCAGACCCGGCACGTCGGCGATCGTGTAGACGGTCGAGCCGGCGGTGACCACGCCCAGGTTCGGGACCAGCGTGGTGAAGGGGTAGTCCGCGATCTTCGGCTTGGCGGCCGACAGAACGGAGATGAGCGAGGACTTGCCGGCGCTCGGGTAGCCCACCAGGGCCACGTCGGCGACGGTCTTCAGCTCCAGGACGATGTCGCCCAGGTCGCCGGGCTCGCCGAGCAGCGCGAAGCCGGGGGCCTTGCGCCGCGCCGACGCGAGCGCCGCGTTGCCGAGGCCGCCGCGGCCGCCCTGGGCGGCGACGAACGTGGTGCCCTCGCCGACCAGGTCCGCGAGGACGTTGCCCTGCTTGTCGAGGACGACGGTGCCGTCGGGCACGGTCAGGACGAGGTCCTGGCCGTCCTTGCCGGAGCGGTTGCCGCCCTCACCGGGCTTGCCGTTGGTCGCCTTGCGGTGGGGCGAGTGGTGGTACTCGAGGAGCGTGGTGACGGACTGGTCGACGACCAGGATCACGTCGCCGCCACGGCCGCCGTTGCCGCCGTCGGGGCCGCCGAGCGGCTTGAACTTCTCCCGGTGAACGGAGGCGCAGCCGTGGCCTCCGTTACCCGCGGCGACGTGCAGCTCGACGCGGTCCACGAAGGTGGTCATGGGTGTGCCTCCATTGATGGGGGTCCCGGCCGAACGCCGGGGAAGTACGGAATGTCTCTACGTCAACACGCGAAAGGCGGACCCGCTTCCCCGTACGGGAAGTGAGGTCCGCCTCCGCAAAAGAACCGATCAGGCGACCGGAACGATGTTCACGACCTTGCGGCCACGGTGGGTGCCGAACTGCACCGCACCGGCGTTGAGCGCGAACAGCGTGTCGTCGCCGCCGCGGCCGACGCCCGAGCCCGGGTGGAAGTGGGTGCCACGCTGGCGGACCAGGATCTCACCGGCGCTGACGACCTGACCGCCGAAGCGCTTCACGCCGAGCCGCTGAGCGTTGGAGTCGCGACCGTTCCGAGTGGACGATGCGCCCTTCTTGTGTGCCATCTCTCCTCAGTCCCTTACTTCGCAGCCGCGGGGATGCCGGTGACCTTGATCGCCGTGTACTGCTGGCGGTGGCCCTGGCGACGGCGGTAACCGGTCTTGTTCTTGTAGCGAAGGATGTCGATCTTCGCGCCCTTGTGGTGGTCCACGACCTCGGCCGTGACCTTGATGCCGGCCAGGACCCACGGGTCGCTGGTCACGGCGTCGCCGTCGACAACGAGCAGGGTCGAGAGCTCGACCGTGTCGCCAACCTTGGCAGTGGAAATCTTGTCAACCTCAACGATGTCGCCGACAGCAACCTTGTGCTGGCGACCACCGCTGCGCACGATGGCGTACACGCGGATCTCTCTCTCACTCGGGAACGGACCCCTGATGCCAGCCGCTCACACGGGCCGGGGCCCGCGGTGATCCGGAAATGGACGAGCGGCCTCTCCCGGCAGACCGGGAGGAGGGTGCTCAGGGGAGTGGCGCGCCATACGACACGCCGACGGTCAAGGTTACGGGCCGGTGCCGCAAGGGGTCAAATTCGCCGGTCCGGCCCGCTTCGGCCACGCGACACGCCGCGGGGACGCGGCACGGCGTGGCCGTCGGTCACGCTTCGGCGGTCTCCTCGACGAAGGCGCGCAGCCAGGTACGGAACTCGGGGCCCAGGTCCTCGCGCTCGCACGCGAGCCGCACGATCGCCCGCAGATAGTCCCCGCGGTCGCCCGTGTCGTAACGGCGCCCCTTGAACACCACGCCGTGCACGGGCCCGCCCACGGCCTCGTCGCGCGCCAGGGTCTCCAGGGCGTCGGTCAGCTGGATCTCGCCGCCACGGCCGGGCTCGGTCTCGCCGAGGACGCCGAAGACGGCCGGGTCCAGGACGTAGCGGCCGATCACGGCGTAGCTGCTCGGCGCGTCGGCCGGGTCCGGCTTCTCCACGAGACCGGTGACGCGGACGACGTCGGCGTCCTCGGTCGGCTCGACGGCGGCGCAGCCGTAGAGGTGGATCTGGGCCGGGTCCACCTCCATCAGCGCGATCACGCTGCCGCCGCGCTGGGTGAGGACCTCCAGCATCCGGGCGAGCAGGGGGTCGCGGGGGTCGATCAGGTCGTCGCCCAGGAGCACGGCGAACGGCTCGTCGCCGACGTGCGGGGCCGCGCAGAGCACGGCGTGCCCGAGACCGCGCGGGTCACCCTGCCGGACGTAGTGCATGGTGGCGAGCTCGCTCGACTCCTGCACCTTCGCCAGCCGCTCCTCGTCGCCCTTGCGGGTGAGGGCGGACTCCAGCTCGTGGTTCCGGTCGAAGTGGTCCTCCAGGGGGCGCTTGTTGCGTCCCGTGACCATCAGAACGTCGGCCAGACCCGCTGACACCGCCTCCTCGACCACGTACTGGATGGCCGGCTTGTCGACGACGGGCAGCATCTCCTTGGGAGTCGCCTTCGTCGCGGGCAAGAACCGCGTGCCCAGACCGGCGGCAGGGATGACGGCCTTGCGGACGCGCGTGGTGGGGATGTTGTTCATCGGGCTGGTTCCTGTTTTCCGAATCGTGTCAAAGCCGTGTGGGCCGTCCTCGGGCGAGGACGGCCCACACGGGCCGGCTGCGTCGGTGCCCCGTCAGTCCTGCGCGGGGGCGGCGGTCTTCTTCGCAGCCGTCTTCTTGGCGGTCGTCGTCTTCTTGGCAGCCGTCTTCTTGGCCGTCGCCGTCTTCTTGGCGACGGCCTTCTTGGCGGTCGTCGTCTTCTTCGCGGTCTTGCGGGCCGTCTTCTTGGCCGGGGCGGCGGCCTCGGCCTCGACGTCGGCCCCGGCCACCGGCTCGGACGCCTCACCCGCGGGTGCGGCGGCGGCCGGGGTCTCGACCACCACGACGGCGGCCTCCTCGGCGCCCGCCGGGGAACCGGCGGGAGCGGTGACCTTGCGCACCACACGGCGACGGGCCTTCGGCGGGGCGGCCACGGGGGCCTCCTCGACGACCGGCGCGGCGACCGGCTCGGGCTCGACGGCCGGCTCGGGCGCGGGCTCCGCGACCGGGGTCGCGGGCTCGGCCTCGACGACCGGCGCCGGGGCCGGCGAACCGGCCGGGGCCGTCGCCTTGCGGGTGGCACGGCGACGGGTCCGCGGCGCCGGAGCGGCAGGCTCCGTCACCGCCGGAGTCTCGGCCACGGGCTCCGGCGCGGGCTCCACGACGGGTTCGGGCGCGGCCTCCACGACCGGCTCCGGCTCGACGACGGGCGCGGGCTCCGGCGCGGGCTCGACGACCGGCGGACCGGCCGGCGCGGAGACCTTGCGGGTCGCGCGGCGGCGGCCACGGCCACGCGTGGCGGCGGCCTCGGCCTCGGCGGCGCTGCTGTACAGCTCCTCGTCCGGGCGGAAGGGCTCCTCCACGGCGACCGGCGCGGCGACCTCGGCGGCCAGCTCGGCCTCCGTCTCGACGGTCTCGGCCTCCGCGGGCTCCGCCGTCAGGGTGTCCTCGGCGTGGTCGTGCTCGTGGTGCTCGGCACCGCCACGGCCCCGCTTCTTGGCGCGCTTGCCGCCACCGCCGCCGCCCGGGGCGGTCGGCTGCTCCATGTGGACGATGACACCGCGGCCGTTGCAGTGGACGCAGGTCTCGGAGAACGACTCCAGCAGACCCTGGCCCACCCGCTTGCGGGTCATCTGCACCAGGCCGAGCGAGGTGACCTCGGCCACCTGGTGCTTGGTGCGGTCCCGGCCCAGGCACTCCAGGAGGCGGCGCAGCACCAGGTCGCGGTTGGACTCCAGGACCATGTCGATGAAGTCGATGACGACGATGCCGCCCAGGTCGCGCAGGCGCAGCTGGCGCACGATCTCCTCGGCCGCTTCGAGGTTGTTCCTCGTCACGGTCTCCTCGAGGTTGCCGCCCTGGCCGGTGAACTTGCCGGTGTTGACGTCGACGACGATCATCGCCTCGGTCTTGTCGATCACCAGCGAGCCACCGCTCGGCAGCCAGACCTTGCGGTCCAGCGCCTTCATCAGCTGCTCGTCGATCCGGTACGTCGCGAAGACGTCGACCTCGCTCGTCCACTTGGACAGGCGGTCGGTCAGGTCCGGGGCGACGTGGTTGACGTACCCGTGGATGGTCTCCCAGGCGTCGTCACCGCTGACGATGACCTTGGAGAAGTCCTCGTTGAAGATGTCGCGGACGACACGGACGGTCATGTCCGGCTCGCCGTAGAGCAGGGTCGGCGCGTTGGAGCCGCTGCCGCCCTTCGCCTTCTTCTGGATCTCCTCCCACTGCCCCTGCAGACGCTCGACGTCGCGGCGCAGCTCGTCCTCGCTCGCACCCTCGGCGGCGGTGCGCACGATGACGCCCGCGTCCTCGGGGACGATCTTCTTGAGGATGGTCTTCAGACGGGCGCGCTCGGTGTCCGGGAGCTTGCGGCTGATGCCGGTCATCGAGCCCTCGGGGACGTACACGAGGTAGCGCCCGGGCAGGGACACCTGACTCGTCAGACGCGCGCCCTTGTGGCCGATCGGGTCCTTCGTCACCTGGACGAGGACGGACTGGCCAGACTTGAGGGCGGTCTCGATGCGGCGCGGCCCGTTGGCCATGCCGAGCGCCTCGAAGTTCACCTCACCGGCGTACAGGACGGCGTTGCGGCCCTTGCCGATGTCGACGAAGGCGGCCTCCATGGACGGCAGGACGTTCTGGACCTTGCCCAGGTAGACGTTGCCGACGTACGAGGTGGCCTGCTCCTTGTTGACGTAGTGCTCGACGAGCACGTTGTCTTCCAGGACGCCGATCTGGGTGCGCTCGCCGTTCTGGCGGACGACCATCACGCGCTCGACGGCCTCGCGGCGGGCCAGGAACTCGGCCTCGGTGATGATCGGGACGCGACGGCGGCCCTGCTCGCGGCCTTCGCGACGGCGCTGCTTCTTCGCCTCCAGACGCGTGGAGCCCTTGATGGACTGCACCTCGTCGGACGGCTCGGCCTTCTCGCGGGCCGGGCGGGGCTCACGGACCTTGACGACCGTGCGGACGCCGTCCTCGTCGCCCGCCTCGGACTCGCCGGAGGCGTCACCGCTGCGGCGGCGGCGGCGGCGACGGCGGCGCGAGCTGCTGGTGCCGGCGGCGGAGGGGGTGCCGTCCTCGTCCTCGTCGGCGTCGGACTCCTCGTCGGCGTCCTCGTCCTCGGCGTGGGTCTCCTCGGCCTCGTCGGCCTCTTCGGCCTCCTCCGCCTCGGAAAGCTCGCCGCGACGACGGCGACGGCCGCCGCGGCGGCGACGGCGGGAGGGACGGTCCTCGTACTCGTCGGTCTCGTCGGCCTCGGTCTCCGGCTCCTCCGCCTCGACCTCGGGCTCGTCGGCGACGGTCGCAGGCACGGGCTCGACGGCCACCGGCTCGGCGGCGACGTGCTCGGCCGCGGGCTCGCCCCGGCGGCGGCGACGCCGACGACCGGCGGGCTCGGGGCGCTCGACGGCCTCGACGACCGGCTCGGGAGCGGTCTCGACCGTCTCCTCCTCGTCCTCCTCCGCGGCCTCGGCGGCAGCGGCGGCGGCCGCGGTCTCCGGGGTCTGGAACATCGGCTCGGTGAAGACCGGAGCCTGGAAGACGGCGACGGCGGGACGCGCGGCTCGGCGACCGCGGGGGGTCTCCTCGGCCTGCGGGGCGACGACCGGCTCGGCGGTGAACTGCGGCGAGGAGGCGCGACGGCGGGTACGGCCGCGGGTGGCGGCCTTCTCTGCGGCGGCGACCTCGGGCTCGCTCTCGCCGGCGGTGATCTGCTCGACGGTCTCCTGCGGCAGGCTCTCGCCGGCCGGAGCGGTGGTGGTCTCGGGTGAGGTCGCCTTGCGGGTGGCACGGCGACGGGCACGCGGCGCGGGGGCTGCGGGCTCCTCCACCGGGGTCTCCACGGCCGGAGCGGCCTCGACCGGAGCGGGCGCCTCGGCCACGACCTCGGCGGCCTGCTCCGCCGGCGCCTCCGGAGAGGTCGCCTTACGGGTGGCACGGCGACGGGCACGCGGCGCGGGGGCTGCGGGCTCCTCCACCGGCGCCGCCTCGACGGCGGGCGTCTCGACGGCGGGCGTCTCCACGACGGCCTCGGCGGGCTGCTCGGGTGAGGTCGCCTTGCGGGTGGCACGGCGACGGGCACGCGGCGCGGGGGCTGCGGGCTCCTCCACCGGGGTCTCCACGGCCGGAGCGGCCTCGACCGGAGCGGGCGCCTCGGCCACGACCTCGGCGGCCTGCTCCGCCGGCGCCTCCGGAGAGGTCGCCTTACGGGTGGCACGGCGACGGGCACGCGGCGCGGGGGCTGCGGGCTCCTCCACCGGCGCCGCCTCGACGGCGGGCGTCTCGACGGCGGGCGTCTCCACGACGGCCTCGGCGCCGGTGGTGTCCCCGGTGACCGGAGGTCCGGCCGGGCGGGAGGCTGCGCGGCGCCTGCGGCGCGGCGGCAGCTTGTCACCAGGTGCGTTGTTGTTCTCTTCGTTCGGCTCGAGCATGCGGGGTTTCTCCCGTCACGCTCCCGGGCGCCGCGTCTTGGTCCGGTCCGGCGGCACGATCGCGCGAGATGCGCGGTGCCGCCGTCCGGGGCGCGGGCGCCGCACGGGAGCTGATGTCTGGCTCGCCGGTTCCCTACGCGTGATGTACGTACGGCCTGGCGAAAGTCTCCTGGTCTGCGCGCTGCCCGACCCAGGTGGCTCCCGAGTGCCAGGGCTGCGCTACAACGACCGCTCCCTACGCGGTACCGGCACCCGGCGCCGTCGCTGAGGCGGTCGCGGCGGCCGTGGGTGGAGCGGCCGTGACTGCCTCGCGGTCGGGCGCGAGCGGGTCGGTCACCGTGCCGGACTCCTCGTCGAAGAGCCCCTGCGCCAGCCTGGTCACCGCAGCGGGGACCGGCGGCGCCAGGTCGGCCACAGCTCGGAGACCGGACAGGACGTCGTCGGGTCGTACGGCAGGTGTCACGTGCCGAACAACCAGCCGCAGTATCGCACAGGCATTGTCCAGTGGCCTATCAGCCAGGGAACGCGCCTGTGGATGATCGGCGACGAGGTCGGCGACGGCGGAACGGGCGTCGAAGGTGCGGACGCCGTTCTTGGTCTTGCGCTGCACTTCCACGGTCTCGGCGGCGAGGAAGGTCTCGACGGCCTTCCGCACCTCCTCCACGGTGACGCCGTCGAGCCGCAGCTCCCACACGGAGGCGGTGAGCCGGTCGGCGAGTCCGGAGGTCCGGGCCTCGACGGCGTCGGTGATGTCGAGGCCGGCCGGGAGCGACTCGTCGAGCAGCGCCCGCAGCGTCTCCGGATCCCGCGCCTCGGTGAGGGCGATCTCCAGGTACTCGGCCTCGGAGCCCGTACCCGTGGGGGCGGCGTTGGCGTACGACACCTTGGGGTGCGGGGTGAAGCCGGCCGAGTACGCCATGGGCACCTCGGCGCGGCGCAGCGCCCGCTCGAACGCGCGCTGGAAGTCACGGTGGCTGGTGAACCGGAGGCGGCCGCGCTTGGTGTAGCGCAGTCGGATGCGCTGCACCGCCGGTGCGGGCGGCGGGCCTTCGGGCTGTCGCTTGCCCAGTGGTTCTTCTCCTCGGTGCGGGGCGGGCGCGGGTGGCGCACCGCCCACGAAATGCGGGTGGCCTCTGGGGGTCCCGACCGGCTCACCCCCGCTTTCGCGGGGAGATCTCGGGTGCGGGCGCCGCGCCGGAGGCGGTTGCTGTACTACCCAGAGTACGCGTTGGGGCCACCGCTGGTTCCCCAGGCTCGGTCGGCCGGGCTCCGCCGACCAGCGCGTACCCGGCGCCCCGCCGGGCCTGAGACACGGTCGCGCGCACGGATCCGGACGCGGCGCGGACGGCGCGCCGCGCTGAGGACCACCGCGAGACAGCCCTCCGGCCCGGGTGGCCGAGACCTTTCCGTGCTTATGCGCACCATGACGCGACGGCCCGGCCAGGGGTTTCCCCGGGCCGGGCCGTCGTCG
Source organism: Streptomyces sp. NPDC053755 (assembly GCF_040677675.1). NCBI lineage: Bacteria > Bacillati > Actinomycetota > Actinomycetes > Kitasatosporales > Streptomycetaceae > Streptomyces > Streptomyces sp. NPDC053755. Next base: position 55,486 of record NZ_JBFASK010000035.1, on the reverse strand, counting down.
GAGTATGACCGGAACTACGGGTTCACGACCGAGAGGGGCAGGAGCTTCTTGCCCGTCGGGCCGATCTGGATCTGCGTGTCCATCTGCGGGCACACGCCGCAATCGAAGCACGGCGTCCAGCGGCAGTCCTCGACCTCGGTCTCGTCCAGCGCGTCCTGCCAGTCCTCCCAGAGCCAGTCCTTGTCGAGACCGGAGTCCAGGTGGTCCCAGGGCAGGACCTCCTCGTACGTGCGCTCGCGGGTGGTGTACCAGTCGACGTCGACGCCCCGCTCGGGCAGCGTCTTCTCGGCGCACGCCATCCAGCGGTCGTACGAGAAGTGCTCGCGCCAGCCGTCGAAGCGGCCGCCGTCCTCGTAGACCGCGCGGATGACCGCGCCGACGCGCCGGTCGCCGCGCGAGAGGAGGCCCTCGACGATGCCGGGCTTGCCGTCGTGGTACCGGAAGCCGATGGAGCGGCCGTACTTCTTGTCGCCGCGGATCTTGTCGCGCAGCTTCTCCAGGCGGGCGTCGGTCTCCTCGGCGGAGAGCTGCGGCGCCCACTGGAAGGGGGTGTGCGGCTTGGGGACGAAGCCGCCGATCGACACCGTGCAGCGGATGTCGTTCTGACCCGACACCTTGCGGCCCTCGGCGATGACCTTGACCGCCATGTCGCCGATCTGGAGGACGTCCTCGTCCGTCTCGGTCGGCAGGCCGCACATGAAGTACAGCTTCACCTGGCGCCAGCCGTTGCCGTACGCCGTGGAGACGGTCCGGATCAGGTCCTCCTCCGAGACCATCTTGTTGATGACCTTGCGCATGCGCTCGGAGCCGCCCTCGGGTGCGAAGGTGAGGCCGGAGCGACGGCCGTTGCGGGTCAGCTCGTTGGCGAGGTCGACGTTGAACGCGTCGACGCGGGTCGAGGGGAGGGACAGTCCGATCTTGTCCTCCTCGTACCGGTCGGCCAGACCCTTCGCGATGTCACCGATCTCGGTGTGGTCCGCCGAGGAGAGCGAGAGCAGGCCGACCTCCTCGAAGCCGGTCGCCTTGAGACCCTTCTCGACCATCTCGCCGATGCCGGTGATGCTTCGCTCCCGCACGGGGCGCGTGATCATGCCGGCCTGGCAGAAGCGGCAGCCGCGGGTGCAGCCGCGGAAGATCTCGACGGACATCCGCTCGTGGACGGTCTCGGCGAGCGGGACCAGCGGCTGCTTGGGGTAGGGCCACTCGTCGAGGTCCATGACGGTGTGCTTGGACACGCGCCACGGCACGCCGGAGCGGTTGGGCACGACGCGGGCGATACGGCCGTCGGGGAGGTACTCGACGTCGTAGAAGCCCGGGATGTAGACCGAGCCGGTCCTGGCGAGCCGGAGGAGGACCTCCTCGCGACCGCCGGGGCGGCCCTCGGCCTTCCAGCCGCGGATGATCTCGGTCATGTCGAGGACGGCCTGCTCGCCGTCGCCGATGATCGCCGCGTCGATGAAGTCCGCGATCGGCTCGGGGTTGAAGGCCGCGTGGCCGCCCGCGAGCACGATCGGGTGGTCGACGGTCCGGTCCTTCGACTCCAGCGGGATGCCCGCGAGGTCGAGGGCGGTGAGCATGTTGGTGTAGCCCAGCTCGGTGGAGAAGCTCAGGCCGAAGACGTCGAACGCGCCGACGGGGCGGTGGCTGTCCACGGTGAACTGCGGGACGCCGTGCTCGCGCATCAGCTCTTCGAGGTCCGGCCAGACGCTGTAGGTGCGCTCGGCGAGGACGCCCTCCCGCTCGTTCAGCACCTCGTAGAGGATCATGACGCCCTGGTTGGGCAGCCCGACCTCGTACGCGTCCGGGTACATGAGCGCCCAGCGCACGTCGGCGGACTCCCACGGCTTGACCGTGGAGTTCAGCTCTCCACCGACGTACTGAATCGGCTTCTGCACGTGCGGGAGCAGAGCTTCGAGCTGCGGGAAGACAGACTCGGCAGCAGACATCTCGAACCTTCGTGAGCTGGCAGGGGGCGACTCTCAAGCGTACCCGCTCCTCAGGAGGTGACCGCCGCCCTGATTCCGGGGGCCGACGCCCGCTCCCAGACCTGGGGGAACTCGCGTTCCCGGGCCGCGCCGAGCGCTTCCTCCCGGCCGTACAGCAGCCCCCAGGTGAAGGCCGACTCCCCCGCCGCGTGGGCCTGGATCGCCAGGGTGCGCAGGGTCTCCCGGGCCACCACGCTGTCCTGGTGGTCGCCGAGGACGGACTGGACGGCCTTGAGCCGCTTGGCCATGCGCCGGGCGGGTTTGCCGAGGGCGGGGGTGGCGGCCTCGGCGGCGTAGCGGGCGCGTTTGGCGGCCTTGCGGGCCTCGTGCATGGCGAGGTCGCGCTCGGGGCCGGGCTCCAGGGGGAGCGCGCGGCCGACCCGCCCGGCGAGACGGTCGTAGTCCTTGTGGACCGCCTTGGCGAGGACCGAGGCGTCCCGGTGGGCGGCCTTGCGCAGCGGCGGGTCGGCGAGCAGGGCGTGGAGCGCCCTCAGGAGCTCCAGGTGGCGGTCGGAGTCGAGGGCGGCGAGGACGGCGCGGCGGGCCTCGGTGCCGAGGGAGGCGTCCCAGATCTGGAGGCGGGCGCGGACGGGGCCGAGGAGCAGGGTGTCGGAGAGGGCGTCGAGCCGGTCTGCCAGGTGTGCGGCGAGGACTTCCTGGTCGCGGGCCACGCCTAGCTCGCCGGCGAGCCAGGTGAGCTCGTCGCCGATGGGGTCGGTGACGGTCCGGTCGAGGACCTTCCGGTACGTCTTGAAGGCGCTGCGGAGCCTGCGGGTGGCGACGCGCATCTTGTGGACGGAATCGGGCAGGTCGCGCCGGACGGCGGGGTCGTAGCGGACGATCGCCTCGATCTGTTCCCGGACGTACGCGAGGACGCGGGCGCCCGCGGTGTCCTCGGCGGGGGCGCGCTGCCCGGCCGGTCGGGACTTCTCGCGCGCCGCCTTGTCCGGCGCCCCCTTCGGCCCCGTCCTGGCGGCCTTTCCGGGCGCTTCCCTCGATGTCGTCTCCTCCAGGGCCCTGGCCAGCTTCGACGGGGCGGTGGAGGGCCGTACGCCCGCCTTCCTCAGGCGTTTCTCGACGGCGTCGAGGAGGTCGGGGTCGGCGCCTTCCGCCAGCTCGACCTCGATCTCCTTCCAGGAGGCCGTGGCTCCCCCGCTCCCGCCGAGCCGCTCGGCGAGGACGGTGTCCACCGAGACCTCGGCCAGCAGGGTGCCCCTGTCGTCCACCAGATGGCGCACGTCGCGGGAGGAGAGCAGGCGGACGGTGGGGACGAGGTCCGCGCCGAGGGTCCGGGAGCGCAGGAGCTCGGCCAGCGGCTCCGGAAGGGTGTCCGCCAGCGGGGCCCGGATCTCGTCGCGGACTCCGGGGGCGACCGGCAGTTTCAGGTGCCAGCCGGCGTCGCCGCCGCCGGTGCGGCGGCGCAGGGTGAGGGAGTCCGCTGCCAGGCGCAGGTCGGTGGTGTCGTAGTAGACGGCGTCGAGTTCGTCGACGCCCTTGTCGAGGACGGCCGACACCCCGGGGGCCCGGGTGAGGTCCGGCAGCCTCGTCTCGTCGGTGGCTTCGTACTTCCGCTCGATCTCGCGTTTCGTCTCGGCCATGCTTCGAATCTAGCCCCGGAGAGGGCTTTCATGCGGAACGGCTTGGGCCTCAGGCGGTCATGGGCCGCTGGACCCTGATCGACTGGAGCAGTCCGATCGCCACCCAGACGGCGAACATCGACGATCCGCCGTAGGAGACGAACGGCAGGGGCAGGCCGGCCACCGGCATGATGCCGAGGGTCATGCCGATGTTCTCGAAGGACTGGAAGGCGAACCAGGCGATGATGCCGGCGGCGACGATGGTGCCGTAGAGCTCGGTGGTCTCGCGCGCGATGCGGCAGGCCCGCCAGAGGATCACGCCGAGGAGGGCGAGGATCAGGGCTCCGCCGAGGAAGCCCAGCTCCTCGCCGGCGACGGTGAAGATGAAGTCGGTCTGCTGTTCGGGCACGAACTGGCCGGTGGTCTGGTGGCCGTTGAACAGCCCGGCGCCGTAGAGCCCGCCGGAGCCGATCGCGATGCGGGCCTGGTTGGTGTTGTAGCCGACGCCTGAGGGGTCGAGTTCGGGGTTGGCGAAGGCGGCGAAGCGGTTGAGCTGGTATTCGTCGAGCACACCGAGTGCGGCGACGAGGAGGGCGCCGGTGATGCCGGCGGCGATGAGGCCGAGGACCCAGCGGTTGGAGGCGCCGGAGGCGAGGAGCACGCCGAGCACGATCACCACCATGACCATCACCGAGCCGAGGTCCGGCATCAGCATGACGATCCCCATGGGGAGCGCGGCCAGGACGAGCGCCTTGGCGACGGTGAGGTGGTCGGGGTGGATCTGGTCGCCCGCGTCGACCTTGGAGGCCAGCAGGACCGCCATCACCAGGATGATCGTGATCTTGACGAACTCGCTGGGCTGGAGCGAGAAGCCGCCGCCGATGACGATCCACGCGTGCGCGCCGTTGATGGTCGCGCCGAGCGGGGTGAGGACGGCGAGGATCAGCAGGATGGAGATGCCGTAGAGGACCGGGACGGCTCCGCGCAGGGTGCGGTGACCGAGCCAGACGGTGCCGATCATCAGCGCGAGACCGATGCCGGTGTTCAGGACGTGGCGGAAGAGGAAGTAGTACGGATCGCCCTGGTTGAGCTCCGTGCGGCCCCGGGTGGCGGACCAGACGAGCAGGGCGCCGAGGAGGGACAGGGCGATGCTGGAGAGCAGGATTGGCCAGTCGAGCCGGCGGACCACCGAGTCCCGGGCGGTGAGCCTGGCGAGCGTGCCGCGTTCGGGGGCGTACCGGGAGACGGAGAAGCCGTGGGGCGCTGTCATCGGGTCAGTCCCTCCAGGTGGGAGGCGGGCCCGCGAGGGGCTCCTGCCCGCCTTCCCGCTTCTTGTTCGGGTCGACCAGCTGGGACGCGGGGTCGTACGGCTTGATCTCGGGGGTCTCGATGGTGCCGTCGGGCTGGATCTTGGGCAGGGCCGCCTGCGGCTTGGGCAGGAGGGCGCGCTTGAGGTCCTGGTTGCCCTCGTCGTCGAGGCCGTAGAGCGCGTCGTAGATGTTGCGCACGGCGGGGCCGGAGGCGCCGGAGCCGGTGCCGCCCTGGGAGATCGTCATGACGATCGTGTAGTCGGAGGTGTAGGTGGCGAACCACGAGGTGGTCTGCTTGCCGTAGACCTGGGCGGTGCCGGTCTTGGCGTGCATGGGGATCTTGTCCTGCGGCCAGCCGCCGAACCGCCAGGCGGCGGTGCCGCCGGGCTCGACGACGGAGCGCAGGCCCTTGTCGAGGTCCTTGATGGTCTGGGCGTCGACCGGCAGCCTGCCGTGGGCCTTGGGCTTGATCTCCGTGATCTTCTTGCCGTCGGGGCTGATCACGGCCTTGCCGATGGTGGGGTTGTAGAGGGTGCCGCCGTTGCTGATGGCGGCGTAGGCGGTGGCGAGCTGGATGGGGGTGATGAGGACGTCACCCTGTCCGATGGCGAAGTTGATGCTGTCGAAGGCCTTCAGCTGGTTGCCTTCGAGGCAGCTCTCGTAGGCGATCTGCTCGACGTACGATCCGCCCTTCTTGCCCTGCTTGCACCAGGCGTCCTTGTTGGCTTCCCAGAAGCTCTTCTTCCACTGCCGGTCGGGGATGCGGCCGCGGACCTCGTTGGGCAGGTCGATGGAGGTCTCGGAGCCGAAGCCGAACTCGTGGGCGGTGCGGTAGAACCAGTCGTGGGCGTCCTTCTTGGGCTTGATGCCGCCGTCGCGGTTCCACTCCTGGTGGCCGAGACGGTAGAAGACGGTGTTGCAGGAGAACTTGAGGGCGTCTCCGAGGGTGATGGGGCCGTGCCCCTTGGACTCGAAGTTGGCGAAGCTGCGGTTGCCCATGCTGTACGAGCTGCTGCAGTTGTACCTGTCGTTGAAGGGGTAGCCGGCGCGTACGGCCGCGCTCGCGGAGACCACCTTGAAGACGGAGCCGGCGGGCGCCTGGCCCTGGATGGCCCGGTTGAGCAGGGGGTAGTTGGACTTCTTGTCGGTGAGCCGGGCGTACTCCGTGGCGGAGATGCCGCCGATCCAGGCGTTGGGGTCGTAGTCGGGCTGGGAGGCCATGGCGACGACGCGGCCGGTCCGGGACTCCAGGACGACGACGGCGCCCGCGTCGGCCTCGTAGGGACGACCGGTGATCTTGTCGGTCTCCTTGCGGACGGTCTCCATGGCCGCGTTGAGCTCGAACTCGGCGACGGCCTGGACGCGGGCGTCGATGCTGGTGACGAGGTTGGAGCCGGGCACGCCGGGGTCGGACTCGCTCTGGCCCATGACCCGGCCGAGCTTGTCGACCTCGTAGGAGGTCACGGCCGCCTTGCCGCGCAGCTGCTTGTCGTAGGTGCGCTCCAGGCCCGAGCGGCCGACCTGGTCGGAGCGCAGGTGCGGCGAGTCGGTGTCCTTGGCCTTCTCGATCTCCTCGTCGGTGACGGGCGAGAGGTAGCCGAGGACCTGGGAGGAGCGGGCCTTGCCGGGGGCGGGGTAGCGGCGTACGGCGGTGGGTTCGGCGGTGATGCCGGGGAAGTCCTCGGCGCTCTCACGGATGGTCAGGGCCTGCTGGGTGGTGGCCTTGAGCGTGACCGGGATCGGCTGGTAGGGCGAGCCGTTCCAGCAGGGCTGGGGCGTCTGGGAGTCGCAGAGCCGGACCTTGTCCATGACGTCCTTGGGCTTCATGCCCAGGACGCCGGCGAGCCGGGTGAGGACGCCCTTGCCGTCGTCCTTCATCTTCATCAGGGCGGTGCGTGACGCCGAGACGACGAGCCGGGTCTCGTTGTCCGCGAGGGGCACGCCGCGGGCGTCGAGGATCGAGCCGCGCACGGCGGGCTGGACGACCCGCTGGACGTGGTTGCTCTTCGCCTCGTCGGTGTACTCCTTGCCGTTGCGGATCTGGAGGTACCAGAGGCGTCCGCCGAGGGTGAGGAGGAGGGAGAAGACGAGGACCTGGATGACGACGAGCCGGATCTGGACCCGCTGTGTCCGTCCGGTCTCCGGGATGTTGCTCATACTGCCGGTGCCCCCTCGGTCACAGTCGCTTGACTCCCTTGATGCGTCCGGCCCGTGAGGCTCTGCCCCGGGCCGCCTTGACGAGCAGCCCTCCTCGCTGGGCGCCGATCCGCAGGCCGGTGCCGGAGGAGAGCCAGCCGGAGGACACGTCGGTGGCTCCGCCGCCCGCGTCGGCGAGCGGGTCGTTGTCCACGCGCCGGGCCAGGGCCATGATCAGCGGCACGGTGAAGGGCGCGAGGAGGAGGTCGTAGACGGCCGCGGTGAACAGCAGGTAGCCGAGGCCGACGTGGCGGGCGGCCGTGTCGCCGACGAGGGCGCCGACTCCCGCGTACAGCAGGGTGGTGCCGATCGCGGCGGCGACGACCACGGCCATGGGGCCGCTGGCGGACTTGAGCCGGCCGTTGTCGGGGCGGGCGAGGCCGGCGAGGTAGCCGATGACGCAGAGCACGAGGGCGTAGCGGCCGACGGCGTGGTCGGCGGGAGGGGCGAGGTCGGCGAGGAGGCCGGCCCCGAAGCCGATGAGGCAGCCGCCGACGGGCCCGTAGACGAGGGCGAGGCCGAGGACGGTCAGCAGGACGAGGTCCGGGACGGCTCCGGGAAGCTGGAGGCGGGCGAGGACGGAGACCTGGATGACGAGGGCGACCACGACGAGGGCCGTGGAGAGCAGGATGCGGTTGACCTTCATGTCCTCAGTCCCCCTGCTCTTGGTTCTGTCCGTCGGCCGGTTGCTGCGCCGGCGGTTGGCCGTCCTGCGCCTGGTCCTGCTGCTGGCCGTCCTGCGCCTGACCGTCCTGCGCCTGGCCGTCCTGCGGTTCGCCGGCCGCCTGACCGGGCTGCTGGCCGGGCGGCGGTGGCGGGGTGATCGTGACCGTGACGGTCGGTGCGGGCTTGGCCTTGGGCGGCAGGACCATGTCGCGCGGGTCGGTGCGCGGGGCCTGGACGACGACGCCGACGATGTCGAGCTTGGTGAAGCCGACGTACGGGCGGACGTAGACGTTGCGGGTGAGTCCGCCGCCCGGCGGGTCGACGCGGACGACCTCGCCGACGGGGACGCCGGGCACGAAGGGGCGGCTGCCGTGGGAGCCGAAGGTGACCATCCGGTCCCCCGGCTTGACCTTGGCCTTGCCGTTGAGGAGCTGGACGAGGAGCGGGCCGTTGCCCTGGCCGGTGGCGAAGCCGAGTTCGTCGGTCTTCTCCATGCGCGTACCGACGGTGAAGTCGGGGTCGCTGGCGAGGAGCACCGTCGCCGTGGAGGGGCCGACCGTGGTCACGCGGCCGACGAGGCCCGCGCCGTTGAGGACGGTCATGTCGCGCATGATGCCGTCGTTGGCGCCGGCGTCGATGGTGACGGTCCAGGAGAAGCCCTGGGCCGACCCTATGGCGATGACCTGCGCGCCCTTGATGCCGTACTGCCCGGCACCGGCCGTCTTCAGCATGGTGTCGAGTTCGCGGACGCGGCTGCGGTTGCGGTCGTCGCTGCCGAGCTTGGCCTTGAGGGCGGCGTTCTCGCGTTCCAGGGCGGCGATCCGGGTGTGGCGTTCGCCGGAGTCGCGCACCGCCCCTATGGCGTTGCCGATCGGGTCGACGGCCGCCGCGACGCCGTTCTCCACCGGTCCGAAGACCGCGGCGGCGGCCTGCCGGGCGCCGTCGACCGGTGACTCCTGACCGCCGCGGATGTCCACCGTGATCAGCGCGAACGCGATGGCGATCAGCAGCACCAGGAGCAGCCGGCTCTCTCGTGTGTCCCTCACGTGCGGCGGCCGTGCCTTTCCTCTTGGTTCGGTTGTTCCGTGCGGTCTGTGCCGGTGGACCGACGCTCCGCTGTACGGGTGTTCCTACCACCCTGCGGCGGTCCCCCAGGCCGCGGGGGGCCTGGGGGTGTCGGCGCGAACGGTCCCGGAACCGTCAGCGGCGGGGCTGGGCGTCCAGCACCTGCTGGAGCGCCTCGAACTCCTCCACGCACTTGCCCGAGCCGAGCGCCACCGAGTCCAGCGGGTCCTCGGCGATGTGGATCGGCATTCCGGTCTCGCGCCGCAACCGCTCGTCGAGGCCGCGCAGGAGAGCGCCACCACCCGTGAGAACGATGCCACGGTCCATCACGTCACCGGAGAGCTCCGGCGGGCACTTGTCGAGGGTGGTCTTGACGGCGTCGACGATGGCGTTGACCGGCTCCTCGATGGCCTTGCGGACCTCCGCGGCGGAGATGACCACGGTCTTGGGCAGACCGGAGACGAGGTCACGGCCGCGGATCTCGGTGTGCTCGTCCTTGTCGAGGTCGTACGCCGAGCCGATGGTGATCTTGATCTGCTCGGCCGTGCGCTCGCCGAGGAGGAGGGAGTACTCCTTCTTGATGTGCTGGATGATCGCGTTGTCCAGCTCGTCGCCGGCGACCCGGATGGACTGTGCCGTGACGATTCCTCCCAGCGAGATCACGGCGACCTCGGTGGTGCCGCCGCCGATGTCGACGACCATGTTGCCGGTCGCCTCGTGCACGGGGAGCCCGGAGCCGATGGCGGCGGCCATGGGCTCCTCGATGATGTGCACCTGTCGGGCGCCGGCCTGCGTCGACGCCTCGATGACGGCACGGCGCTCGACTCCGGTGATGCCGGAGGGAACGCAGACGACGACGCGCGGGCGGGCGAGGTAGCGGCGCTTGTGGATCTTGAGGATGAAGTAGCGGAGCATGCGCTCGGTGATCTCGAAGTCGGCGATCACGCCGTCCTTCAGAGGCCGGACGGCGACGATGTTGCCGGGGGTCCGGCCGATCATCTTCTTCGCCTCGGCACCGACCGCGAGGATCCCGCCGGTGTTGGTGTTGATCGCGACGACGGACGGCTCGTTCAGAACGATGCCTTTACCCCTGACGTACACCAGCGTGTTGGCGGTCCCGAGGTCGACAGCCATGTCACGGCCGATGAACGACATTGAGTTCCCCTTGTTTCCCATGAGGATGCGTCGGGCCTTCCCAATTGGAGCGTTGACGGCTTCTCAGGTCGGCGAGGTGGTGGGTGCGGGTGGTGCGGCGTGGAGTTTTCCATCGTAGTGCCGCCCGCACGGATACCGCGCGGTGGCCCACCTCTGTATAGGTGACGGTAGGACGCAGCGATGCGTTCCCGGTTACGTCGTTCATATGCCTGGGGGCGACCGAAATTCCATCGGTCGCCCCAGGTCGTTGCTGTGGATGGCTGACACGAAGTCAGCTCCGGGTCACGCCAGCCCGGGGAAGAAAAGCTTCAGTTCCCGAATGGCGGACTCCTCGGAGTCCGAGGCGTGGATCAGGTTCTCCCGCACGATGGTGCCGAAGTCCCCTCGGATGGACCCGGGGGCCGCGGCGATCGGGTCGGTCGGGCCGGCCAGGGTCCTCAGGCCCTCGATGACGCGCTCGCCGTCGACGACCAGGGCGACGACCGGGCCGGACTGCATGAAGCCCATCAGCGGCTCGTAGAAGGGCTTGCCCTTGTGCTCGCCGTAGTGCTGCTCCAGCGTGTCCTGGTCCAGGTGGCGCAGCTCGAGGGCGGCGATGGTCCAGCCGGCCTTCCGCTCGATCCGGCCGATGATCTCGCCGATCAGGCCACGGCGGACGGCGTCGGGCTTGAGCAGGACGAGCGTGCGCTGGCTCACGGTGGAGACTCCTTACGAAATGCGGTGTGCGGACCTCAGAGGCTACAGGGCCCGCACGGCCGCCGATTACGCAGCGTCAAGTCGTACGGATGCCCACCCCGCCGTCACGGGATCCGCCGGAGATCCTCACACTCCGGGGTGTCGCGCGGGTCAGGCCGGCTTCGCCTCCGCCGCCTCCCCTTCCGCGTCCGCCTCGGCCTGGGCGGCCCAGCGCGCCTTCGCCTCGTCGATCTTGCGGCCGTAGTGGATGGAGGCCCACCACAGCACCGCGAAGGTCGCGCCGAGGACGAACATCACGGGCACCACGAAGCCACTCGCGATCAGGGCGACCTGCAGCACCCAGCCGAGCTGGAGGCCGCCCGGACGGGTGATCATCCCGCACAGCAGGACCGACAGCAGCATCGCGACGCCGCAGACCGTCCAGACCGTGGTCATGGACAGGGTGTCGTCCTTCATCGCGACGAGCCCGGCGAACCCGATCACGAAGAACTCGCCGATCAGCGTCGAGGCACAGAGCGTACGCATGGGATCAGCGCCTTCCGAGCAGCAGCCGGGCGTCCCCGACCGTGAAGATCGAACCGGTGACCAGCACACCCGCGCCGGCGTACTCGTCCTCTTCCTCCGCGAGCGTGATCGCCGCCTCGATGGCGTCGTCCAGGCGCGGCTCGACGACCACCCGGTCGTCGCCGAAGACCTCGACGGCGATCGCGGCGAGGGCGTCCACGTCCGTGGCGCGCGGGCTGGAGTTCGCCGTGACGACGACCTCCGCGAGGATCGGCTCGAAGGCTTCCAGCAGCCCTCTGGCGTCCTTCTCCGCACTGGTGGAGATCACGCCGATGAGCCGCGAGAAGCCGAACGCCTCGCTGATGCCGTCCGCCGTCGCCCGCGCGCCGGCGGGGTTGTGGGCGGCGTCCAGGATGACCGTCGGCGAGCTGCGGACGACCTCCAGGCGGCCCGGCGAGGAGACCGAGGCGAAGGCGCGGCGGACCGTGTCGACGTCGAGCGTCCGGGCGTGCTCGGCGCCGATGCCGAAGAACGCCTCCACGGCCGCCAGGGCGACGGCCGCGTTGTGCGCCTGGTGGGCGCCGTAGAGCGGAAGGAACACGGCCTCGTACTCGCCGCCCAGTCCGCGCAGGGTCAGCAGCTGGCCGCCGACCGCGACCTCGCGGCTGACGATGCCGAACTCCATGCCCTCGCGGGCCACCGTGGCGTCGACCTCGACGGCCTTCTTGAGCATGACCTGCGCCGCGTCCACCGGCTGCTGGGCCAGGACGACCGTCGCGCCCTGCTTGACGATCCCCGACTTCTCCCCCGCGATCGCGCCGGGCGTCTCGCCGAGCCGGTCCGTGTGGTCGAGGTCGATCGGGGTGACGACGGCGACCGAGGCGTCGATGACGTTGGTCGCGTCCCAGGTGCCGCCCATGCCGACCTCGACGACGGCCACGTCCACGGGCGCGTCGGCGAAGGCGGCGTACGCCATCGCGGTCAGGACCTCGAAGAAGGAGAGCCGGAACTCCTCGCGGGCGTCGACCAGCTCGACGTACGGCTTGATGTCCTCGTACGTCTCGATGAACTTCTCGGCCGAGATCGGGGCGCCGTCCAGGCTGATCCGCTCGGTGATCGTCTGCACGTGCGGCGAGGTGTACCGGCCGGTGCGCAGCTCGAAGGCGGTCAGCAGCGACTCGATCATGCGGGCCGTGGACGTCTTGCCGTTCGTCCCCGTGATGTGGATCGAGGGGTACGCGCGCTGCGGCTCGCCGAGCACGTCCATCAGGGCGGCGATCCGCCTGACCGACGGCTCCAGCTTGGTCTCGCCCCAGCGGGACGCCAGCTCGGTCTCGACGTCGCGCAGCGCCTTGTCCACCTCCGGGTCGGCGGGCCGCGCGGGCACGGGGTCACCCTGGGGCTGACCGGTCTGCGCGCGCAGCGTGCGGCTGCCGGCCTCGATCACCGCCAGGTCGGGGTCACGGTCGGTCTCGGCATCGACGATGTCGTCGAACGGGTCGCGGGGCTCACTCACGACCCCAGTCTACGGAGGGGCACCGACAGGAAGTCGGACCCACCCCTTTCGGGACTTTCGCCCCACCCGCGGGCCGGGGCCACGCCGTCCGGCGGGCCCCTTACGCCCGGGCCCGCCTCCGTACCAGGGGGCCGACAGCGGGCCCGGAGCCCGACGGCCTACCCGGGTCCGACGCCCGTGGGCAGCAGCGCCGTCACCCGATAGGCGCCCCCGTCCGGTCCGGCCGTCAGGGTGCCGCCCATGGTGGTGACGCGCTCCTCCATCGAGAACAGGCCCGTGCCCGCCGAGACGGGGATCCGGTCCGGCGGAGCGGCCGGCAGCGGGTTGACGACCTCGATGCGCAGGTCGCGCCCGGCCACCGCGATGGACACCGTCACGGGCATTCCCGGCGCGTGCTTGGCCGCGTTCGTCAGACACTCCTGGACCACCCGGTGGACCGCCGCCTGGCGCAGCGGCGAGAGCGCCTTGGCCTCCTCGGCGACCGTCAGCCCGACCGTCCCGCCCATCCGCTCGCTCTCCCGCGCGAGGGCGGCCAGACCCTCCAGACCGGGCGTCCCGGCGCCCCCGTCGGCCCGTCGCACGATCGTCTCGTTCAGCATGTGGTGGGCGCGCCGGGCGGTGTCGGCCAGCTCGTCGAAGTCCTTGCGGTACGGCTCGCCCCCGGCCCGTGCGGCCAGCACCTCGGCCCGTACCGCGAGGACGGTCAGCTCGCGGCCGACCAGGTCGTGCACGTCCCGGCCGACCGAGATGCGCTCTTCCTGGACGGCCTGACGGGCGGCCGCCTCGGCACGCTGCGACTCCAGGGCGCGGACCAGGTCCTGCCGGTACGCGGCGATGCCGACGCCCGAGGCGAGGACCCCGATCGGCACCACGAGGCTCAGGAAGTCGCTCAGCGTGTCGCCGTGCCGGGCGGGCCACCCGGGTGTGTGGAAGAGGGCGTAGGCCACGGCCGCGTAGAGCGCGGTCGCGAGGGCGGCCATCCGCCGGCCGCGGAAGCGGCCCAGCGAGTACAGCGCGAACTGGATCATCGTCAGCTCGTGCAGCCAGCCCATCAGGGCGAGCGCCACGAGGTACGGCACCCAGGGCAGCCGGCGCCGCAGCGCCAGCGTCGAGGCGCCGGCCGCGAGGACCAGCGTGGCGGTGACCCCGGTCAGGGAGTTGTCGGCGCGGGCGAGGCCCGGCACGTCCAGGACCATCAGGGCGAAGGCGCTCAGCGCCGTGACGACGTCGAGGGCTCTGGGCGAGCCGGCCCACCGGTCCACGCGGCGGCGCAGCGCGGGGACGGCGGGGAGGTGGAGCATGCCCTCCATCATGCAAGGTCTTCGGACCCGAGGGAGCGGACGGCGGTCACCAGGGGCGTGATGTCGGGCACGGGGAACACGCGCGAAGGGCCCGGGACCAGCCGGTCCCGGGCCCTTCGCGCGTGCGTCACGCCTGCGGCAGCCTCTCCAGCTGCGCCTGGATGCGGGCGATGTCCTCGTCGGCCTTGGCGAGCCGCGTCCGGATCTTGTCGACCACGTTGTCCGGGGCCTTCGCCAGGAACGCCTCGTTGCCGAGCTTCCCGTTCGCCTGCGCCTTCTCCTTCTCGGCGGCCGCGAGGTCCTTGGCGAGCCGCTTGCGCTCCGCCGCCACGTCGATGGTGCCGGACAGGTCGAGCGCGACCGTGGCGCCGACGACCGGCAGGGAGGCGGTGGCCGAGAAGCCCTCGCCCTCCGGCTGGAGGCGCAGCAGCTGACGGATGGCCGCCTCGTGCGGGGCGAGCGCGGTGCCGGCCAGGTCCAGCCGCGCGGGGACCTTCTGGCCGGGCTGCAGGCCCTGGTCGGAACGGAACCGGCGGACCTCGGTGACGACCCGCTGGACCAGCTCGATCTCCTTCTCGGCCGCGTCGTCGCGGAAGCCGGAGTCGGTGGGCCAGTCGGCGATGACGACGGACTCCTTGCCGGTGAGCGTGGTCCAGAGCGTCTCGGTGACGAACGGGACGATCGGGTGGAGCAGCCGCAGCATCACGTCCAGGACCTCGCCGAGGACCCGGCCGGAGACCTTGGCCTGCTCGCCACCGGCGAAGAACGTGGTCTTCGACAGCTCGACGTACCAGTCGAAGACCTCGTCCCACGCGAAGTGGTAGAGCGCGTCGGCGAGCTTCGCGAACTGGTAGTCGTCGTAGAACGCGTCGACCTCGGCGACCGTCTTGTTGAGCCGCGAGAGGATCCAGCGGTCCGTCGCGGACATCTGCGAGGCGTCCGGCAGCGGGCCCTCGACCGTCGCACCGTTCATGAGCGCGAAGCGGGTGGCGTTCCAGATCTTGTTGGCGAAGTTCCGGGAGGCCTTGACCCAGTCCTCGCCGATCGGGACGTCGACGCCCGGGTTGGCGCCGTTGGCCAGGGTGAAGCGGACGGCGTCGGAGCCGTACTCGTCCATCCAGTCCAGCGGGTTGACGGCGTTGCCGAAGGACTTCGACATCTTCTTGCCGAACTGGTCGCGGACCATGCCGTGCAGGGCGATGGTGTGGAACGGCGGGGTGCCGTCCATCGCGTAGAGGCCGAACATCATCATCCGGGCGACCCAGAAGAAGAGGATGTCGTAGCCGGTGACCAGGACCGAGTTCGGGTAGAACTTCGCGAGGCTGTCGGTCTGCTCCGGCCAGCCGAGCGTGGAGAACGGCCACAGGCCGGAGGAGAACCAGGTGTCCAGGACGTCGGTGTCCTGGTGCCAGCCCTCGCCCGCCGGTGCCTCGTCGTCCGGTCCGACGCAGACGATCTCGCCGTCGGGGCCGTACCAGACGGGGATGCGGTGGCCCCACCACAGCTGGCGCGAGATGCACCAGTCGTGCAGGTTGTCGACCCAGTCGAAGTACCGCTTCTCCATCTCCTGCGGGTGGATCTTGACCTTGCCGTCGCGGACGGCGTCACCGGCGGCCTTGGCGAGCGGGCCGACCTTGACCCACCACTGCATCGACAGACGCGGCTCGATGGTCGTCTTGCAGCGCGAGCAGTGGCCGACGGAGTGGACGTACGGACGCTTCTCGGCGACGATCCGGCCCTCGGCGCGCAGGGCGGCGACGATGGCGGAGCGGGCCTCGAGACGGTCCAGGCCCTGGAAGGGGCCGTGGGCGGTGATGACCGCGCGCTCGTCCATGACGGCGAGGCTCGGCAGACCGTGGCGCTGGCCGATCTCGAAGTCGTTCGGGTCGTGGGCCGGGGTCACCTTGACCGCGCCGGTGCCGAACTCGGGGTCGACGTGCTCGTCGGCGACGACGGGGATGCGGCGGCCGGTCAGCGGCAGCTCGATCTCGGTGCCGACCAGGTGCTTGTACCGCTCGTCGTCGGGGTGGACGGCGACGGCCGTGTCACCGAGCATCGTCTCGGCGCGGGTGGTCGCGACGACGATCTCCGAGTCGCCGGAGCCGTAACGGATGGAGACCAGCTCGCCGTCGTCGTCCTGGTACTCGACCTCGATGTCCGAGATGGCGGTCAGACAGCGGGGGCACCAGTTGATGATGCGCTCGGCGCGGTAGATCAGCTCGTCGTCGTAGAGCCGCTTGAAGATCGTCTGGACGGCCTTGGACAGGCCCTCGTCCATCGTGAAGCGCTCGCGGGACCAGGCGACGCCGTCGCCCAGGCGCTTCATCTGGCCGGAGATCTGGCCTCCGGACTCGGCCTTCCACTGCCAGACGCGCTCGACGAACGCCTCGCGCCCCAGGTCGTGGCGGGACTTGCCCTCCTTGGCGAGCTCCCGCTCGACGACGTTCTGGGTGGCGATGCCGGCGTGGTCCATGCCCGGCTGCCACAGGGTCTCGTAACCCTGCATGCGCTTGCGGCGGGTGAGGGCGTCGATCAGCGTGTGCTCGAAGGCGTGGCCCAGGTGGAGCGAGCCGGTGACGTTCGGCGGCGGGATGACGATCGTGTAGGGCGGCTTGTCGCTCTTCTCGTCCGCCTCGAAGTAACCGCGCTCTACCCAGCGCTCGTACAGCTTCCCCTCTACTTCGGCCGGCGCGTACTGGGTCGGCAGTTCGGGGGTGGCTGCTGGCTGCTGCTGAGTGTTCTCGGTCACGGGGCCAGTTTAGGGGTGCGGCGGGGTGCTGCCGAAACTCGATTGTTCGGTAACGGTGTGGACCCCGCCGCCCCTGCGGGGCCCGGCTTCGGACAGGATGTTCGTTACGCGTCAACATCCTGTGAGGGGAACCTGTCCATGAGCTACAACCAGCCGGGCCCGTACGGCGGTCAGCCCCAGCAGCCCGGGCCGTACGGCCAGCCGGGCCAGCCCGGTCCCTACGGCCAGCCGCCGCAAGCGCCGCAGCCCGGCTACGGCTACCCGCAGCAGGCTCCGCAGGGCGTTCCCCCGCAGCAGCCGTACGGCTACCCCCAGCAGCCGGGCCCGTACGGCCAGCCTCCCCAGCAGCCCCCGTACGGCCAGGCCCCCGGTGCCTACCCGCCGCCCCCGCCCGGCGGCCCGAAGAAGAAGACCGGCCTGATCGTCGGCGCCGTGGTCGTGGCACTCGCCGTGGTGGCCGGCGGCGCCTGGTACTTCACCGCGGGCGGGGGCGCGTCGTCGGTCGCCGACGACGGCCCGCACAAGCTGATCACCCCGGAGACCGTGCTCGGCGAGTACAAGAAGCAGCCGGGCGCCGGGGCCGACAAGAACTCCCTCAAGGACGCCGAGCAGAACGGCGTCAAGAACGCCAAGAACGTCGGCGCGGGTTACCAGGTCAAGGACACCTCCAACCCGCTCGCCACGAAGATCATCTCGTTCAGCGGCCTCTACGGCGAGATCGCGGACCCCGAGAAGACGATCGACAACGTCTTCGCCAACATCAAGGCGGAGGCCGAGAAGGACCAGGGCAAGGCCGACGAGCCGAAGCTGGTGGGCAGTCCGCAGGAGTACGAGCCGGCGGAGCTCGACGGCGCCGTGCTCAAGTGCCAGCAGGCCAAGTCGGAGGCGAACGCCGCCACCTCCACGCCGGCGTTCACGATGACGTTCTGCGTGTGGGCCGACCACAGCACCGTGGGCTTCGTGACGCCGATGGACATGGCCTCCATGGCCACGGGCAAGGCGGGCACGGCGGAGGAGGCCGCCGCGATCACCGCCAAGCTCCGCAAGGAGGTCCGCGTCAAGCTCTGACCGACGCACCGCGTACGACGGAGGGGGTCCCGCCCGGGCGGGACCCCCTCCGTCGTACGTGCCGTGGGCCTCAGGCCGACTTCTCGTGCCTGCCGTCGTTCTTCACGATCCGCGGCACCAGCGTCGGGTTCACGTTGTTGCGCACCACGTCCGCCGTGATGACCACGCGGGCCACGTCCTTGCGGGACGGGACCTCGTACATCACCGACATCAGGACCTCTTCCATGATGGCCCGCAGGCCACGCGCGCCCGTACCGCGCAGGATCGCCTGGTCGGCGATGGCCTCCAGGGCCGGGCGGTCGAAGTCCAGCTCCACGCCGTCGAGTTCGAACAGGCGCTGGTACTGCTTGACCAGCGCGTTGCGCGGCTCGACGAGGATCTTGAGCAGGGCCTCGCGGTCGAGGTTGTGGACCGAGGTGATGACCGGGAGGCGGCCGATGAACTCCGGGATCATCCCGAACTTCACGAGGTCCTCGGGCATGACCTCCTGGAACTGGTCGCTCGCCTCGATCTCGCGCTTGGAGCGGATGGTCGCCCCGAAGCCGATGCCCTTGGCGCCCGCCCGCGACTCGATGATCTTCTCCAGGCCGGCGAAGGCGCCGCCCACGATGAAGAGCACGTTCGTCGTGTCGATCTGGATGAACTCCTGGTGCGGGTGCTTCCGGCCGCCCTGGGGCGGTACGGAGGCGGTGGTGCCCTCCAGGATCTTCAGCAGCGCCTGCTGGACGCCCTCACCGGAGACATCGCGCGTGATCGACGGGTTTTCGCTCTTCCGGGCGACCTTGTCGATCTCGTCGATGTAGATGATCCCGGTCTCGGCCTTCTTGACGTCGTAGTCGGCCGCCTGGATCAGCTTGAGGAGGATGTTCTCGACGTCCTCGCCGACATAGCCGGCCTCCGTCAGCGCCGTCGCGTCGGCGATGGCGAACGGGACGTTGAGCATCCGGGCCAGCGTCTGCGCCAGCAGCGTCTTGCCGGAGCCCGTGGGCCCCAGCAGCAGGATGTTGGACTTCGCCAGTTCGATGGCGTCGTCACGGCCCGCCCCGCCGCCGTTCTCGCCGGCCTGGACGCGCTTGTAGTGGTTGTACACCGCGACCGAGAGGGCCTTCTTCGCGGGCTCCTGCCCGACGACGTACCCCTCGAGGAACTCGTAGATCTCGCGGGGCTTGGGGAGTTCCTCCCACCGCACCTCGCTCGTCTCGGCGAGCTCCTCCTCGATGATCTCGTTGCAGAGGTCGATGCACTCATCGCAGATGTACACACCGGGTCCTGCGATGAGCTTCTTCACCTGCTTCTGGCTCTTTCCGCAGAACGAGCACTTGAGCAGGTCGCCGCCATCACCGATGCGTGCCACGAGGTGCTTCCCCTTCGCCTGGGAGCGCCTGGTTCAGCGACTCCTGGTGCCTCATATTCGACGGTACCTTGCCGGGCCCCCCGTTCGGGCCCCCCTTGGCACGGTTCACATGGACGGGAATGCGCCATGATCGCCTGCATGCTCCCCGTGCCGAGGGAAGGTCGAGCGTCAGGCTGCCGCGGCGGCCGTGCTCTTGCGGGTCGAGACGATCTGGTCGACGAGGCCGTACGCCAGGGCGTCCTCGGCGGTCAGGATCTTGTCGCGCTCGATGTCGTCGCGGATCTTCTCGATCGGCGTCGACGAGTGCTTGGCCAGCATGTCCTCGAGCTGCGTGCGCATCCGGAGGATCTCGTTGGCCGCGATCTCCAGGTCGGAGAGCTGCTCACGGCCGGTGCCGCCGGAGGGCTGGTGGATCAGCACGCGGGCGTTCGGCAGGGCCATCCGCTTGCCGGGGGTGCCGGCGGCGAGCAGCACGGCCGCGGCGGAGGCCGCCTGGCCCATGCAGACCGTCTGGATGTCGGGCTTCACGAACTGCATCGTGTCGTAGATCGCCGTCAGCGCGGTGAAGGAGCCGCCGGGGCTGTTGATGTAGATCGAGATGTCACGGTCGGGGTCCATCGACTCCAGGCACAGCAGCTGCGCCATGACGTCGTTGGCCGACGCGTCGTCGATCTGCACGCCGAGGAAGATCACGCGCTCCTCGAAGAGCTTCGCGTACGGGTCGTACTCGCGCACGCCCTGCGAGGTGCGCTCGACGAAGCGCGGGACGACGTACCGGTTGTCCACCTGGGGGCCGGTGTAGAGGCCGCTCGCGGAGAAGTTCGGGGTCATTGGGGTGTTCACCATCCTGGTGGCGTTCAGCGGGCTGGGGTCGGTGCGGAAGGGCCGCGGGCGCTCAGGCGCCCGTGCCGCCGCCGCCCGGAACGCCCGAAGCGGCAGAGATGATCTCGTCGATGAGGCCGTAGTCCTTGGCCTCTTCCGCGGTGAACCAGCGGTCGCGGTCGCCGTCGCGGATGATGGCCTCGACGGTCTGGCCGGAATGCAGCGCGGTGATCTCGGCCATGCGCTTCTTCGTGCGAAGGAGGTACTCGGCCTGGATCTTGATGTCCGAGGCGGTGCCACCGATGCCGGCGGAGCCCTGGTGCATCAGGATGTCGGTGTTCGGCAGCGCGAAGCGCTTGCCGGAGGCGCCGCCGGTGAGCAGGAACTGGCCCATCGAGGCCGCCATGCCCATACCGATGGTCACGACGTCGTTGGGGATGTACTGCATGGTGTCGTAGATGGCCATGCCGGCCGTCACCGAGCCACCGGGGCTGTTGATGTACAGGAAGATGTCCTTGTCCGGGTCGGCGGCAAGGAGCAGCATCTGCGCGGTGATCTTGTTGGCGATCTCGTCGTCGACCTGCTGGCCGAGGAAGATGATGCGCTCGCCGAGCAGCCGGTTGTAGACATGGTCGCCGAGGCCGCCACCGATGGACGGCTCACCCGCGGCGTAAGGCATCAGATTCGTCACGTATCCACCTGCTCGTCTCTGACGGCTCCGGCCGTCTCAGCGTCTCTCGTACTGGGGGCGGGTACGACCCTGCCCTCGTATTCATGGACCCTAACGCGCAGGTCGGACAACGCCATCCCGCTTCCCGAACTGTTCGCTGGGAGCGCAAGGTAGTTGGGGCGTCCGCGCGTTCGTACCGCATACGGTCACGGGCCCGGGCGCACCGCAGTGCGTCCGGGCCCGTGGACCGGTTCAGCGCGAGGCTCAGGCCTCGTTCTTCTCGTCGGCCTCGGTCTCGCCGGCGGCGGCCTCGACCGCGTCCGTGGCGGCCTCGTCCTCGTCGTCCTCGAGGTCCACGGTCTCACCGTTGGTGTCGACGACCTTGGCGGCCTCGACGACGACCGCGAGGGCCTTGCCGCGGGCGACCTCGCCGACGAGCATCGGCACCTGGCCGCCCTCGACGACCGCCTGGGCGAACTGGTCGGGGCTCATGCCGGAGGAGGCGGCGCGGCGCATGAGGTGCTCGGTGAGCTCCTCCTGGCTGACGTTGAGCTTCTCCTTGTTGACGAGCTCGTCGAGGACGAACTGCGTCTTGATGCCCTTCTCGGCCTGCTCCTTGGTCTCCGCCAGGAACTCCTCCTCGGTCTTGCCCTGGATCTCCAGGTACTTCTCGAGGGTGAGGCCCATCTGGCCGAGCTGGTGGTGCTCCAGGTTGTGCTTGCGGGTGTTGATCTCGTCCTCGAGGAGCTTCTCGGGGATCGGGACCTCCGCCAGCTTCAGCAGCTCGTCGAGGACGCGCTCCTGGGCCTGGGTGGCCTGGTCGAACTGCTTCATGTTCTCGAGGCGCTTGCGGCTGTCGGCCTTGAGCTCGTCGAGGGTGTCGAACTCCGACGCCATCTGCGCGAAGTCGTCGTCCAGCTCGGGGAGCTCACGGGCGGCGACGGCGGTGACCTTGACGGAGACCTCGGCGTCCTTGCCCTCGGCGGAGCCGCCCTTCAGCTGCGAGGTGAAGGTGGCCTCGCCGCCGGCCTCCAGGCCGGTGACGGCCTCGTCGATGCCGTCGAGGAGCTCGCCGGAACCGATGGTGTACGACACGCCCTCGGCGACACCGTCGGGCAGGACCTCACCGTCGACCTTGGCCTCGAGGTCGATGGTGACGACGTCACCCTCGGCGGCGGCGCGCTCGACCGGGTTGGTGGAGGCGAAGCGCTCGCGCAGCTGCTGCACGGACTTCTCGACGTCCTCGTCGGTGACCTCGACCGCGTCGACGGTGATCTCGATGCCGGAGTAGTCCGGGATCTCGATCGCCGGACGGATGTCGACCTCGGCGGTGAAGGCCAGCAGCTCGCCGTCCTTCAGCTCCGTGATGTCGACCTCGGGCTGACCCAGCGGGTTGACCTCGGCCTCGTTGACGGCCTCGGTGTAGAACTTCGGGAGGGCGTCGTTGACGGCCTCCTCCAGCACAGCACCACGGCCGAACCGCTGGTCGATCACGCGCGCCGGGATCTTGCCCTTACGGAAGCCCTTGACCGTGACCTGCTGGTTGATCTTCTTGTACGCCGCGTCGAGGCTGTCCTTGAGCTCCTCGAAGGGCACCTCGACAGTGAGCCGAACCCGAGTCGGGTTCAGGGTCTCCACGGCGCTCTTCACGGTTCGGTCTCCTTGGTGGCTGATTCTTGGATTCTGCCGATGCCGCGCGGGGGCGGTTCCGGCCGATCGGCCCGGTCAGAGAGACACACGGGCACGCAGCTTGCATAGTAACCGCAAGCGGGAGGCGGCCCACAACGCGATCTTGTGTTCCGTGATCTTGGTGGTCGGGGTGGCGGGATTTGAACCCACGGCCTTCCGCTCCCAAAGCGGACGCGCTACCAAGCTGCGCCACACCCCGTCGGTGCGACACGTAGGGTACAGGCAAGGAGACAGTGCGACGCCCCCTGCGGAAGGGGTGTGCGGGGACCGCCCGGGACCCGCTACGATGCTGTCCGTGCCGCGGCCCTCAGTGACCTGCGGCGCGATCCGTGCGGGCGTAGCTCAATGGTAGAGCCCTAGTCTTCCAAACTAGCTACGCGGGTTCGATTCCCGTCGCCCGCTCCACACGACACCGGCCCGGCCCCCTTCGAGGGGCCGGGCCGGTGTCGTCTCCGGGTCCGCTCAGAACTTGATCGAGCCGACCGTCTGCGTTATCGAGTCCAGGAAGCGCTGGATGTCGTCGGCCATGCCCGTGGAGGCAAGGAAGAAGCCGAAGAGCACCGCGACGACGGCCGGGCCGGCCTTCAGGCTTCCGCCGCGGATCAGCACCACCATGATGATCGCCAACAGCAGCACCACGGACAGTGAAATGGCCACAACTGATCACACCCTCGGTCGGTCCCGCCTTGCCGCCCGGGAGCGCGCGTCACAGAACACCCCCGCTGCACCCATCGTGCCACCAACTTCCTGCCCCGGAACGCCCGGTGGGCAATCGTCGACGAGCGAATCGAGCCAACCCGCGAGATTTCGTCTTGATCGTTACGGGGCGGAGAGTCCGAGAAGCTCCCGTACACGGGCGTACTTCGCGGTCAGACGGCCCCGGTCGCGGCGTCGAGGACGGCGAGGCGGGCCGGGTCGGCGTTGTGGGCGAGGTCGGCCTCCTTGACCAGGAGCGCGCCGGGGGTGGCCAGAACGCGCCGGGTGTAGCTCTCCGGGGCCTCGCCGGGGCGCCGGGTGAGGGCGAGGACCATGTCCTTCACGGCGCGCGGGAGTTCGGCGTCCTCCAGCCAGGCGGCCGAGAGTGCGTCGTCCTCGACGGCGTCGTGCAGCCAGGCCGCGGCGATCTGTTCGTCGCTGCCGCCCCGGGCGCGGACGCCGTCGGCGACCGCCCGCAGGTGCTCGGCGTACGGACGTCCGGCCTTGTCGGTCTGGCCCTCGTGGGCCGCGACGGCGAGGGATTCGACCTGGGCGAGGGTGAGGTGCGCCATGCGGCGACTGTACGTGGCAGGGCGCCGCGCCGGGGCGGCGGCGGGCGGGGCTTCGGGTACGGCGGCGCGCTCAGGGCCGGCGGCGGGCGGGGGCTCAGGTCCGGCGGCTGATGAGGAGGAGCGCGCGGTCGTCGTTGACGTCCTTGGCGCAGGCCTCGATCAGATGCCAGGCGGCCCCCTCGAAGCCGGTGGCGACGTAGCGGTCGGCCTCGCCGGTCAGGCGGTCGATGCCCTCGGCGATGTCGCGGTCCGCGGCCTCGACCAGGCCGTCGGTGAAGAGCATCAGGACGTCACCGGGCCGCAGGGAGCCCTTGACCGGATGGAACTCGGCTCCGTCGTAGACGCCGAGGAGGGGGCCCTCGCCGCTCTTCTCCTCCCACCGGCCGGTGCCCGCGTGGAGCTGGAGTGCGGGCAGATGGCCGGCGGAGAGGAGTTCGTAGTCCCCGGACTCCAGGTCGAGGACCAGGTGGATGGAGGTGGCGAAGCCCTCGTCCCAGTCCTGGCGCAGGAGATAGCCGTTGGCGGCCGGGAGGAAGCCGTGCGGGGGCAGGGAGCCGAGGAGCCCGCCGAAGGCGCCGGAGAGCAGCAGGGCGCGGGAGCCCGCGTCCATGCCCTTGCCCGAGACGTCGGTGAGCAGCACTTCGAGGGTGCGGCCGCCGTTGGTGCGGGCCG
The DNA here is from genome assembly GCF_040677675.1 of Streptomyces sp. NPDC053755. Lineage (NCBI taxonomy): Bacteria > Bacillati > Actinomycetota > Actinomycetes > Kitasatosporales > Streptomycetaceae > Streptomyces > Streptomyces sp. NPDC053755. Next base: position 31,223 of record NZ_JBFASK010000035.1, on the reverse strand, counting down.
CGACGACGAAGTCGCCGGAGAAGGACTGCCCGCCGGCCGGGCGGAGCGCCATCTCACGGTGCCAGCCCTGCGGGAGGCGGGGCAGGGCGCTCTGCACCCGGATCCGTTCGCGCAGGTCGAAGAGCATGGTTCCGCCGCGCCGCCAGGGCACGCCGACCCGGGCGCGGAACTGGGCGATGAGGAGCCCGAAGAGCCCGCAGGCCGCGACGACCAGGACGGTGCCGGGTGTGACGCGGGCCGGGCCCTCGGTGTACGGGCCGAGGACGACGGACTCGACGATCAGGGCGCCCGCGGCGGCCGCGTACAGGCCGAGCAGGCTCGCGGGGCGCAGCAGCAGTCCGCCCGCCACGATCGGCAGGACGAGGGCGGCGGGCGCGCACCACACCGGGTTGGCGAGGGTGCCGAGGGTGATCGCGGGGATGGTGAGCAGCAGCCCGGCGAGGGCGACCCAGTCGGAGCCGTCGCCGCGGAAGTAGTCGACACCGGACTTGCGCAGCGCGACGCGGAGCCGGTGGGCGCTCCTGCGCATCCGGGCTCCGTACGCGTCCACTCCCCTGCGACGTCCCATTGGCCTGGACCCTATCCACCCACTCGGACCCCGTGCAGGGGGACCCCGAAGACATCCCGCGGGAAATCGGGTCGCCCCGCGCGCGTGGCCGCTGGTATCGATGGCACATGACGACGGAACCGCGGGTGCTCGACCCGGCCGAGTGGGACGACTGGTACGGCGCGCTGGAGCTCGCGTTCGGGGGTGTGGCCGAGTCGCCCGAGGAGGTGGCCCTGTGGCGGGATCTAACCGAGTTCGACCGATCGATGGGGGTCTGGGACGGGGAGCGCTGCGTGGGGACGGCGGGGGCGTTCAGCTTCCGGCTGTCCGTTCCCGGCGGGGCCCTCGTGCCCGCGGCGGGGGTCACGATGGTGAGCGTGGACGCGACGTACCGGCGGCGCGGGATCCTCACCTCGATGATGCGGCGTCAGCTTGACGACGTACGGGCGGGCGGCGAGCCGCTGGCCGTGCTGACGGCCTCGGAGCCGGAGATCTACGGACGCTTCGGCTACGGCATCGCCGCGTTCTCGACGCGGGCGACGATCGACACCACGCGGGTGCGGATCTCGGTGCCGGAGGGCACGGACGCGGTGACGCTGCGGCGGGCCGACCCGGTGAAGGCGGGCCCGGCCTGCGAGGCGGTCTACGCCCGGCGCGTGACGGCCAGGCCGGGGATGCCGGCGCGGCAGCCGGGGTGGGAGCGACTGCCGCTGCTCGATCCCCCGGGCGAGCGGGACGGGGCGTCGCCGCGGCAGTGCGTGCTGGCGGAGCGGGACGGGGAGGTCGTGGGGTACGCCCTGTACGCGGTCAAGCCGGAGTGGACGTATGCCGGGGCGGACGGCACGGTCGTGCTGAAGGACCTGGAGGCGCTGGATCCGCAGGCGGAGGCGGCGCTGTGGCGGTTCCTGTGCTCGATCGACCTGACGTCGTCGGTGCGGATCAACAGCCGGCCCGTGGACAGCGCGTGGGAGCACCTGGTGAGCGACGTCCGGCGCTGCGCGCCGGTGCGCCGGGACTGCTTGCACGTGCGTCTGGTGGACGTGGGGGCGGCGCTGGAGGCGCGGACGTACCAGGCGCCGGTGGACGTGGTGTTCGAGGTGGCGGACGCGTTCTGCCCCTGGAACGCCGGGCGTTGGAGGCTGACGGGGAACGCGGAGGGGGCCTCTTGCACGCGTACGGAGGGGGCGGCGGATCTGGCGCTCTCGGTGCGGGAGCTGGGCGCGGCCTACCTGGGGGGCGTGAGCCTGACCTCGCTCGCGGCGGCCGGGCGGGTGCGGGAGCTGCGGGGCGGAGCCCTGGTGGAGGCGTCCGTGGCGTTCGGTTCACCGGTCGCCCCGTGGCTGCCGCACGGGTTCTAGCACGTGTCCGGTAGGCGTCGGCGTCCGCCCGGACGGCGGGTCAGCGCTGCTGGCAGGTCGGGCACCAGAAGAGGTTGCGTGCCGCCAGGTCGGCCGTGCGGATGTCGGTGGCGCAGACGTGGCAGGGCATGAGGGCCCGCCGGTAGACGTAGACCTCGCCGCCGTGGTCGTCGACGCGCGGGGGGCGGCCCATCGACTCCGGGGTGTGCTCGGGGCGGACGGTGTCGATGCGGTTGTGGCGTACGCCTTCGCGCATCAGTGCCACGAGGTCCGCCCACATCGCGTCCCACTCGCGGCGCTGGATGTCCCTGCCCGCGCGGTAGGGGTCGATGCCGTGGCGGAAGAGGACCTCGGCGCGGTAGACGTTGCCGACGCCCGCGATGACCTTCTGGTCCATCAGGAGGGCGGCGATCGTGGTGCGGGACGTCGAGATCCGGCGCCAGGCCTTGTCGGGGTCGTCGCCGGGCCGCAGCGGGTCGGGGCCGAGGCGGTCGTGGACCGCCCGCTTCTCTCCGTCGGTGATCAGCGCGCAGGTGGTGGGACCGCGCAGGTCGACGTACGCGTCGGCGTGGGCGACACGCAGCCGGACGGTGTCGGTGGGCGAGGGCGCCGGGGCGTCGCCGAAGGTCACCTTGCCGAAGAGGCCGAGGTGGATGTGCACCCATTCCTGTCCGGGGAACTCCAGGAACAGGTGCTTGCCGTGCGCCTCCGTGGTCTCGAGGACCGCGCCGTCGAGCAGGGCCGCGGAGTCCGCGAACTTGCCCTGCGGGCTGGAGACGCGCACGGACCGGCCGCCGAACCGTTCCCGGTAGTCGGCGGCCAGTCGGTGGATGGTGTGCCCTTCGGGCATCAGGCGGTGGGCTCCTGCGGGTGGTGGGCCGGGATCGGGGGCAGCTCGCCGGTCGTCTCGTACGCCGAGAGCATCTCGATGCGGCGGGTGTGACGCTCCTCACCCGAGTACGGGGTGTCGAGGAAGATCTCGACGAACTTGGTCGCCTCTTCCCGGGTGTGCATCCGGCCGCCGATGGAGACGACGTTGGCGTCGTTGTGCTCGCGGCCGAGGGCGGCGGTCTGCTCGCTCCAGGCGAGGGCGGCGCGCACCCCTTTCACCTTGTTCGCGGCGATCTGCTCCCCGTTGCCGGAGCCTCCGATGACGATGCCCAGGCTGTCCGGGTCCGCGGCCGTCCGCTCGGCGGCACGCAGGCAGAACGGCGGGTAGTCGTCGATGGCGTCGTAGATGTGGGGACCGCAGTCGACGGGCTCGTGGCCATGGGCCTTCAGCCACTCGACGAGGTGGTTCTTGAGTTCGAAGCCGGCATGGTCGGAACCGAGGTACACGCGCATGGTTCCGAGTGTGGCATGGCCCGAGCGGGGTAGCGGTCAGCGGGGTCGGGACCCTCACCCCCCGCGGTCCGGACCTCCGGCCCTCGCGCAACGATCCGGAATCGGCTCTTCCGATCAGCCGGGCCCTTGGGTTTCAATGCTCGTTGCTCGCGACCCGAGCGCCCCCCAGACGTAAGGAAGCGTTCATGACCACGCAGCCGACCCTTGCGAAGGAAGGCAATACCACCGGTAACCCCGGTGATTCCCAGCCTTCCGACGGACTCAAGGCCGGTCTCAAGAACCGCCATCTCTCGATGATCGCCATCGGTGGTGTCATCGGCGCCGGCCTGTTCGTCGGCTCCGGTTCCGGCATCGCCGCGGCCGGTCCCGCCATCCTCCTCTCCTACGCACTCGTCGGCACCATGGTCGTCTTCGTGATGCGCATGCTCGGCGAGATGGCGGCGGCGCGGCCGTCGTCCGGCTCCTTCTCGGCCTACGCCGACCAGGCGCTGGGACGTTGGGCCGGATTCACCATCGGCTGGCTGTACTGGTTCTTCTGGGTCGTGGTGCTCGCCGTCGAGGCGACCGCCGGCGCGGTGATCCTGGAGTCGTGGATCCCGGCCGTCCCGCAGTGGGCCTGGGCGCTCATCGTCATGGTGGTGCTGACCGCGACCAACCTCGCCTCCGTCTCCTCCTACGGGGAGTTCGAGTTCTGGTTCGCCGGGATCAAGGTCGTCGCGATCGCCGCCTTCGTCGTGGTCGGTCTCCTCGCGGTCTTCGGCGTGCTGCCGGGGTCGGACAACCCGGGCGCGGGCTTCGCGCACCTCACCGACGCCGGGGGCTTCCTCCCGATGGGCGCGGGAGCGATCCTCACCGGTGTGCTGATGGTCGTCTTCTCCTTCATGGGCAGCGAGATCGTCACCCTGGCCGCCGGCGAGTCCGAGGACCCGCAGAAGGCCGTCACCAAGGCCACCAACAGCGTGATCTGGCGGATCGGCGTCTTCTACCTGGGCTCGATCTTCGTCGTCCTGACACTGCTGCCGTGGAACGACAAGTCGATCGTCGAGAAGGGCTCGTACGTCGCCGCCCTCGACTCCATCGGCATCCCGCACGCCGGCCAGGTCATGAACGTGATCGTGCTGACCGCCGTCCTGTCCTGCCTGAACTCGGGCCTCTACACGGCCTCGCGCATGGCGTTCTCGCTCGGGCAGCGCGGTGACGCGCCGAAGTCGTTCGCCAAGGCCAACAAGCGGGGCGTGCCGACGGCCGCCATCCTCTCGTCGGTGGTCTTCGGCTTCGTCGCGGTCTTCTTCAACTACCAGTGGCCCGACACGGTCTTCGCCTTCCTGCTGAACTCCTCCGGCGCGGTCGCGCTCTTCGTCTGGCTGGTCATCTGCGTGACCCAGCTGCGGATGCGCGGGATCATCCTGCGCGAGACGCCCGAGAAGCTGGTCGTGCGGATGTGGCTCTTCCCGTACCTGACCTGGGCGACCATCGCGATGATCGTCTTCGTCCTCGGCTACATGATCTACGACGGCGGCAGCGCCCGGGAGCAGGTCGTGCTCTCCCTGCTGGTGGCGGCGCTCGTGCTGGTGATCGCGCTGGTCAAGGACCGGTTCGCGAAGGCCTCCGCGGACGAGATCACCCGCTGACCGAAGGCCGCGCGCCGGCCGGCGACCGGCGGGCGCGCGGCCGCCCGCACCCCGGGTCCCCGTCCGACCGACCCCGTCAGGGGCGGGGACGCGAAGAAGCTCTCCGTACACCGATCACCTCGGGAACGGAGAGCTTCTCCATGTCGTCGGGCCTGGGTCGTGGTCAGCCCTTGCGGCCGATGAGCTTCCACGCGGTCGGCAGGAGTCCCATCGCGAGGGCCGCCTTAAGGGCGTCGCCGATCAGGAACGGGGTCAGGCCCGCGGCGACCGCCTGCGGCAGCGTCATTCCGGTGGCGAGGGCCAGGTAGGGGACGCCGACCGCGTAGACGATCAGGGAGCCGAGCGCCATCGCGCCCGCCGTGCGGAGCACGGAGCGGTCGGCTCCGCGCCGGGCGAGGGCGCCCACCACGGTGGCGGCGAGCACCATGCCGAGGAGGTAGCCGAAGGACGGCATGCCGTACCCGGAGGTGGCCTGCGCGAACCACGGCACGCCCGCCATGCCGACGAGCGTGTACACGGCCAGGGCGAGGAAGCCGCGGCGGGCGCCGAGGGCCGTGCCGACCAGCAGCGCCGCGAAGGTCTGCCCGGAGACCGGGACCGGGGATCCGGGGACCGGGACGGCGATCTGGGCGGCCACGCCGGTGAGGGCGGCGCCGCCGGCGACGAGCACGAGGTCGCGGGTGCGCCCGGCGGCGCCTCCCCGGGCGAGGAGCCTCGGAGACGGCAGGAGGTCGGCCAGCACCGTGCCGGCGCGCAGGGGACGGACGGGGGCGACGGCGGTGGACATCGGTACTCCGCGGGGGTGAGGTGGGGTCCCCCGCGCCCGCGGGGCGGGGGGAGGACGGACAGCTCGACCGTAGTCGAGGAGTGAACGCTCGATCACCATCAGCCCTGGACAAAGCGGAGGTTGAGGGTTTCGTGGAGATCACACAAAGGTCTGCCTGTCGGCCCCGCGCTGCGTGACGCTTGTCACGGGGAAGGCTGCGCGAGAGGTCCCTTTTGCGCCGACGGAGGTTCAGCGGGGAGACTGTGCGGTCTCCATAAAACGTTCCGAGAGCACGAGCCCTTCATGCGCGAAGCACCACCCGCCTCCCCGGCGCCCCTCGCTCCCGAACCGGAGCCCCTGTCCCACGGGCTGAAGCAGCGTCATCTGACGATGCTGGGCCTCGGCGGCGTGATCGGCGCCGGCCTCTTCGTCGGCTCCGGCGCGGGGATCGCGGTCGCCGGGCCCGGCATCGTGCTCTCGTACCTGATCGCGGGCGTCCTCGCCCTGCTGATCATGCGGATGCTCGGGGAGATGTCGGCGGCGATGCCCGCCTCGGGCGCCTTCTCCGTGCACGCCGAGCGGGCGCTCGGCCGGTGGGCGGGCTTCTCCGTGGGCTGGCTGTACTGGTTCCTGCTGGTGGTGGTGCTCGCCGTGGAGGCGACGGGCGCGGCCCGGATCGCCAACGGCTGGGTGCCGGGGATCCCGCAGTGGGGCTGGGTGCTGCTGTTCATGATCGTGTTCACCGCCGCCAATCTCGCGGCGGTGCGGAACTTCGGCGAGTTCGAGTTCTGGTTCGCCGCGCTCAAGGTCGGGGCGATCGTCCTCTTCCTCGTCCTCGGCGTCCTCGCGATCGTGGGATGGCTGCCGGAGACGGACCCCGTGGGGATGGCGAACCTGACGGGACAGGGCGGTCTCCTGCCGGCCGGGTGGGAGGGCGTGGTCTCCGGCGTCCTCGCCGTCGTCTTCGCCTTCGGCGGTCTGGAGGTCGTCACGATCGCGGCCGCGGAGTCGGACGACCCGGCGCGCAACGTGGCGCGGGCGGTGCGCAGCGCGGTCTGGCGGATCCTCCTCTTCTACGTCGGCTCGATGCTGGTGATCGTGACCCTTCTGCCGTGGGCCTCGATCGTGCCGGGGCAGTCGCCCTACGTCGCCGTCCTGGACGCGCTCGGGGTCCCGGCGGCCGGCCAGATCATGAACATCGTGGTGTTCGTGGCGCTGCTGTCGGCGCTCAACGCGAACCTGTACGGCTCGTCCCGGATGGTCTTCTCGCTCGCCGAGCGCGGTGAGGCGCCCCGGGGCCTGCTGGAGGTCACGGGCGGAGGGGTGCCGCGGCGCGCCGTGCTGGCCTCGGTCGCCTTCGGCTTCGTCTCGGTGCTGCTCAATCTGAAGTGGCCGGATTCGGTGTTCCTCTACATGCTCAACGCGGTGGGGGCCGTGCTCCTCTTCGTCTGGGCCCTGATCGCGGTCTCGCAGCTGAGGCTGCGCCCCCGCATCGAGCGGGAGGCGCCGCGGACCCTCACCCTGCGGATGTGGGGGTTCCCCTGGCTGACCTGGACGGCGCTGGCCGCCATGGGAGCCGTCCTGGTGCTGATGCTGGCCGACGAGGGCTCGCGGCCGCAGGTGCTGTGGTCGGGCGCCGCCACCGGGGCCGTGCTGCTGGTGGCCTGGGTGCGGGAGCTGCGCACGAAGCGGAGGTGAATCTTCACCTTGTGTGAAGCTCGTGCCCGTATAGCGGACATCTGTTCCCTGTGAGCGGTGCCCCCGCCCAGACTGTGGCGCGTTCCCCCGCTACCGGCCAATGAACAGGGCGGCCCATGTCCCGGACCACCGCGCCCGCGCCCGTCGACCGCAAGGACGACGGCGCGACCCCCTCCTCCGGCCTCACCCACGGCCTCAAGCAGCGCCATCTCTCCATGATCGCCCTCGGGGGCGTCATCGGGGCGGGCCTCTTCGTCGGCTCGGGGGCGGGCATCGCCGCCGCCGGCCCCTCGATCGTCGTCGCGTACGCGATCTCCGGGCTGCTCGTCATGCTCGTGATGCGGATGCTCGGGGAGATGTCTGCGGCCAACCCGGCCTCCGGCTCCTTCTCCGTCCACGCGGAACGGGCCATCGGCCCGTGGGCCGGATTCACCGCGGGCTGGGCCTTCTGGTTCCTGCTCTGCGTGGCCGTCGGCCTGGAGGGCATCGGCGCCGCGAAGATCATGACCGGCTGGTTCCCCGGCACCCCGGAGTGGGCGTGGGTGGCCCTCTTCATGCTGGTGTTCTGCGGCACCAACCTGGCGGCCGTGAAGAACTTCGGCGAGTTCGAGTTCTGGTTCGCCGCGCTCAAGGTCGGCGCGATCGTCCTCTTCCTCGGTATCGGCGTGCTCGCCATCGTCGGCGCCCTGCCCGGCTCGGAGGCCCCCGGCGCGACGAACCTCACCGGCGAGGGCGGGTTCTTCCCGAACGGCTCCGAGGGCCTGATCGTCGGACTGCTCGCCTCCGTCTTCGCCTACGGCGGTCTGGAGACCGTCACCATCGCGGCGGCCGAGTCCGAACACCCCGTCCAGGGCGTCGCCAAGGCGGTCCGTACGGCGATGTGGCGCATCGCGCTCTTCTACATCGGCTCGATGGCGGTCATCGTCACCCTCGTCCCGTGGGGCGACAAGGCGGTCGTCGAGAAGGGTCCGTACGTCGCGACCCTCGACCACCTGGGCATCCCCGCCGCCGGCCAGATCATGAACGTGGTCGTCCTGATCGCGCTGCTGTCGGCGATGAACGCCAACATCTACGGCGCGTCCCGGATGGCCACCTCGCTGGTCGCCCGCGGCCAGGGCCCGAAGGCGCTGGGCCGTACGTTCGGCGGCGTGCCGCGCCCGGCCGTGCTGGTCTCCTCGGTCTTCGGCTTCACGTGCGTGCTGCTCAGCTACTGGCGGCCGAACGACATCTTCGTCTGGCTGCTGAACACCATCGGCGCGATCATCCTCGTCGTCTGGTTCTTCATCGCCGTCTCGCAGCTGCTGCTGCGCCGCAGGACCGAGCGGGAGGCGCCGGAGAAGCTGGTCGTGAAGATGTGGGCGTACCCGGCACTGACCTGGGTGGCCCTGGTCGGCATGGCGGCGATCTTCTTCCTGATGGCCCGCGACGAGGGCACCCGCGTGCAGCTGTACTGGACGGGCGGTCTGACCCTGCTGCTCGCCGTCGGCGGATTCACCCTGCAGAAGGCGCGCGGGCGGGCACCGCGGGACGCCTGACCCGCGCCCCTCGTACGGCCAGGAGCCCCCGGACGCATCGTCCGGGGGCTCTTCGCGTGCGTCCGGCGCTCCCCCCGCGCCGCCCGCCGGGAGTGCGACGCGAGACCTAGGGCGAAGGGCTGATCACCACCGGGCACTGCTGCTGCTAGCCTGCACTTGCATAGAGGTTGCAATAAGAACCGGCGGCGAGAGGCTCGGCACATGGCGATCTACACCCTTCCTGAACTGCCGTACGACTACGCGGCGCTGGAGCCGGTGATCAACCCGCAGATCATCGAGCTGCACCACGACAAGCACCACGCCGCTTACGTCAAGGGAGCGAACGACACCCTGGAGCAGCTGGAAGAGGCGCGCGACAAGGAGCAGTGGGGCTCGATCAACGGCCTGGAGAAGAACCTCGCGTTCCACCTCTCCGGCCACATCCTGCACAGCATCTACTGGAACAACATGAACAGCCCGAAGGAGGGCGGCGGCGGGGAGCCGCTCGCCGCCGACGGCGTCGGTGAGCTCGCGGACGCGATCACCGAATCCTTCGGCTCCTTCGCCAAGTTCAAGGCGCAGCTGACCAAGGCCTCCGCGACCACCCAGGGCTCCGGCTGGGGTGTGCTCGCCTACGAGCCGATCAGCGGCCGCCTGATCGTCGAGCAGGTCTACGACCACCAGGGCAACGTCGGCCAGGGCTCGGTCCCCATCCTCGTGTTCGACGCCTGGGAGCACGCCTTCTACCTCCAGTACAAGAACCAGAAGGTGGACTTCATCGAGGCCATGTGGCAGGTCGTCAACTGGCAGGACGTGAACAGGCGCTACCAGGCGGCCCGGACCTCCGTGCCGCTGATCTCCTTCTGACCCTCCGGGATCGGAACCCCCGTCGTCCTGCTCGTGATCGTCTTCTCAGCCTTCGCGTGCGGACGGATCAAAGGAGAACCCCCGTGACGACGTGAGTCACGGGGGTTCTTCCATGGAGCGGGAGCGCCCGCCCGGGGGTGGCTACTCGAAGCTCGGCCCCGCCGTCCGCGTGCGCTTGATCTCGTAGAAGCCGGGCGTCGCGGCGACGAGCAGCGTGCCGTCCCACAGCCGGGCCGCCGCCTCGCCGCGCGGCGTGGGCGTGACCACGGGGCCGAAGAAGGCGACCTCGTCGCCGTCCGCGCCCGGGACGGAGATGACCGGCGTGCCGACGTCCTGGCCGACCTTCTCGATGCCCTCCTTGTGGGAGGCGCGCAGCTCGCTGTCGTACGTGTCCTTGTCGGCGTACTCGACCAGGTCGGCCGGCAGGCCCACGTCGGCGAGGGCGGCGGCGATGGCCTCGCGGGTGGGTCCCTCGCCGTTGTTGTGGAAGCGGGTGCCGAGCGCGGTGTAGAGCTTGCCGACGACCTCGTCGCCGTGCAGCTGCTGGGCCGCCGTCACCACGCGGACCGGACCCCAGGCCTTGGTCTCCAGCATGTCGCGGTACTCCGCCGGAAGCTCGTCGAGGCGGTTCTCGTTGAGGACGGCCAGGCTCATGACCTTCCAGCGGACGTCGACCGGGCGCACCTTCTCCACCTCCAGCATCCAACGGGAGGTCATCCAGGCCCACGGGCACAGCGGGTCGAACCAGAAGTCGGCGGTGGTCCTGCTCTCGGACATGTCACTCCTCGTGAATCGCTCGTGTGGCTGTCTGACGGATATCTGTGCGCCAGAGGGAGCAACGCCACCGTGCGGCGGACGCATTCCCCGCGTGCCGGGCGACAGTGGCACATGGGAGGATCGGTGCTGTTTCGAACGAGCCACGAAGGAGTGACCGTGCCCGGAGAGAATCTGTCCCGCGACGAGGCCCGCGAGCGGGCCGAGCTGCTGAGCGTCGACGGGTACCAGGTCGCCCTCGATCTGCGGTCGGCGGTCGGCGAGCCCGGGGACGGGGGGACCCCCGCCGAGGGCGGGGCGAGGGTGCGGACCTTCCGCTCGGTGACGACGATCCGCTTCCGCCGTACGGGCACGGGCTCGGCCACGTTCGTCGACCTGATCGCCCCCGCCGTGACGTCGGTGGAGCTGAACGGCCGGGCGCTCGACCCCGCCGTCGTGTTCGACGGCTCGCGGATCGCGCTGGACGGACTGGCCGACGAGAACGTCCTCGTCGTGGACGCCCAGTGTGCCTACAGCCGGACCGGCGAGGGCATGCACCGCTTCGTCGACCCCGAGGACGGCGAGGTCTACCTCTACACGCAGTACGAGCCGGCCGACTCCCGGCGGGTGTACGCGAACTTCGAGCAGCCCGATCTGAAGGCGCCGTACCGCTTCGAGGTGACCGCCCCCGACGACTGGACGGTCTGGTCGAACGGAGCGGGCGAGAAGGGCCCGGACGGCGTGTGGCGGTTCGCGGAGACCGCGCCGATCTCCACGTACATCACCTGCGTCGTCGCGGGGCCGTACCACTACGTGACCGACACCTACCGGCGCGGGGACGTCGAGATCCCGCTCGGCGCGATGTGCCGCAAGGGGCTCGCGAAGCACTTCGACGCGGACGACGTCTTCCTCGTCACCAAGCAGGGCTTCGACTTCTTCCACGACAACTTCGACTTCCCCTACCCCTTCGGGAAGTACGACCAGGCCTTCGTCCCCGAGTACAACCTCGGCGCGATGGAGAACCCCGGCATGGTGACCTTCCGCGAGGAGTACATCTACCGGGGCAAGGTGACGCAGGCGGCGTACGAGCGCCGGGCGAACGTCATCCTGCACGAGATGGCGCACATGTGGTTCGGCGACCTGGTCACCATGGTCTGGTGGGACGACCTGTGGCTGAAGGAGTCCTTCGCCGACTTCATGGGCTCGTTCTCGCTGGCGGAGGCGACCCGCTTCACCAACAGCTGGGTGACGTTCGCCAACAACCGCAAGGCGTGGGCCTACCGCGCCGACCAGCTGCCGTCCACCCATCCGATCACGGCCGACATCCGTGACCTGGAGGACGCCAAGCTGAACTTCGACGGGATCACCTACGCCAAGGGCGCCTCGGTCCTCAAGCAGCTGGTGGCCTACGCCGGACGGGACGCCTTCCTGGAGGGCGCGCGCCGCTACTTCAAGCGTCACGCGTACGGCAACACGCGCCTCACGGACCTCCTGTCCGTCCTGGAGGAGACCTCCGGCCGGGACATGAAGGCGTGGTCGCGCTCCTGGCTCCAGACCTCGGGGGTCAACACGCTGACGCCGGTGCTGACGTACGACGCCGAGGGCCGGATCACCGAGCTGGCCGTCGTCCAGGACGGCGAGGAGCTGCGCCCGCACCGGGTGCGGGTGGGCCTGTACGGGCTCTCGCCGGAGGGCGCGCTGGTGCGGTACGCCCAGACCGAGACGGACGTCACCGGCGTCCGGACGGTGGTGCCGGAGCTGGCGGGCGAGGCGCGGCCGGCGCTGGCCCTCGTCAACGACGACGACCTCACGTACTGCAAGATCCGCTTCGACGAGGGCTCGCTCGCCACCCTGCGGGCGCACCTGGGGGACATCACCGACCCGCTGGCGCGCGCGCTGTGCTGGTCGGCGCTGTGGAACCTGACACGGGACGGTCTGATGCCGGCCCGGGACTTCGTGGCGATCGTGCTGGAGTTCGCGGGCCGCGAGGCGGACATCGGGGTGCTGCAGATGGTGCACGCCTGGGCCCAGTCGGCGGTCACCCACTACGCGGCGCCGGCCTGGCGCGCGGCGGGCGGCCGTCTGCTCGCCGAGGGCGGGCTGCGCGAGCTGCGGCTGGCCGAGCCGGGCAGCGAGCACCAGCTGACCTGGGCGCGGTTCTTCGCGGCGGCCTCCTCGTCGGACGCGGACTTCCAGCTGCTGGAGGGGCTGCTCGACGGCACCGCGAAGATCGACGGTCTCGACGTCGACCAGGAGCTGCGCTGGTCGTTCCTCACGCCGCTCGCCACGCACGGCCGGGCCGACGAGGCGCGGATCGACGCGGAGCTGGCCCGGGACGACACGGCGACCGGCAAGCGGCACCAGGTGCGCTGTCTGGCCGCCCGGCCCTCGGCCGCGGTCAAGGCGCAGGCCTGGGCTCAGGTCGTCGAGTCGGACGCGCTGTCGAACGCGCTCGTCGAGGCGACGATCGCGGGGTTCGTCCAGCCCTCCCAGCGCGAGCTGATCGCGCCGTACGCGGACAAGTACTTCGCGGCGATCGAGCGGCTGTGGGCGGACCGGTCGATCCAGATCGGAATGGACGTGGTGCGGGGACTCTTCCCGGGCCTGCGGGACAGCGAGGAGACCCTGGCGGCGACGGACGCGTGGCTCGACGCGCACGCGACGGCCGCGCCCGCGCTGCGCCGGCTCGTCATCGAGTCCCGGGACGACCTGGCGAGGGCGCTGCGCGCCCAGGCCTGCGACGGTCTGGCCGGCTGAGGAACGGCGGGCCCGGCCCCGGCGGCGAGCGTGTGCTCGCGGCCGGGGCCGGGTGCTGTCCGGGCTCCCGCGAGGGCGGGCTCTGATCGGCACTCGAACGCGCGTACTTTAGGGCGAGCTTGTCCCTAAATGTCGACGGCCTTGTAACAGCGGTTAGCGGAGGGTCCGGCGGCGGAAGACCCCCGGCATGAACCACAACACCCCCATCACCCCCCGGCCCCTCCCCCTCACCGGCCACGACCGGCTCCAGGAGGCGCTGCGTTACGCCCGGCACCGCGGCTGCCTGCCGCCCCAGACGCCCGAGGCGATGATCACCGGTCTCGCCGCGCTCGCGCTGCACCGCTTCGACTCCGCTCCCCCGCTGCCCTCCGTCGACCGGATCGACGTGCTGGTGCCCCGCACCCGCCGGCTGCGCTCCACCGCCGCGGTCCGGGTCGTGCGCGCCCAGGAGCTGCCCGCTCCGCTGGAGATCGACGCGGTGCCCGTGGCGCCGGTCGCCCGGGCGCTCGCCGACGCGGTCGCCGCCATGAGCGACCCGGCGCGGGTGCGCCTGCTGCTCACCGAGGCGGTACGCGGCGGGCACTGCGAACCGGGGGCGGTGGTCAGGGAGTTGAACCGGGAGCGGCTGCTGACCCGGCCCCACGTGGTGGACGCGGTGGACGCGCTGCTCGCCGAGGGCCGGTCCCTCGCCGAGGAGCGGCTCTACGAGATGGTGCGGGAGTTCGCGCTGCCCGACCCGCTGTGGAACGTGGACCTGCGCCTGCCCGGCGGGCCGCACCTGGGCGGTCTCGACGCCTACTGGCCGGACCAGGCGGTGGCGGTGGAGCTGGACACCCGGGCGCCGCGGCAGGACGACGACGCGCTGTGGTCGGAGTACACCCGCAAGCGCGAGCACCTGGAGCGGCTCGGGATCACGGTGGTCCACATCACCCCCCGCAAGCTGCGGGAGGCGATGGACCAGCAGGCCACCGTCATCCGCACGGCCCTGATGGCCGCGTCGGACCGGCAGCCCGCCGCCTACGTCGTCGTCCTGCCTCGCTAGGCCGTCTCCGTACGGCCTCGCGGGGGCCGCGGCCTTCTCGCGGCTACTTCTTCGGCGGGGCGCCGCAGAACTCGGCCTCGACGACCGCCTGGCTGTCACCCGTCCAGTCGGCGTTCAGGTTCAGGGCGAGCGAGTGCGTGCCGTCCCGCGTGACGTGGGCCTCGGACACGGAGCCGTGGATGCCGCCGCCGTGCCCCCAGATCTCCTTGTCACAGCTGAGCTTCTGCCGCATCAGCCCGAGTCCGTACGCCATGCCCGGCGCCTCGGCGCCGACGGCCACGGCGTCCGTCATCTCGCGCAGTTCGGCCTTCGGCAGCAGCTTCCCCTTGAGCAGGGCCCGGTAGAAGGTCTGCAGGTCGTTGGAGTCGGAGATCATCTCTCCCGCCGCGTAGGCGAGGGACGGGTTCAGCTCGGTGACGTCGTGGACCGTCGTGGCGTCGGGGTCGATCGAGAGCGTCGAGTAGGCGCGTGAACTCGGCTGCGGCATCGCGGCCCTCGTGCCGGGGACGCTGGTGGCGCGCAGCTTCAGCGGCTTGATGATCCGCCGCTCGACCTCCTTTCCGTACGGACGGCCGGTCGCCTTCTCCACCACCATGCCGGCCAGGACGTAGTTGGTGTTGGAGTAGTTCCAGGCGGTGCCGGGGGCGAAGTCCGGCGCGTGGTTCATGGCGACGGCGACGAGCTGCCGGGGGGTCCAGGTGTCGTAGCGGTGCTCGAGGAAGGCCGGGCCGAAGACCTTCTCCTGGAAGCCGGGGTCGCTGGTGACGCTGTAGACGCCGCTGGTGTGGTTGAGGAGCTGACGGACGGTGATCTTCCGGCCGTCGTGGCCGTTGCCGCGGACGACGCCGGGCAGCCACTTCTCGACGGTGTCGTCGAGGTCGAGGCGGCCCTCCGCCTGGAGCTGGAGGAGGACCGTGGCGACGAACGTCTTGGTGATGGAGCCGACCCGGTAGCGGTCCTGGCCCCCGCGCTCCCCGGCCGTGCCCGTCCAGCCGGCCCGTCCGACACGGGCCTGGGCGACGACTCCGGGCACTCCCGCCTCGGCCGCCGCGTCCAGTGCCCGCTGCGTGGCGGCGTGCCGGTCCCGCTGCTGGGGGCTCGTGGCCGCGGCGGCGGGCGCCGCGAGCGCGGTGGCGGTGAGCGCGGCCACGGCGGTGGCCGCGAGGACGGTGCGGGTGGTGGTGCGTGCGACTGACATGTGCGGGGCTCCCCTGGTGTGTGTGCTGCGGTCGGGGGAGGGGACCGCGGGACGCACGGGAGGGTTGAGCGGGCCGGGACGGTTGAGCGGGTTTCAGCCGTTTCCGGGATCGGTGAGCCGGGAGCGTCCGACCGGGGGGCGTTCCCGCCACAAGTCCAGTCCGATGTCGACCAGTTCGACGCGAACCAGGCCCGGGACTGCGGCGAGCGGGTGCCAGGCGGCGAGGTCGGTGGAGCCGCCGGTCTCGTGGCGCAGGGACCCGCCGGTGACGCGGGCCTCGTAGAGGATCCGCAGCCCCTGGAAGTCGCCGGGCCCGGCGAGCCGGCGCGACCAGGACCGGCGGATCGAGTCGACGCCGAGGAGGGCCGTGGGTTCCGTGAGGTACCCGGTCTCCTCCTCGACCTCCCGGACGACGGTCCGGACCGGCTCCTCGCCGTGCTCCATGCCGCCGCCGGGCAGAGTCCACTTCCTGCTGCCGTCGCCGGCCACCCAGCGGGCGAGCAGGATCTCCTCGTCACGGACGCACACGGCGTAGGCCGCCACCCTCAACTCCGTCTTCATGAGCCGAGGTTAGAGGGGTCCGGGGCGGCGGAGGGGTCAGAACCAGTACGTCGGATAGGCGCGCCCGGAGGCGCGGGCGCCGACCACGCCGACGGCGACGAGGAGAAGGGCGGCGAGGGCGAGCAGGGCGAGGAAGGGGAGGAAGGGCGGCTCCTGGAGGGCGACGATCACGGCGGTCGCCGCGGCGGGCGAATGCGGTGTGCGGGCCAGCATCATCACGCCGAGCGCGAGGCCGCCGGCGACGGCGGCGCCCCAGATGCCGGGCCCGGCGACGGCGAGGACCGCGAAGCCGGTCAGCGCGGAGAAGAGCTGGCCGCCGACGACCGAGCGCGGCTGGGAGAGCGGCAGGTCGGGCGCGCCGGCCACGAGGGCCATGCTCGCGGCGAGCGGGGGGATGAGCAGGGGCTCGTGCAGGACGGCGCCGACGGCGACGAGGACGAGGAGCGCGGTGACGCTGACGGCGGTGGCCAGGGCGACCACCCGCAGCCGGGGCCGGGCGGGCGGCCGGGGGCGGGAGGGAGACGGGGCGGGATCGGGCGCCGGGACGGAGGCCGAGGCGGAGCCGGAGGGCGGGGCAGTCGTCATGAAGGGTCCTGGGTCAGGGGCGGATGGGCCGGGAAGTGGTCGGGGGCCGACCACCGCAGGGGGGGTGGCCGACGGGCTCCCGCAACGCCGGGGGTAACCCCTCATTGCGAGGTTAAGGGTTAGTCCCGTCGAGCGTCAACCGGTCACGTACCCTTGAGGGGTTAGCTCGACGAGGAAGGCGCCCGCCATGACCGCTTCGGATCCCCGGCCGCTCATCGGCGAGCCGGTCTCCCTCGACCTGCTCAACACCCGCTGGAACGAGGACGGGGTGCGCCGGGACCTGCTCACCGACACCGAGGGGCTCGCGATCTGGCTCGCGGCCAACGGGCTCGGCGACCGCTTCCGCGCCGACGCGGCCACCCTGCGGAACACGCTCGCCGCCCGCGACGCCCTCGCCGGGCTCGTGGACCGTCCCGGCGACCCGGCCGCGACCGCCCGCGTCGACGCCGTCCTCGACCACGGCCGGATCCGCGCCACCCTCACCCCGGAAGGGCCGGGCGAGGAGGCCGAATTCGAGGAGGCCGCCTGGGGGCCCGGCTGGACGGCCGCCCGCGACTACCTCGACCTGCTGCGCGCCGCTCCCGACCGCATCCGGGCCTGCGCCCACGAGGCCTGCATCCTGCACTTCTTCGACACCTCGCGGAACGGCACCCGGCGGTGGTGCTCCATGGCGATCTGCGGAAACCGGGCCAAGGCATCGCGGCACTATGCTCGTACAAAAGACAACTAGTCCCCCCACCGGGGTCGGCAACTCGCCCCGGTTCAGGGCGTTTCATCCCTCGTGGCGCATGTCCCGCAGTGGCGGATGTGCGCCACCAGCGCATCCCGCCACCGGTTAACTCTCCCCAAACCCCGGTGCGGTACGAAAGGCTGAGCGGTCATCCGGTACCGAAATCCGGACCCTCTTCTTTCACAACCAGGGATGTAAATGACCACCCCCGAAACTCAGAGCTCCATACCCGGGCGCTCGACCTCCGGGCACAGACGTGCGGCACGCATCGCCGCCGCCGCCGGACTGGTGACCGCGCTCATCGCGGCCGGTGCCGCTCCGGTCCTGGCCGCCGAGGACCCGGCGACCACTCCCCCGGTCAAGGCCTCCGACTCCGCGGACAAGCTCGGCGCGACCGACGCCCAGCGCCTGTCCGAGGCCGAGGCCACCGGCGAGAAGAACGTCACCCTCCTCGTCGCCACCGCCCCCGGCGCCACCGAGCAGGTCGCGGGCCAGCTCGACGCCGTCCCGGGCGCCTCGGTCGGACGGCAGGACGACAAGCTCGGCTACGTCCGCGCCACCCTGCCCACCGGCAAGGCGGACGCCGCCATCAAGGCGGCCACCAAGCTCTCCTCCGTCCAGTCGATCGACCTCCAGGCCGAGATCAAGCTGGACGACCCGACCCCCGACGCGGGCACCACGGGCGGCGTCGAGGGCACGACCGTCACCACGACGTACCCGGCCCCCGGCAAGAACACCCCGGCGAAGAACCCGTACAACCCGTCCCACGAGACGGGCGCGGTCGAGTTCGTCGAGGACAACCCCAAGGCCGACGGCCGCGGCGTGACCATCGGCATCCTCGACTCCGGTGTCGACCTCGGCCACCCGGCGCTGCAGAAGACCACCACCGGCGAGCGCAAGATCGTCGACTGGGTCACCGCCACCGACCCGCTGACCGAGGGCGACGCCACCTGGCGCGCCCAGAACGCCCCGGTCACCGGCCCCGTCTTCACCGCCTCGGCGCAGTCCTGGAAGGCGCCCGAGGGCTCCTACCAGTTCAGCCGCTTCACCGAGTCGATCACCGCGGGCGGCGACCCGGCCGGTGACATCAACCGCGACGGCGACACCACCGACGTCTTCGGCATGCTGTACGACCCGGCCGCCGGCACCGTCCGCGTGGACACCGACCAGAACAACGACTTCACGGACAACGCTCCGATGAAGCCGTACAAGGACGGGTACCAGGTCGGCTACTTCGGTACCGACAACCCGGCCACCGGCGTCGTCGAGAAGACCCCCTTCGTCGTGGAGATCCGCAAGGACGTCGCGATGGACCCGCTCGGCGGGACCTGGGTCGGCCAGAAGCGCGACTTCGTCAACATCGGCATCGTCGAGTCCTCGCACGGCACACACGTCGCCGGCATCACCGCCGCGCACAGCCTCTTCGGCGGCAGGATGAACGGCGCCGCCCCCGGCGCGAAGATCGTCTCCTCCCGGGCCTGCACCTGGACCGGCGGCTGCACCAACACCGCGCTGACCGAGGGCATGACCGACCTCGTCGTCAACCGCGGCGTCGACATCGTCAACATGTCGATCGGCGGCCTGCCCGCGCAGAACGACGGCGACAACGTCCGCTCCCGCCTCTACACCCGTCTGATCGACGAGTACGGCGTGCAGCTGGTCATCTCGGCCGGCAACTCCGGCCCGGGCATCAACACGATCGGCGACCCCGGCCTGGCCGACAAGGTCGTCTCGGTCGGCGCGGCCATCTCCAAGGAGACCTGGGCCGCCAACTACGGCTCGGCCGTCACCAAGTCGTACGCCATGTTCCCCTTCTCCTCGCGCGGCCCGCGTGAGGACGGCGGCTTCACCCCGACCATCACCGGTCCGGGCTCGGCCGTGAACACCATCCCGACCTGGCAGGACGGGGCGGGCGTCCCCGAGTCCGGCTACACGCTGCCCGCGGGCTACGGGATGCTCAACGGCACCTCGATGTCCTCCCCGCAGGTCGCCGGCGCGAGCGCGCTGCTGCTCTCCGCCGCGAAGCAGAAGGGCGTCGAGCTCGACCCGCTGACGCTGCGCACGGCGCTCACCTCGACCGCCGAGCGGATCCCCGGTGTCGCCGCGCACGAGCAGGGCTCGGGCCGCATCGACATCGAGGACGCCTGGGACTCCATCGAGGGCGGCGCCACGGCGCACGCCTACAAGGTCGAGGCCCCGGTCGACACCGCGATCTTCCCGGCCCCGCACACCGGCACCGGTGTGTACGACCGTGAGGGCGGCCTCAAGGCCGGCCAGAAGAAGACGTACAACGTCACCGTCACCCGTACCACGGGCCCGAAGTGGGGCGTGCGGCACGAGCTGAACTGGAAGTACAACGACGGCACCTTCCGGGCCGCCACCGCGTACGACCACATCACGCTGCCGCTGAACAAGCCGGTGACCGTGAAGGTCGAGGCGCTGCCGCGCACGGCCGGCGTCCACAGCGCCATCCTGGAGCTGGACGACGAGCGCACCGAGGGCGTGGACAAGCAGATCCTGTCCACCGTCGTCGTCGCGAGCGACCTGGCCGCGCCCGGCTACGGCTTCTCCGCCGCCGGCTCGGTCCAGCGCAACAGCCACAAGTCCTACTTCGTGAACGTGCCGGAGGGCGCCAAGACCCTGGAGGTCGCCATCGGCGGCCTCAAGGAGAAGAGCCAGACCCGGTTCATCGCGATCCACCCGTACGGCGTGGCCATCGAGTCGACCGCCTCCAACGTGTGCTACCCGCACTACAACCCGGGCAACGGCTGCCGTGCGGACCTCCGCTCGTACGCCGACCCGACGCCGGGCGTCTGGGAGATCGAGGTCGAGGCGCGCCGCACCTCGCCCGACCTGGACAACCCGTACAAGCTGGACGTCTCGGTGCTGGGCGCCGACTTCGACCCGGCCGTGCAGACCGTCGCCGAGGCGAAGGTCGGCACCCCGGCCGCCGTCGAGTGGAAGGTCACCAACAAGTTCGCCGCGATCGACGGCAGGCTGAAGGGCGGCTCGCTGGGTTCGGCCAAGGTCGAGACCCCGACCATCGGGCACCACGAGCAGCAGACCAGGACCGTCACCATCGGTGAGGGCGTGGAGCGGCTCGACGTGGCCATCGGCAACACCTCCGACAAGGCCGCCGACCTCGACCTGACCGTCCTCCTGAACGGCGTGCAGGTCGGCCAGGCGGCGGACGGCGACTCGGAGGAGGCCGTCTCGCTGGTCAAGCCGGCGCCGGGCACCTACACGATCGTGATCGACGGGTACTCGGTCCAGGCGGAGGGTGGCACGACCTTCGACTACAAGGACGTCTACTACTCCGCCTCGCTCGGCAGCGTCCAGGTCGACGCGGCCCAGCAGGTCAAGCTGGCGAACGGCGCGAGCGCCCAGGCCGGCGCCTCGGTGCTGGTCGCCGGTGCCGCGCCCGAGGGCCGGCAGTTCTTCGGCGAGGTCCAGCTGGTGAACGCCCGCGGCACGGTCGCGGGCTCCGGCAGCGTCGTCATCGGCAAGGTCACGCCGTAACAACCGGTGAAACCCCGCTGAGCGGGTAGGAGGGCGGGCGCCGGAACCGGCGTCCGCCCTTCGTATGTCCCGACCCTTGGACAATGGATTGGACAAGGCGCCCGGTGCCATACGCATCATGGACCGGCAGCACCCTGCACAAACGTACGGAGGAGTCCCCGTGAAGGTCGGAATCGTCGGAGCCACCGGTCAGGTCGGCACAGTCATGCGCAGGATCCTGGCCGAGCGGAACTTCCCGCTCGACGAGCTGCGGCTCTTCGCCTCCTCCCGCTCCGCCGGCACGGTCCTCGACGGGGTCACCGTCGAGGACGCGTCCACCGCCGACTACACCGGCCTGGACATCGTGCTCTTCTCCGCAGGTGGCGCGACCTCCAAGGCACTCGCCGAGAAGGTCGCCTCCCAGGGCGCGGTCGTGATCGACAACTCCTCCGCCTGGCGGCGCGACCCCGAGGTCCCGCTGGTCGTCTCCGAGGTCAACCCGCACGCGGTCAAGGACCGCCCCAAGGGGATCATCGCCAACCCGAACTGCACCACGATGGCCGCGATGCCGGTCCTCAAGCCGCTCCACCAGGAGGCCGGTCTGACCGCCCTCGTCGCCACCACCTACCAGGCCGTCTCCGGCTCGGGCGTGGCCGGTGTCGCCGAGCTGGACGGCCAGGTCAAGGCCGTCGTCGACCGCGCCACCGAGCTCACCCACGACGGCGGGGCCGTCTCGTACCCCGAGCCCGGCGTCTACAAGCGCCCCATCGCCTTCAACGTCCTGCCGCTCGCGGGCAACCTCGTCGACGACGGCTCGCACGAGACCGACGAGGAGCAGAAGCTCCGCAACGAGTCCCGCAAGATCCTGGAGATCCCGGAGCTCAAGGTCTCCGGCACGTGTGTCCGGGTCCCGGTCTTCTCCGGCCACTCCCTCCAGGTGAACGCCCGCTTCGACCGTCCGATCAGCGTCGAGCGCGCCTATGAGCTGCTGAAGGACGCCGAGGGCGTCGAGCTCTCGGAGATCCCGACCCCGCTGCAGGCGGCCGGCAAGGACGCGTCGTACGTCGGCCGTATCCGCGTGGACGAGACCGTCGAGAACGGCCTCGCGCTCTTCGTCTCCAACGACAACCTCCGCAAGGGTGCCGCGCTGAACGCGGTGCAGATCGCGGAGCTGGTGGCGGCCGAGCTGAAGGGCTGACCCCACCGCCGTACGCGAGGGGCGGCCGTCCGGGAGGACGGCCGCCCCTCCGGCGTTCCCCGGCCACCGCTCCCTGGCCACCGGGTCCCGGCCATCGTCCGGCGGCGACCGCTCCCTGGTCACCGTCCGGCGGGATTCGGACAACGCGTTCGAACCCGGGGCGTCCGGTGACAGGATCCGACCATGACCCACATACCGAAGGGTGCCGCCGTCCCGGTCCCCACCCGGGCCCTCCAGGTCGCCGTCGCCTGGCGGACCGGACACGGCGTGCCCGACGTGGACGTGTCGGCGCTGCTGTTGGACGCGGCCGGGCGGGTGCGGGGCGACGCCGATCTCGTCTTCTACAACCACGGCGAGCACCCTTCGGGCGCCGTGCGGCACCTGGGCCGGTCGGCGCCCGGCGAGCCCGGTTCCATGGCGGCGGACTGGCTGTGGCTGGACCTGGCACGGCTGGAGCCGTCCGTCGCCCGCGTGGTGATCGCCGCCTCGGCGGACGGGGGCGCCTTCGGCCGGGTCCCGTCCCCGGATCTCCGGATCACGGACACGACGGGCGCCCCGGCGGCGTACTTCGCCTTCGGGGAGGCGACGACGGAGACGGCGTTCGTCGTCGGCGAGTTCCGCCGGCGAGGCGGCGACTGGACGTTCCACGCCGTGGGCCGGGGCTACGGCTCGGGCCTGGCGGGTCTGGCGACGGAGTTCGGCATCGTGGTCGAGGCCCCGCCGGACCCCATCCCGGGCCCCGGGTACGTCCCCCCGGCCCGCTTCACGGCCCCGGGGCACCCCCCGGCCGGCACCGGCCCCGACCCGGGGTACGGCCGGCCGACGGCCACGCTCTTCGCGCCGGGCACCCCGCCCGCCCACGCCGTCCCCGCCCACGCCGTCCCCGCCACCGCCCTCCTCGATCCGTCCCCGGACGGCTTCCGGCCCTCCGTCCACCAGGGCCGGGGCAAGGAGACCGTGGTCTGCGACCCCGGCCTCCCGCCGGGGTGGGCGCTCCTGGAGATCGTTTCGTACCACTCCCTCTCGACCACCATCGAGTCCTGCGACGCGCACGGCCGGGCCGAGGGCTTCCTGCTCACGGCCTACGAGGACGACGTCCACGCCCGGACCGTGGCCGTCGTCCCCCGCGGCCGGCCGCTGACCCTGCGGGTCGAGGCCGACACGCCCTGGACCCTGCGGGTCCTGCCGCTGACCCGGGCCCGCCGTTTCGACAGCCACATCGAGGGCGTCGCCCACGATCTCGTCGTCTACGACGGGCCGGCCGCCGTCCTCGACTTCGTCCACCACGGCCAGTCACCCTTCACCGTCCACCGGCACACCCCGCCGCGCGAGCCCGCCTACGACGCGGAGGACCAGGAGCTCCTCGTCGACCGGACCGGCGAGGTGCGGGTGAGCGCGGCCGTGTCCGGCCCCGGGCTGCTGCGGATCGGCGGTGACGGACCGTGGAAATGCTCGGTGCGCCGCTGAGGTACGCCGTGGAAGGATGAGCCAAACGTCACGAAACCGAGGAGTTGACCGGGTGCCTGGCACAAACCTGACCCGTGAAGAGGCGCAGCAGCGGGCGAAGCTGCTGACCGTGGACGCGTACGAGGTCGAACTGGACCTCTCGGGTGCGCAGGAGGGCGGCACCTACCGGTCCGTCACCACCGTCCGCTTCGATTCCGCCGAGGCCGGCGCGGAGACCTTCATCGACCTCGTCGCCCCCGCCGTGCACGAGGTCGTGCTGAACGGCCACGCGCTCGACGTCGCCGCGGTCTTCCGGGACTCGCGCATCGCGCTGGCCCATCTCCACCAGGGTCCGAACGAGCTGAAGGTCGTCGCCGACTGCGCGTACACCAACACCGGTGAGGGCCTGCACCGGTTCGTCGACCCGGTCGACGACCAGGCCTATCTGTACACGCAGTTCGAGGTGCCGGACGCCCGCCGCGTCTTCGCCTCCTTCGAGCAGCCGGACCTCAAGGCGACCTTCCAGTTCACCGTGAAGGCGCCGAGCGGCTGGACGGTGATCTCGAACTCGCCGACGCCGGAGCCCAAGGACGACCTGTGGGTCTTCGAGCCGACGCCGCGGATCTCCACGTACATCACCGCGCTGATCGTCGGCCCGTACCACGCGGTGCACTCCTCCTACGAGAAGGACGGGCAGACGGTCCCGCTGGGCATCTACTGCCGTCCCTCGCTGGCCGAGTACCTCGACGCTGACCACATCTTCGACGTCACGCGCCAGGGCTTCGACTGGTTCCAGGAGAAGTTCGCGTACGACTACCCCTTCGCCAAGTACGACCAGCTCTTCGTGCCGGAGTTCAACGCCGGCGCGATGGAGAACGCGGGCGCGGTCACCATCCGCGACCAGTACGTCTTCCGCTCGAAGGTGACGGACGCGGCGTACGAGCGCCGGGCCGAGACGATCCTGCACGAGCTCGCGCACATGTGGTTCGGCGACCTGGTCACCATGGAGTGGTGGAACGACCTGTGGCTGAACGAGTCGTTCGCCACCTTCACGTCGGTCGCCTGCCAGGCCTCCGTGGAGGGCACCCGCTGGCCGCACGCCTGGACCACCTTCGCCAACGCGGAGAAGACCTGGGCGTACCGCCAGGACCAGCTGCCGTCCACGCACCCGATCATGGCCGAGATCAACGATCTCGAGGACGTGCTGGTCAACTTCGACGGCATCACGTACGCCAAGGGTGCGAGCGTGCTGAAGCAGCTGGTCGCGTACGTCGGCGAGGAGGAGTTCTTCAAGGGGGTCCAGGCGTACTTCAAGGCGCACGCCTTCGGCAACACGCGCCTGTCGGACCTGCTCGGCGCCCTGGAGGAGACCTCGGGGCGTGACCTCAAGGCCTGGTCGAAGGCGTGGCTGGAGACGGCCGGCATCAACATCCTCCGCCCGGTCGTCGAGACCGGCGAGGACGGGGTCATCACCTCGTTCGCCGTACGCCAGGAGGCTCCGGCGCTGCCCGCGGGTGCCAAGGGCGAGTCGATCCTGCGCCCGCACCGGATCGCGATCGGCTTCTACGACCTGGACGCGTCCGGCAAGCTCGTGCGGACCGAGCGGGTCGAGCTGGACGTGACCGCGACCGAGCTGACGCCCGTCCCGCAGCTGGA
This sequence comes from Streptomyces sp. NPDC053755, assembly GCF_040677675.1. Classification (NCBI taxonomy): domain Bacteria; kingdom Bacillati; phylum Actinomycetota; class Actinomycetes; order Kitasatosporales; family Streptomycetaceae; genus Streptomyces; species Streptomyces sp. NPDC053755. The sequence continues at coordinate 6,074 of NZ_JBFASK010000035.1, read as the reverse complement.
GGGCAAGGCCCGTCCGGCGGTCGTGCTGCTCAACGACGACGACCTGTCGTACGCCAAGATCCGGCTGGACGAGGTGTCGCTGCGGAACGTCACGGAGCACCTCGGGGACTTCACCGAGTCGCTCCCGCGCGCGCTGTGCTGGTCCTCTGCCTGGGACATGACCCGTGACGGCGAGCTGGCCACCCGGGACTACCTGGAGCTGGTGCTCTCCGGCATCGGCAAGGAGTCCGACATCGGCGTCGTCCAGTCGCTCCAGGGGCAGGCGAAGGCGGCCCTGGAGCTGTACGCGGCTCCGGAGTGGCGTGAGACGGGCCTGAACCGCTGGACCGAGGCGACGCTGGCGCACCTGCGGGCGGCCGAGCCGGGCAGCGACCACCAGCTGGCCTGGGCGCGGGCGTTCGCCGCGGCCGCCCGCACGCCGCAGCAGCTCGACCTGCTCGCCGCGCTCCTCGAGGGCAACGAGTCGATCGAGGGTCTGGCCGTCGACACCGAGCTGCGCTGGGCGTTCGTGCAGCGCCTCGCGGCGACCGGGGTCTACGACGAGCCGGAGATCGCCGGGGAGCTGGAGCGCGACCGGACGGCGGCGGGCGAGCGCCACGCGGCGACCGCGCGGGCGGCGCGTCCGTCGGAGACGGCGAAGGCCGAGGCGTGGGCGTCGGTCGTCGAGTCCGACAAGCTGGCGAACGCCGTGCAGGAGGCGGTGATCGGCGGCTTCGTCCAGACCGACCAGCGCGAGCTGCTCGCTCCGTACACGGAGAAGTACTTCGCCTCGATCAAGGGTGTGGCGGAGACGCGCAGCCACGAGATGATCCAGCAGATCGTGGTGGGGCTCTACCCGACGATCCAGGTCTCCCAGGAGACCCTGGACGCCACCGACGCGTGGATCGCCGAGAACGACCCGGCTCCGGCGCTGCGCCGCCTGGTGACCGAGTCCCGCGCGGGTGTGGAGCGGGCCCTGAAGGCCCAGGCGGCGGACGCGGCCGCCGCGCGCTGAAGCGGGTCGCGCAAGGAGCGCCGTCCGCCCGAAGGGCGGGAGCAGAGGAGCGGGTCCGGTCGGCTCAGTGATCAGCCGGCCGGGCTCGTGGAGTGATGGGGTCCGCCCGGTGGGCGGGCGGCGCGCGGCCGCCCGCCGGGGGGACGGGGAGGCCGGCCGGTGGCCGGGCCCCGGGTCAGCCGCTCAGCTCCTGGTGGCGGCGTCGCAGTGCGGCCGCGCCCTGTTCCGTGAACGTGCCGTGCAGGCGCATCCGGGCGACGCCGCCGTCCGGGAAGGCGTCGAGGCGGACGTGGGTGACGACGGCCTGGGCGGGGAGTGCGAAGCGGTGCGGGGTGTCGGGCTGCAGGCGGGTCCGGGGGATGATCTCGAACCACTCGCCGGTCTCGCCGTCGCGGCCCTGGAGGGCGATCCAGCCCGCCGAGTTGCCCTTGAGGTAGGCGGTGTCGATCTCCACGGCACGGATCGCGCCCTGGGCGGCGAGCCGGAAACGGACCCAGTCGTGGGTGCCGCGGACGCGGCGGCGCCGGTTCTCCCAGCCGTCGTCCATCTTGCGGGAGGTACCGGGCAGGATGATCTGCGTGGGCGAGGAGTAGAACCTGTCGGACGCGTCCTCGTACGTCCCTCCGTTGAGTACGGAGAGGAGGTCGAGGGTGCCGAGGAGTTCCAGCCACTCGGGGTCGGGGACGACCTCGCCGTGGACGCGGAGGCGGGCGATGCCGCCGTCGGGGTGCTGACAGAGGCGGACGTGCGTGAAGCGCCGTTCGGCGCTGATCTCGAAGCCGTTGGCGGCGTGGCCGCGGACGGGGGTGGGCGGGACGATCTCCTCCCACTTCACGTCGTCGGCGAGGAGCTGTTCGGGGCCGGGAGAGCCCTGGACGGCGGTGGCCTGGACGGAGACCCGCTGGGGGTAGTTGCCCCGGAAGTGGGCGGTGTCGACGACGATTCCGCGGATGACGCCGGGGGCGCCGAGGCGGACGATCGCCCAGTCGTGGTCGTCGGGGGCGGGGAAGACGTTCCCGGCGTCGGCGCCGCGGCGGCGGCGGGTCTCCCAGCCGTCCATGATCTTGCCCTTGTGGCCGAAGCGCTCCGGGTCGAAGACGGCGCGCTCGCGGACGAGGATGTTCTCGCGCTCGGCGAAGAACTCGTCGTTGGCGGCGACGACACCGGCGCCGAGGCGGCGGTCGGCCAGGTCGACCAGCTCGGCGAAGGGGAAGTCACCGGTGCGGTAGTCGGCGTACGGGTCGCCACCGCCGTAGGGGGCGGCGTCGTTGGCGTGCGGGTCCTGGGCCTGGTGCGTCTCGAAGGTCATGTCCCGACCCTCCCGCGCACAAAGCCCCGGGGTCCATCGAATGTTTTCGACGGTTCCGTTCAGTTTCGCTGAACGGTCTCGCGGGCGGCCGCCGCCTGCCGCAGGGCGGCGAGGACACGGGCGACCGCGGGCCCCTGCTCCGCGCCGCGCCGTACCGCGGCGACGACGTGGCGGCGCGGCTGGTCGGCGGAGAGGACCCGCATCACGACTCCGGAGCGGCGTTCGGCGGAGGCCATGCGGGGCACGAGGGCCACACCCATGCCGGCCTCCACCATGGCGAGGATCGCCGTCCATCCCGAGGCGCTGTGGGCCTGTTCGGGGACGAATCCGGCGGCCTCGCAGGCGGTGGTCGTGATCTCGGACCAGGGTCCGGAGCCGCCGAAGATCCAGGGTTCGGCGGACAGGTCGGCGAGGCGCAGCCCGGGGGCCCCGGCGAGCGGGTGCGCGCTGGGCAGGGCGACGTCGAGGGGGTCGGCGAGGAGGGTGACGCGGCTGAACTCGGGGTCGCGGGCGGAGGGCGCGTGGGCGGCGAGGGAGAGCGCCACGCCGACCTCGCCGGCGGTGAGCAGTTCGTACGCCTCTGCCGCCTCGGCCTCGCGGACGCGGATGCCGAGTCCGGGGTGGGCGGCCCGCAGCTGCCGCACGGCGGGGACGACGAGCGCGGGCACGGCCGTCGGGAAGGCCGCCACCCGCACCTCTCCGGCCTCGCCCCTCAGATAGCCGTCGAGTTCGGCGTCGGCGCGTTCCAGTTGGGCGAAGACGGCCTCGGCGTGGCGCAGGACGAGGTGCGCCGCGTCGGTGAGCCGGACCCGGCGGCCGTGCGCCTCGAGGAGCGTGACGCCGAGTTGCCGGGCGAGGTTGGTGAGCTGCTGGGAGACGGCCGAGGGGGTCATGAGCAGCGCCTCCGCGGTGGCGGTGACGGTGCCGCGGTCGCGGAGGGTGCGGAGGATACGGAGCTTCTTGATGTCCCACTCGGTCATGGGGCGCAACCTATCGGGCGGTTCGCTTCCCCCGGGCCGAGGCCAGGGCCACTCCGCCCAGGATGAGGGCCATGCAGGCGGCGCCGAGGACGCCGAGATCCTCGCCGAGCAGGACGGCGGAGAGCAGGGCCACGCAGACCGGCTGGAGGTAGTAGACGGCTCCGGCGCGGGCGGCGCCGATCAGGGCGATGGCCTTGTTCCAGGCGAAGAAGGCGACGGCGGAGGAGAGCACCCCGACGTAGACCAGGGGTCCGACGGTGGCGACGGCGGGGTCGAAGCCGCCCTGGACGGCGAGGCTGATCCCGTGGGCGGGGAGCAGCATCAGGGCGCCGAGCGCGAAGGTGGTGAAGAGGAAGGCGAGTCCGCCGAGTTCGGCGGGGCGTCGCTTCAGCAGGGCGCTGTACGAGGCGAAGCTGACGGCGGCGGCGAGCATCCACAGGTCGCCCGCCGCGAGGGTGGTGGGGAGCGCGCCCTCGCCGACGAGGAGCAGTACGCCGGCGCACGCGATCAGCGTGCCGGTGACGCGCCGGGCGCCGAGGCGGGCGCCGCCGATCCGTTCGTACAGCGCCATCAGGACCGGCGAGGCGGCCATGATCATGCCCATGTTGCCGGCGGAGGTGGTCAGTCCGGCCTGGTTGACCAGGGTGTTGTAGACGCTCACGCCCAGCAGGGCGGCGAGGGTGACGAAGCCGAGGTGGCGGCGGAGCACTCGGCGCTGCCGCCAGGTCTCGCGGGCCGCGAGGGGGGCGACGGCGAGGAGGGCGACGATCCAGCGCCAGAACGCGGCCTGGACCGGCGGGACGGAGTCGTGCAGGGCGCGGGAGGCGACGAAGCTGCCGGACCAGACGACCGTGGCGACGAGCGCCAGGAGAACGCCGAGGCCGGCTCCCCGCGTGAGGTTCCTCGCGGTGGCCGGCTCGTCGGCCGTCGTTCTCGGGGCGGTGCGGACGCGGTCCAGGAGTGCCACGGGCGGCCTTTCTGTCGGGGACGGCCCTACCGTCGCACTCCCGGACCATCCACGTCCATCGAAAGTTCTTGAGCATTCCTTTCAGCTGAAGCGAACGGTCCGGCGCCTCCTCGGGCGGGGGTCCGGAGGGTGAGCTGGCCGGCCAGGGTGGCTCCGAAGGCGATCACCATGCCGAGGAGCTGCACCGGCCCGAGCGCCTGGCCGAGCGCCGCCCAGCCGATGACGGCGGCGGTGATCGGCGAGAGCACGCCGAGGAGGGTCACCGAGGAGGCGGCCAGCCGCTCGACACCGCGGAACCAGAGGAAGTAGGACACCGCGGTGTTGCCGAACGCGAGGTAGGCGTAGCCGAGCAGGTTCGTGGAGTCGAGGGCGGGCGGCGCACCCTCGGCCAGGAACGCGAGAGGCAGGATGACCAGACCGCCCGCCGTGAGCTGCCAGCCGGTCAGAGCGAGTGCGCCCACCCCTGGAGGCCGGCCCCAGCGCTTGGTGAGGACCGTCCCCGCGGACATCGACAGGGCGGAGAGGAGCCCGGCCAGCACGCCGACCAGGTCGAGGGCGGCCCCGGCGCGGAGGACGACGAGGCTGACCCCGAAGGCCGCCGCGACCGCGGTCAGCAGGGATCGGGCGGTGGGCCGGTCCCCGAGGAGGACGGCGGCCAGGCCGACGACGAAGAGCGGCCCGACCGAGGCGACGACGGCGGCGACGCCGCCGGGCAGCCGGTACGCGGCGAGGAAGAGCAGCGGGAAGAAGGCGCCGATGTTGAGGCCGCCGAGGACCGCGGACTTCCACCACCAGGCCCCTTGGGGCAGCTTGCGGGTCAGCGCGAGGAGAAGCAGCCCCGCCGGCAGGGCCCGCATGAGGCCCGTGAAGAGCGGCCGGTCGGCCGGCAGGAACTCGGTGGTGACCACGTAGGTGGAGCCCCAGGAGATCGGGGCGAGGGCGGTCAGGGCGATGACGGCGGCCTTGCGGGACATGACGGGGTCCCCCCCCAGTTCGGATGAGCGTGGTCCGGAGTGGCTTGGCGATAAGTAGCTTACAGCTAAGCTACTTATCGGCAAGTGACCTCGTGAGGAGCCCATCGCCTTGCGGGTAGCTTTCTTGTCGGTCACTTGCTCGCGAGTGACTCGCCCGAGCTCGGACAGCCGTCGAGCCGTCACGGAAGGACACTGCGGACATGGAGACACCCGCCCCCGGCACCCCCGACGCCGTCGACGCCATCGCCGACCAGTGGGCCGCCGTCCGCCCCGACCTCGACACCCTGCCGATGGCCGTCTTCGGGCGGATCTACCGCCTCGCCCACGCCATGCGGGGCCGCGTCGACAAGGCGTACGCGCCCTACGGAATGGCGCTGGGCGAGTTCGACGTCCTGGCGACGCTCCGCCGTTCGGGAGCGCCGTACACGCTCTCGCCGCGGGAGCTCACGGCGACGCTGATGATCACCACAGGAGGGATGACGGGGCGCCTGGACAGGCTGGAGAAGGCCGGGCTGCTCAGCCGCAGCCCCGACCCGAACGACCGGCGCGGCCTGCGGGTGACCCTCAGCGACCGCGGGCGCGAGCTGGTGGACCAGGCGGTGGGCGCCGGCCTCGACCAGCAGCGGAAGGCTCTGGAGGGCGCGCTCACGCCCGAGGAGGCGGAGCAACTGGCGGGCCTGCTGCGCAGGCTGCTGGCGACGACGGCCGTGTGAGGCCGCCCGGCGCGCGCCCGACCGGGGAGAACGCACACGAGGGCGCCGCGGCGGTACGTCGGCGGTCGCCTACGCGGCCGCGGAGACCAGTGACAGGAGCACGGACAGCAGGAGGGGGTTCATACCTTCAACGATCG
>NZ_JBFASK010000034.1:38184-73662 GCF_040677675.1 Streptomyces sp. NPDC053755 | reverse complement strand
ACCGAGGGAGGTCTGACCACGGGTGAACTGCTGCGGGTGCGGGCGGCGATGAAGCCGATCGCCACCGTGCCGCGCGCTCTGGCCACCGTCGACGTCGTCACCGGCGAGGCGACGCAGGCCCATCACCAGCGCTCCGACGTCTGCGCGGTCCCGGCCGCCGGCATCGTCGCCGAGGCGATGGTCGCGCTCGTCCTCGCGGACGCCGTCGTGGAGAAGTTCGGCGGTGACAGCGTCCCGGAGACCCGCCGCAACATCCGCTCCTACCAGGAGTCGGTCTTCCCCCGCTGAGGCGTGCGGGAGACGACGCGAAGCGCCCCGCCGGCCCTCAGGCCCGGCGGGGCGCTTCGCGTCGCGACGGTCCGTGCGGCTCAGGTGCCGGCCGTCGCCACCTCGACACGGCCGAGGAGGGTCCGGCCGTCCGGGGCCAGGACCAGCTTCCGGTAGCGCCCGCCCGCCCGGTCGTCCTCGCTGAACTCGATCGCCCCTTCCGTACGGGCGTGGATGTCACCGAAACCGGAGACCCCGATGCCGAGCAGCTTGAGCCGGGTCGGCTGACCGGTGTCCGCGAACGGCGGGTGGTCGAGACCCAGGAGCTGACGGGCCACGGCCGCGGCCATCCGGTGGCCCGGGGCGAGCAGCCCGTGACAGCGGCCCTCGACGGCGGCGCACTCGCCGACCGCCCAGATCCGTTCGTCGTCCGTGCGCAGCCGGTCGTCCACGAGGAAACCGCCCCGTTCCCCGGTCGCCAGCCCCGTGGCGGCGGCGAGTTCGTCCCGGGGCCGGATCCCGGCGGAGAAGACGACGAGTCCGGCCTCGATCTCCGTACCGTCGGCGAGCCGGACGCCGTGCTCCTCGACGGAGACGGTGGCCGCCTCGCAGCGCACCTCGACGCCGAGGTCCCGCACGAGCGAGGCGAGCAGCCGGCCGCCGCCCGTGTCCACCTGGAGCGGCATGAGCCGGGGAGCCGCCTCCACCACGTGGGGGCGCATCCCGAGGTGCCGCAACGCGTCGGCGGCCTCCAGGCCGAGCAGCCCGCCGCCGATGACCACGCCGGGGCGGCCGGCGCGTGCCGCCGCCCGGATCGCGTCGATGTCCTCGACCGTGCGGTACGTGAAGCAGTGCGGCAGGTCGTGCCCCGGCACGGGCGGCACGAAGGGCCGGGATCCGGTGGCCAGGACCAGCGCGTCGTAGGGGTGCCGCGTTCCGTCGGAGCAACGCACGGTCCGCCGCTCCCGGTCGATCTCCGTCACGGTCGTCGAGAGACGTACGTCCACGAGGAAGTCGGGGGCCGGCAGGGCCAGATCGGCGGGCGTCAGGCCGGAGACGAGCGAGGAGAGCGCGACCCTGTTGTAGGCGCCGCGCGGCTCCTCGCCGAGCACGACGATCCGCCACCCGTCGGTCCGGTCCAGTGCCCGGACCTCCGCGACGAGCCGGTGCGCGACCGGCCCGTATCCGACGACCACGAGCGTCCGGCGGCTCATCCGACCCCCTCCGGGACGCGCAGCGCGGCACACACCGCGCGGACCGCGTCGGCGCAGCCGCCGCAGCCGGTGGTGGCCCGGGTCGCCGCGGCCACCGCCCCGACGTCCCGTGCCCCGTTCTGCCAGGCGTGCACGACGGCTCCCTTGCTGACGTTGTTGCAGTGGCAGAGCACGGCGTCGTCGGCCATCGCCGCCGGATCGTCCCCGCTCCCTTCGTGACGGCCGCCGAGCAGCAGGGCGAGCCGGTCGCCGGGCACGGGACGCGCCTCGGCGCACAACTGCCCGACGGCGGCGATCCCTTCGGGAAGACCGACGAGCACCGCCCCGGCGACGCGGCCGTCCCGGACCTCGATCCGGGCGTACCGCCCCCGGGCGGGGTCCGAGAAGGTCACCACCTCGTCGGGCCCGGCCGCCGGCGCGTGCCCGGTCGGCGTGGACTCCGCGGGCCCGGGCGGGGGAGCGCTCACGCACGCCAGGTCGAGGCCGGGCACCCGCGGGCGTACGATCCGCGCCGCGGGGAGCCAGTGCGCCTCGCCGCCCGTCAGGAGGACGGCCAGCGTCTCCGCCTGCCCCATCGTGCCCGTCAGGTCCGACGGGCCCGTGCAGGCGCCGATCGCGTACACCGCCGGGTCGCTCGTGCGCAGCCGTTCGTCCACGACGACGCCCTGCCGGACCGCCAGGCCCGCCTCGCGGGCCAGGACGGTGTCCGGGGCGGTCCCGGTGCAGCGCAGGACCGTGTCGGCCCCGAGCGCGTCCGCCCCGAGCGAGCCGGACGGCGGGACGTACGCGCCGAGCCGCAGCTCGATGCCCTCCTGCTCCAGGCGGGCAGCCAGCAACTGGCCCGCCACCTCGTCGAGGTGGCGGTGCATCGGGTACGGCCCCGCGTGCGCCAGGACCACCCGGTGACCGAGCCGCCGCAGCGCCGTCGCGGTCTCCACGCCGAGGACGCCACCGCCGATCACGGCCACCCGCCCCCGGACGGGGCGGGCGCAGTCGGCCAGCGTGTGGACGTCACCGCTCGACCGCGCCCCGGTCGCCAGGACCAGTGCGTCATAGTCGTGCGACGTCCCGTCCGCGCACCGGACGGCCCGGTTCGGCCGGTCGACCGCCGTGACCCGGACACCCGTCCTGACCCGTACGCCCTCCGGATGCGGAGGCAGCGTCAGGGCGCCCGGGGGCAGACTGCCGTCGAGCACCGAACCGAGCAGCGTGCGCTGGTAGGCGGGCCCCGGTTCGGCGCCGAGGACCGTCACCGGCCCGTCGTGGCCGAGAGCCGCGAGGCGCGAGGTCAGCCGGTGCGCGGCGAGACCGTTGCCGACGACGACGATCCGACTCATCGGCCCACCGACCCGTCGCGTACGGCCCCGGCGCGCACCGCGCCCGCCGCGCCCGCGCGTCCGTCTCCCGCCACCGCGTCCCCGCGCGCGCCGCCGGTGTCCGCCGGATCGTCGACCACGGCGCCGACCGGCTCCACCCGCACCGCGCTCACCTTGAACTCCGGCATCCCGCTCCGCGGGTCGAGAGCCCCACTGGTGAGCAGGTTCGCCCGGCCGTCCCCCGAGAAGTGGAACGGCACGAACACCGTGTCCGGCCGCATCCCCTCCACCACACGCACCCGCGCCACCACCGTCCCGCGCGCCGACACCACCCGGGCGAACCCGCCGGCCTCGACGCCGGCGCGGGCGGCCGCGTCGGGATGGATCTCCACGTACGACTCGGGCTCGGCGTCCGTCAGCCGCCGCACCCGCCGGGTCTGCGCCCCGGACTGGTAGTGGGCGAGCACCCGGCCGGTCGTCGCGTACAGCGGGAAGTCCGCCCCCGGCACCTCGGCCGGGTCGCGGTGCTCGACCGGCACGAAGCGCGCCCGCCCGTCCGGGTGCGCGAAGCCGTCGAGGAAGAGCCGGGGCGTCCCCGGGTGCGCCGCGCCCGACGGCACGGCCGGGCAGGGCCAGTACAGCGCCTCGCCGGCGTCGAGCCGTTCGTAGCTGACGCCCGAGTAGTCGGCCCGGCCGCCCGCCGTCGCCCGGCGCAGCTCCTCGAAGACCTCCTGGGGCCGGTCCGGGTAGCGCTCGGCCGGCTCGCCGAGCCGTACGGCCAGCTCGCGCAGCACGGTCAGGTCGCTCCGTACGCCCGACGGCGGGTCCAGCAGGGCCCTGCGGCGCAGCACCCGCCCCTCCAGATTGGTCATCGTGCCCTCCTCCTCCGCCCATTGGGTCACCGGCAGGACCACGTCGGCCATCCGCGCGGTCTCCGAGGGCACGAAGTCGGCGACCACCAGCAGGTCCAGCGCGGCGAGCCGCTCGGCGAGGTGCCCGGCGTGCGGCGCCGAGACGACCGGGTTGGAGCCGAGGACGAGCAGGGCGCGCGGGCCGTGGGGCGTGCCGAGCGAGTCGAGCAGTTCGTACGCGGTCGGACCCGGGCCCGGGAGGGACGCGGCGTCCACCCCCCACACCCCGGCCACGTGGGCCCGGGCCTCCGGGTCGGCGAGCATGCGGTAGCCGGGCAACTGGTCGTTCTTCTGCCCGAGTTCGCGACCGCCCTGGCCGTTGCCCTGGCCGGTCAGACAGCCGTACCCGCTGCCCTCGCGGCCCGGGAGCCCCAGGGCGAGCGCCAGATTGACGAAGGCCGACACCGTGTCCGTGCCCTTGCTGTGCTGCTCGGCGCCCCGCCCGGTCAGAATGTACGCCCGCCGGGCGTCGGCGAGCAGCCGGACCGCCTTGCGCTGGGCGTCGACCGGCACCCCGGTGACCCGCTCGGTCCGCTCCGGTGTCCAGGGCAGTGCCCGCTGCCACGCCTCGTCGAAGCCGTTCGTCCGCTCCCGTACGAAGGAGTGGTCGACCCGCCCGTCGAGCACGGCCAGCTGCAACAGCCCGAGCGCCAGCGCCAGGTCCGTGCCGGGCGCGGGCCGCAGGTGCAGCGCGGCCCGCTCGGCGGTCGGGGTACGGCGCGGGTCGAGGACGATCAGCGCCGCCCGGTCCAGGTGCCGCATCAGCGGCGGCATCGTCTCGGCCGGGTTCGCCCCGGCGAGCAGCACCACGTCCGCCCGGCCCAGGTCCGTCACCGGGAAGGGCAGGCCCCGGTCGATCCCGAAGGCCGCGTTGCCCGCGGCGGCCGCCGACGACATGCACCAGCGGCCGTTGTAGTCGATCCGGCTGGTCCCCAGCGCGAGCCGGGCGAACTTCCCCAGCAGGTAGGCCTTCTCGTTGGTGAGCCCACCGCCTCCGAAGACGCCGACGGCGTCCGCGCCGGACTCCCGCCGGATATCCCGGAGCCGCCCCGCGACCAGGTCGAGGGCGGTGTCCCAGCCGGCCGGGACCAGACGGCCGTCGGCGCCCCGCACCAGCGGGGTGCGCAGCCTGTCGCTCACGGCCAGCACGTCGGGCGCGGTCCAGCCCTTCTGGCACAGACCGCCCTGGTTGACGGGGAAGTCGGACGGGGTGACGGTGACCTCGCCCAGACCGTTGCCGAGCCGGGTACCGCACTGCAGGGCGCAGTACGGACAGTGGGTGTGGACGGTGCGGCGGGTGAGGGAGGCATCAGACACGGCTGACCCCCGACCGCCGCGGCGCCGGGTCCCCGACCGCGCCCCCGGAGGCGCGCGGTGTCCGCAGGTACACCGCCCAGGTGACCGCCACACAGAGGGCGTAGAAGCAGAGGAAGGCGACGAAGGCGGGAGCGCCGCTGCCGCCCTCGGAGCCGTACGCCGCCCGGAAGGCGAGGTTGACCGCCACTCCGCCGAGCGCCCCGACCGCGCCCGCGATCCCGATGACCGCGCCGGACAGGCGCCGGGCGCGGGCGAAGGCGTCCAGGGCGTCCCGGCCGTCGGTGACCTCGCGGCCGGCCCGCTCGGCGAAGACGGCCGGGATCATCTTGTACGTGGAGCCGTTGCCGATGCCGGTGAGCACGAAGAGGACGGTGAAGCCGCCCACGAACAGGGCGAACGAGCCGCGTGCGGAGGCCAGGAGCAGGCCGCCGGTCCCGGCGGCCATCGCCACGAACGTCCAGGCGGTCACGCGGCCTCCGCCCCACCGGTCGGCCAGTCGCCCGCCCAGGGGCCGGGCGAGCGATCCGAGCAGCGGCCCGAGGAAGGTGTACGACGCCGCCTCGAGGGCCGTGGAGCCGAACTGGGTCTGCAGCACCAGGCCGAAGGCGAAGCCGTAACCGATGAACGAGCCGAAGGTGCCGATGTAGAGCAGCGAGATCCACCAGGTGTGCGCGCACCGCACGGCCTCGCCCCAGGCCCCCTTCGCCGGGCGGTCCGGACGCGGGAGGTTGTCCATCCGCAGGGCGGCGAGCAGCGAGACCGTCACGATGAGGGGGAGGTAGAACGCGGCGACGTAGGAGGGGTGCGTGTCGCCGGCGGTGGCGATGACCAGCAGACCGAGGATCTGGACGACGGCCACGCCGATGTTGCCGCCGCCCGCGTTGAGACCGAGGGCCCAGCCCTGGTGGCGCTGGGGGAAGAAGGCGGTGATGTTCGTCATCGAGGAGGCGAAGTTGCCGCCGCCCGTCCCGCCGAGCGCGCCGATGAGGAGGAAGACCCACAGGGGCGTGCCGGGGCGCTGCACGAAGTACGCGGCGCCGCAGGCGGGCACGAGCAGGACGGCGGTCGCGAAGACGGTCCAGTCGCGGCCGCCGAAGCGGGTGACGGCGTGGCTGTACGGGATCCTCAGCACCGCTCCGACGAGCGTGGGCGTGACGACCAGGAGGAACTTCTCGCCGGGTGTGAAGGGCAGCCCGATGCGCGGCGACATGAACAGCACGAGGACCGACCACATCGACCAGACGGAGAACCCGATGTGCTCGGAGGCGATGGACAGCGCGAGGTTGCGCCGGGCGATCCGCTTGCCGCGGGTCTCCCAGAACCGGACGTCCTCCGGGTCCCATTCCTCGAGCCGACGACCGCGGCCGCCACCGCGGCCGCCCCCTCGGGCCGAGGCGCCCGAGGGGCTCACGCCCCGGCCGGAGGCGCCCGAAGCACCGGGCGCTCCCGGGGGGTTCGCGGGGGACGGGGTGTTCACGGCGATCCCTTCAGCGCGCGGTCCACCAGGGGGCCCGCCGCACCCGTGTAGGCGGCCGGGTCGCACAGCGAGGCCGCCTCGGCGGCGTCCATGACGCCGGACAGCTCGGGGGCCTGCGCCAGCACGTCGGCGAGCGGGCGGCCGTCCCGGTCCGCGGTCACCGACGCCCAGGTCAGCAGCTCCTTCGCGGCGGCCTTCCCGAGCCGGGGGGCCAGCACCGCCGCGATCCGCTCCGAGACGATCCGGCTGCCGGTGAGGGCCAGGTTGTCCCGCATCCGTTCGGCCCGCACCTCCAGCCCCTCGGTGAGCTCGACGGCGGTGTGGGCGGCCCCGCCCGTCAGCCGCAGGCATTCCCGCAGCAGCTGCCACTCCGCGTGCCACACCCCGCCGGACCGCTCGTCCTCGGTGACCAGGCACTGCGCCAACGCCCCGGACAGGGCCGGCACCTGGAGCGCGGCCGAGCGGACCAGGGTGGCGAGCACCGGGTTCCGCTTGTGCGGCATCGCGGACGACGCTCCGCGCCCCGCGCGGCCCGCCGGTTCGGCGACCTCGCCGACCTCGGTCCGGGCGAGCGACTGCACGTCGACGGCGATCTTCCCGAGCGCACCGGTCGCGAACGCCAGCGCGGAGGCGAGATCGGCGACGGGGGCGCGCAGCGCGTGCCACGGCAGCGGCGCGGTGCTCAGCCCGGTCTCGTCGGCGAACGCCTCCAGGAGCCGCTCGTGATACGCCCCGACGTCTAGGGCGCCGTCCGCCGCGTCGCCGCCTCCCGCGGGGGCACCCGGCGTGGTCCCGGGCCCCGCCGCCAGGGAGGCGTACTCCACGTACCCCGCCAGCGTGCCCGCCGCGCCGCCCAGGGAGACCGGCAGGGACTCCTGCACCCCGGCCAGACGCTCCTCGGCGGCCAGGACCAGGGCGCGCCAGCCCGCCGCCTTGAGGCCGAACGTGGTCGGGACCGCGTGCAGGCTCAGGGTCCGGCCGGCGATCAGGGTGTCGCGGTGCCGCTCGGCGAGGGAGGCGAGCGCCACCGCCGTCCGCGACAGGTCCGCGCGGATCAGCCGCAGCGCCCGGCTCGCGACGAGCATCGCGCCCGTGTCGAGGATGTCCTGGCTCGTCGAGCCCCGGTGGACGTACTCCGACGCCTCCGGATCGTCCTCGGCGACCACCCGGGTCAGCGCCTGGACCAGGCCGACGACCGGGTTCGCCGTCTCCCGGGCCGCCAGGGCCAGGGCGCGGACGTCGAGGCGCTCGGCCCGCGCCGCGTGGGAGACGGCACGGGCCGCGGAATCCGGGACCGTGCCGAGCCGGGCCTGGGCCCGGACCAGGGCGGCCTCCGCGTCCAGCATGGCCTGGAGCCACGCGCGGTCACCGACCGCCGACTCCACCGGTGTCCCGGCCCGCACCGGCGACAGGAGACCCACGTCCTCCCATGGGCGGGTCACACGATCACCCCGGACAGCTCCGCCGAGGAGCCCTCCGGCACCGGCCGCACCCCGGCCGGGACCTGCGCCGCCGGCGGCAGCGCGCACAGCGCCCGGGCGATCGCGTCGGAGTCGCCGAGGGTCACCGAGTCGACACCCGGCCGGATGCCGGCCGCCGTCACCCAGTGGACCGACTCCGTCGGCACGCCGTAGGCGAACCGACGCGGGTGCGGGCGGCCACGGCCGTCCACCACGCGGTAGGGCCGCTCGGTCACGGCCAGCCCGCCGGTCTCGTACGACGTGCCGCAGGAACCGGCGATCCGGTACGGCGTCGCCTGGTCGGTGCCGAGGAGGTGCTGCAGCAGCGGGTCCTGGGTGCGCCGCAGGTCCGGTTCCGGCAGCCGCGCCTCGATCAGCACCGAGGCGCGCACCGGCGGCCCGGGCACCGTGTCCGACGCGGCCACGAACGACGGCGCCGCAGCGTCGAGCCGGATCTGCGTGCCCGGCCCCATCACCTCCAGGACACCCGCCTCGATCAGCGCGATCATCTCCTCGATGCGGGAGGCCGGCGGACCGATCGACAGGAAGCCGTTGAGCGGGGTGTACCAGCCCTCCAGGTCGTCCCGGTGCGAGTTCCCCTCCAGACCGCCGTGGTCGACGGCGAGCCGGACCTCGTTGCGCAGGTCCCGCAGCACGTCCAGGGCGGCCTTGAGCGGACCGTGCACGTTGCCCGCCCGCGCGTCGGCCACGTCCTGCTCCAGATGGCGCAGCAGCCAGGCGCGGAAGTCGTCCCGGCCGGTGAACTTCCGCTCCCCGTAAGGCCGGGAGAGCCTCTCCCAGTCCCACCGGTCCGGCTCGGGAATCCCATACTCCACCGCCAGCGCCGTCCGCTCGGACTCGTCGACCGCCGCCAGGTACCGGGCGGTGAACTCCTCGCGCTCGGCGCCGCGCCCCAGCGAGTCGAGGAGCGTGCCGTAGTAGACGCTCTCCACCTCCCGGGAGATCAGCGGCCACAGGTCCTGAGCGAAGTTCACGCGCTCACCGTCGACGTTGCGGGCGCGCAGCCGCTCGATGAACTCCGGGGTCAGCAGCTGCGGAAGGTAGCGGCCGTACGCGCCCTTCTGGTTCTCTCCGCGCGCGTGGTAGGGCACCCCGCGCCGGGAGGACGCGAAGAGCTTCGGCTCCCGCCCGGAGGCGAGGTAGACGAGCCGCCCGTCCCGCCGCTCGAAGGTCCCGCCCCGCCCGGCCGTGAACAGCGCCATGTGGTCGAAGAAGTTGAGCCCGAGCCCGCGCAGCAGCACGTGCTGACCGGGTTCGACACCGCTCAGGTCCAGGTCGGCCGGGTTGGCGGGCGTGACGTACCGCAGGTTGTGGATCCGGGCCAGGCTCGCCGTACGGGCCTCACGGGCCGTCAGGCGGGCCGGCACGTGGCCCTGGGCGAGGACGACGCCGTCGAGGTGGTTGAGGCGGGTGCCGTCCTCGAGACGCACGCCCTGCGGCCCGCCCGGCACCCCGTGGGTGTCGGCCATGGCGACCGCCCGCGAGCGGTGGACGCGGACCGTGATGTGGGCGGGCGCGCGGGCGATCACCCGCTGGAAGCAGTCGTGCAGGTAACGGCCGTAGAAGGCCCGGGAGGGGTAGTCGTCCGGACCGAGCCGGCGCGCCTCCTCCAGGGTGGCGGCGTCGTAGCCGTCGGCGGAGGCGCCCGCGTCCGTGAGGGCGGCGAGTTCTCCGGCCCACTCGTGGAGGCTGGGGCCGGGCTCGATCGGGCCCTCGATCCGCGCGCTGGCGTCGGTGTAGACCGTCACCTGCGAGGCCACCGTGTTCATCAGCAGGTGCCGTGACTGCTCCGTGCGCCAGACCGCCCCGGCGCCCGGCGCGGCCGGGTCGACGACGTGGACGGTCACGGTCCGGTGGGTGGGCGCGAGCCGCTCGTTGGCGCAGAGCCTCTCCAGGACGGACAGCCCGCGGGGTCCGGCGCCGACGATGCAGTACTCGGCGTGGTTGTCGCTCATGCTCGCTCCTCGATGGCCGATGCGGTGGTGTGGGACGCCGTGTCGGAGGCGCCGCCCGGGCGGGCGGTGTCCGTCGGGCCGGTCGCTGCCAGCAGACGCGCCAGCTCCAGCCGCTTGATCTTGGTGGTGGCGGTCTGCGGCAGTTCGCCGAGCCGCCGGTGCACCGGCTCGGCCATCGGCGGCAGCGAGGCGGTGGCCGCCTTCCAGGCCGCCGGATCCAGCGGCCGGTCGTCCTTGGTGCAGATGACGGGGACGGCCCTGCCGTCCTCGCCGGGGATGATGATGACCTCGGTCAGCTCCTCCAGCTTCCCGAAGAGGGTGTCCTCCGCGGCCAGCGTGGAGCCGAAGCCCTCGATCAGGTCGACCTCGCGGTCGAGCAGGTGCACGCAGCCCCACTTGGTGCGGTAGCCGACGTCGCCCATCCGCCACCAGCCGTCCGCTGACACCTGCTGGTCGTACCGGTCCTGTTCGCCGAGGTAGGTGACGATCCGGCCGTCGCTGCGCACCTCGATGTAGCCCGGATTGTCCTGCGAGGGCTCCTTGCCGTCTCGGCTCACCACCCGCACGTCCGTCATGCCCGGGAAGGGGCGGCCGACGCAGCGTCCGTCGTCGTCGAGCGAGCGGCGCCGGGTGAAGGCGCGGACCACGGCCGGGCCGATCTCGCTCTGGCCGTACAGCTGGCCGAAGAGCGGCGCCCGCCGCTTGGTGGCGCGCAGCAGCGTGTGCACGGTCCGCGGGTGGATGGCGTCGAAGGTCGAGGAGAACAGCTTGACGTTGGACAGGGGGCCCCGCGGGTCCTTGGCCAGCTCCTCCCACTCCATGAAGGAGTTGGGGTGCGCCTCCAGGATGCCCGGCTTCAGCTGGGCGAAGAGGTCCGCGGCCTGCTTCGGGTCGGGGTCGGCGAGCACGATGATCGGGAACCCGCGCAGCAGGGAGATCGCGAGGGCGGTGAAGAGCCGCGAGTGCACGAAGGACACGTGCATGGCGATCGTCTCGCGGTCCCGGATCAGGGGCAGGATCGCGGAGGCCTGCGGGCGGTACCGCGCCTGCAGCGTCCGGCCGGTGTGCACGGCCAGCTTCGGTGTGCCCGTCGTGCCCGAGGTGTGGGTGATCAGCGTCGGGTGCTCGGGCGGCATCGTCACGGCGGGGACCCGGGGCACGCCCGCCAGTGCGGCCAGCTCCGTGGCGCCCTCGTGGACGCCGGAGGCGAGCAGCACCTTCCCCGCCAGATCGAAGACCTCGGCGGGCAGGTCCTTCTCCAGCTTGACCGCGTCGGTGAGCAGGAACGGCCGGTCCGTGCGCCGCACGAGCTCGGTGGCGGTCGCGCCGTCCAGCTTGGGGGAGAGGAGGACCGGCACGGCCCCGACGCGGGCGATGGCGCAGGAGAGCAGCGTGATGTCGAAGCCGTCGGACTTGTAGACGACGACCCGCTCGCCGGGCCGCACCTTCGCCGCCCACAGCCGGGACGCGAAGTCGTCGATGAGATCCGCGACCTCGGCGACCGTCATCCGCCGCCCGAGCCCGGGGGCGATGTCGAGGTCGTGGTCGAGGATCACCACGTTCGCGGGGTGGCGGGACGCCGCTCGCTCGAACAGCGTGCCCAGGCGGATACCACGGTTTCCAATACGCTGCAGCAGCATGTCCCCAGGCTTTCGTCGGTAGAAATGCCGAGATCGACTCTGATCGGCAAGGCGAATTCGGACCGCTCCCGCGAGAACGCGCGGGCCGCTCCCGCCGGAACGCGCGGGTGAAGAAAGGCGGTCGGAAAATGGCGGACGGAGCGGACGGAGAATGGGCGTATTTTTCGCCGTTCTCGGGACGGGATACTGCTGAGGCTCCCGGGGTGGGGTCAACGGAGCGAATCAGGGTCCGTCAAGTCCGGTCACGCGGATCGGTGTCCAGCGCATAGTGCAAGGCCGTGATGTTCATCCGTTGTGCGTGGTAGAAGCGTTGTGCCCGGTGGTTGGTGATGCCGGTGTCGAGCTCGATCCGCACGCACCCCGCCTCGCGGGCCCGGTCGCGCAGCGCGCCGAGCAGCCGCGCGCCCACGCCGGCCGATCGGGCGTCGGGCGCGGTGACGAGGTCGTCGACGAAGAGCAGCCTGCCCCGGCTGGTGGCCAGAACGCGATGGGTGGCCACGCCGAGGCAGCGGCCGGCCGGATCGTGGGCGGCGGTGAAGACGAGCCCCTGGCCGTGGGCCGCGGCCGCGAACTCCAGGAAGGCGGCGGCGTCGAGGCCGGGGCGCAGGGTCCGTATCAGGGGGCCGACGTCGGTGACCATGGCGGGATCGTCCGGTGTCAGATCGGTCAATGACAATTCCATGAACAGCCACCCTAGGGCCGTAATGCCGCTCGTTTCGGACCGAGTTGACAGATCATGGGTCACCCGGCGGAAAACGGATGAGCACTCTGCGACTATCCGTAGCATGCGCGCTGCCTACATCGAAGAGCTCGGACCGCCGGACGCGATTCATTACGGAGAACTGGCCGACCCCCGGCCCGGTCCCACGGACGTTCTCGTCGACGTGCTGGCCACGACCGTCAATCCCGTCGACACGTTCGTCCGCTCCGGACTCTTCCGTACGCCGCTGCCCTTTCCCTTCGTGATCGGCCGCGACCTCGTCGGCCGGGTCGCCGATAGCGGAACCGGAGCCACCGGATTCACCACCGGCGATCTGGTGTGGTGCAACAGCCTGGGCCACGAGGGGCGTCAGGGCGCGGCCGCCGAGCGGGCCGCGGTCCCCGCCGACCGGCTCTACCGGCTCCCTGACGGCGTCGACCCGGAGATGGCCGTCGCCGTGGTCCACCCGGCGGCCACCGCGTACCTCGGCCTGTTCACCCACGGCCGGGTCAGGGCCGGGGAGACCGTCGTGGTGGCGGGCGCGGCCGGCAACGTGGGCAGCGCGATGGTCGTCCTCGCCGCCTGGGCCGGCGCGCGCGTGATCGCCACGGCGCGGCAGCGGGACGCGGCCTACGTCGCCTCCCTGGGCGCCTGCGAGGTCTTCGACTACACCGACCCCGGCGTGTACGAACTGATCGGCAAGGCCGCTCCGGACGGCGTCGACGCCTACCTCGACGCGTCGGGCACCAACGACCTCACCCACAGCGTGGACCTGCTCGCCCGGCGCGGCCGGATCGTGCTCCTGGCGGGCGCCCGTACCGAACCCGTCCTCCCGGCCGGGCGGCTGTACATGAAGGACGGCTCGATCGCCGGCTTCGTCATCTCGCACGCGACCACCGCCGAGCTGGCCGAGGCCGCCGCGACCATCAACCGGCTTCTCGTGGCGGGCCTGTTGCGGCCGCGTGAAATCGAGGTCCGCCCGCTGAGCGAGGCCGCGGAGGTCCACCGCAGGATCGAGACGCACGGCCCGCACGGCAGCCGCATCGTGCTCCGCCCGGCACCGGACTCGTCCTCAACAGGCCGTTCCGGCGCCTGAGCCGACCGGTCCCCGGTCCGAACCCGGCGGTGGCGCGTCCCCGGCCGCGCCCGCACGGCTCCCCGCGCACCGGCCGCCGCCCCTCGCGCCCCCCACCGGGGGCTTCTTCCCGCCCGGGGCGGCGCGCCCGGACACAACTCCCCACCCCTGGCCGGGAATGAAGTGGCCGACCTCACCGTTGACCGTACCCCCGGACCGAATTAGTTTCGGCCAGCGGTACGGGTACTCTCCGGAGTCCCCGGTTTCTTCCAACAACGGGGGTTGGGGACGATGTCCATGCACGGCGCGGACGGGGGCGGGGGCACCGACGCGCTCGCCGTCCTCGAGCTGCTGGCTCAGCACGCACCACCAGGCCGCTTCGAGGCGCTGCTGAGGGACGCCCGCCGTTCCGGCATGCCGGAGGGCGAACTGGCAAGGCTGGAACGAGCCGTTCAGCTCGCCACCGGTATCAGCACCTCCTTCAGCCGCCGCGAGCAGCGCGAGGCCGGACTCGCCGCCCTGGTCGACACCGCACGGGACCTGACCTTCCCGTACGACCTCGACAGCCTGCTGCGGGTCATCACCCGCAGGGCGCGGCGGCTGCTCGACTTCGACATGGCGTACGTCAGTCTCCGCACCGCCGGCGGCTCGTCCTACATCCACACCACCGAGGGCTCCCTGACCGGCCTGACCTCCGGCCTGCGGGTCCTCGACGGCCACGGACTCGGCGGCGAGGCGCACGCCCACGGCGAACCGGCCTGGAGCGCCGACTACCTGGAGGACGACCGCTTCTCGCACGCCGAGGTGATCGACGAGGTCGTACGGGCGGAGGGGCTGCACGCCATCATGGCCGTGCCCCTGCGCAGCGGGGAGACGACCGTCGGCGCGCTGTACGGGGCCGACCGCCGGGTCCGCCACTACACCCCGGACGAGATCGGGCTGATGTCCTCGCTGGCCGACCTGGCCGCCGTCGCCATCGAGAAGGCCGGACTGCTCGACCAGACCCGGGCCGAGGTCACCGAACTGGAGCTGGACAGCTCGCGGGCCCGCACCAGCCTGACCCGGATGCGGCACGTCAGCGAGGCCCACAGCCGGATCATGAACCTCGTCCTGTCGGGCGGGGACCTGTGCAACGTGGCGAAGGCGGCGGGGGACGCCCTCGACGGCACCGTCATGATCCGGGACCCCGGCGGGCGCAGCCTCGCCTCCGGCGGGGACATCCCCGGCCTCGACGAGGAGTCGGTGGCGAAGGCCTCGCTGGACGCGCACGCGGGCCGCCGGCCCGTCGTCACCGGTGACAACACCTGGGTGGCCCCGGTCATCGCGGGCTCCGAGGACCTCGGCGTGCTGGTGATCCGCACGGCCACCGGTCTGACCGGCGAGGACGAGCGGCTGCTCGAACTCGCCGCCCAGTCGGTCGCGTTCCTGCTCCTGATGCAGCGTTCCACGGCCGTCGCCGAGGGCCCCGTGCGCGACGAGCTCCTCGACGACCTCCTCGCCGATCCGCAGCACGCCCCGCAGCAGATCGTGCAGCGCGCCCGCCGCCTCGGCATCGACCTGCGCAAACCCCACGTCCTCGTCGTGGCCCGGCCCGAGGGCGGTGAGCAGGGGCGCGCGGTGGTGTGGGCGTCCTCGTACGCCTACCGCATGTCCGGTCTGAAGACCGTCCAGGGCGGCTGCATCGTCCTGCTCCTGCCGGGGATCGACGCCTCGGCGGCAGCCCAGGCGGTGTCCGGCGAGCTGTCCCCGCTGCTCGGGCACCCGGTCTCGGTCGGTGCGGCCGGCCCCGGCTGGAGCCCCGACAGCGCGGCGCGCATGTACCTGGAGGCGACGCGCTGCCTGGACGCGATGAGCGCGCTGGGCGGCTCGGGATCGGCCGCGTCCGTGCAGGATCTCGGCTTCCTGGGGCTCCTGCTCTCCGACGACCACGACGTCGACGGCTTCATCGAGTCGGCCATAGGCCCCGTCCTGGACTACGACGCCGAGCGGTTCACGGATCTGACGCGCACCCTGGAGGCGTACTTCGCGTCGGGCGCGAGCCCGACGAACGCCGCGGAAGAGCTCCATGTCCATCCGAACACGGTCTCGCGCCGGCTGGAGCGGATCGGGGAACTCCTCGGCGCCGAGTGGCAGAAGCCCGGCCAGGTCCTGGAGGTGCAGCTGGCGCTGCGCCTCCAGCGCACCCGGGACGTCCTGGCCCGCCAGCGCGGCACGGACCCCGCCCGCCCCTCGGCACAGGACCGGGACCGCGCGACGCCGTAGGCGGACCGGGGACTGCCGGGCCGTGCGGGGCGCGGGCCCCGCACGGGATCGCGAGCGAGTGTGCCGCCGGGTGCGCCGGTCGCGCGGGGACGGGATGCCCGAGCCGCCGCAGGCGGCTCGGCCACGGGGTGCCCGGACCGCTGGGGGTCCGGGTGCCCGTCCCAGCGCGGCGCGCGGGGTGCGCCCACGGGGTTGCGCGGGTCCGCGGGTGCGCTCGCCGGATGCGCTGGTCCGCATCGTGTGCGGGCCCGTGGGGCCGGCCAGGCCCCCCGGCGAGGCCGGCCCCCGGGACGGCTCGCCCGGTCCCGGTCAGCTCGCCGAGCGGCCCGGTTCGAACGCGGCGTCCCAGTCCGTCGCCAGGACGGTCGCCGCGTGGGCGGCCGAGGCCAGCGTGATGTGACGGTGCCAGCCGCGGAACGAGCGGCCCACGAAGTCCCGCAGGCCCGCACCCTCCCCGACCTGGGCGAAGTCCCGCTCCACCCGCCGGGACAGCTTCGTCAGACGCAGCAGTGTCCCGACCGTCGAACCGGTCAGATCGGTGATCCAGAGCCGGCTCGGAGGCCGCCTCGGGTCATCCCACTCGCCCAGCAGCAGCAGGGGCCGCATCCGCTCCCCCGCGGGCGCCGGCAGGGCGACCCGTACCACCGTCGCCAGCGAGGTCCGCGAGGTCCGGGTGCCGGAAGCGGTGTCCAGCCAGCCGACCGGACGGCGCAGCCCCTTGAGCGACTCGAGGATCTGCTGGGCCGGCAGCGGCCCGGCACCGAAGCCGGGCAACGCCCGGTCCGCTACCGAGAGCCGGCACGTCGCGCTGATCCTGGCGACCACGGGCACCCCCGCCCCGGCCAGCCGGTTCAGGGCCGCCCGCCCCGCCCCGCCGCGGATGTCGAGCAGCAGCGGCTTGCGGGTCACGTCCTGCCAGCGCGCGGTGTCGAGCGCGGCGGCGACCGCGCACTCCTCCAGGGTCTCCTCGCCCGCCCCCTCGGGGACCTCGGCGCGGTCACGCCGGGTCCGGTCCTTGACCCAGGGGTCGGGCAGGAAGAGCCGCCAGTTGACCGGCACGCTCAGTTCCTCGGCGGCGAACCACACCCCGAACGCCTGCTGGCCGCGGAACACCTGCCCCCGCTCCGGGTCGAAGCGGCGGTCGACGCCGACCGAGTGCTCGCCGGCCTTCGGTATCGGCATCGAACGGACCACCCACGCCTGTGGGCAGCTGTTCTGCTCCAGGAAACCGGCGAGTGCGGCTCGCATCGGCCGCCAGTCCCAGGTGGAGCTCGAAATGAAATGGTGCAGACTCTGCTCGGCGGCCGCGCCACCGATCTGTGCGGCGATGTTACGTATCGACTTGCGGCCCTGTGCGGTCAGCAGACCCCGAAGGTACTGCTCTGCCTTCAGACGCTGATCGCGCCGGGGAAACCCCGAGAAGAGCGTGGCACAGAGCTCGTCGTAGACATCGTCGGCCACCGCGGTCCGGTACGGCGCCGAGTGCGGCCCGAGTCCGGTGCGGTGCTGGATCCCCAGTGAATCGAGAACGGTCCTGCGCTTGGTTGCGACGGATGAACTCACGACACTCCTGCCCGACGGTTTCGCAGCTCCCTCCAGCTGCCCTCACACCGTCTCGTCCGGGGCCCACCGGGGGCGAGGTGTACCCGGCACCCGTCTGGGCCGCCGGATGGTGGTCGGACCACCGGGGGCGGCTTCCCGGGTGACGTACAGGGGTCCGGACACCGTCCGGCAGGGGAGAGAGGTGTGGCCGGACCACCAGGGGGCGAGGTCCGGCCACAATCGCGTCACCCGGTTTCAAACCGGCGCGCGGGTGATCTGACAGACTCCCGGACCCCGCTTTGACCAGGGTGGAACGCGGCCCGACCATCGCAGGACGAGGCGGAACGGGCCGGCTCCTGGTTAATGCCCCAGGCCAGGAGCCGCGCCTGTCCGTCTCGCTTACGTGGTGGGCGGCGCACACCCGCCCACCGCCCCACGCCCGTGCCGCCGCTCCTACGCGCGCGCCGCCGCCTCGGCGTCGCGCCGGGCCACCCGGGCCGCGTGCGTCGGCCCCTCGGGCACGTCGGCGGGCCGCATGCTCTCCATCTCCTTGCGCAGCACCGGGACCACCTCCTCACCGAGCAGGTCGAGCTGTTCCAGGACCGTCTTCAGCGGCAGGCCGCCGCTGTCCACCAGGAACAACTGCCGCTGGTAGTCGCCCACGTACTCCCGGAAGGACAACGTCCGTTCGATCACCTCCTGGGGGGAGCCGACCGTGAGCGGCGTCTCGCGCGTGTACTCCTCCAGGGACGGCCCGTGGCCGTAGACCGGCGCGTTGTCGAAGTAGGGCCGGAACTCCCGTACGGCGTCCTGCGAGTTCTTCCGCATGAAGACATGGCCGCCCAGGCCGACGATCGCCTGCTCCGGCGTTCCGTGGCCGTAGTGCGCGTACCGCCGCCGGTAGAGCCCGACCATCTTGGCCGTGTGCTCCTTGGGCCAGAAGATGTGGTTGGCGAAGAACCCGTCGCCGTAGTAGGCCGCCTGCTCGGCGATCTCGGGGGAGCGGATCGAGCCGTGCCAGACGAACGGCGGGACGCCGTCCAGCGGGCGGGGCGTCGAGGTGAAGCCCTGGAGCGCCGTACGGAACCGGCCCTCCCAGTTCACCACGTCCTCCCGCCACAGCCGGTGCAGCAGGGCGTAGTTCTCGACGGCGAGCGGGATGCCCTGGCGGATGTCCTGGCCGAACCACGGGTAGACCGGGCCGGTGTTGCCGCGCCCCATCATCAGGTCCACCCGGCCGTCCGCCAGGTGCTGGAGCATGGCGAAGTCCTCGGCGATCTTCACCGGGTCGTTGGTGGTGATCAGCGTCGTGGACGTCGACAGGATCAGCCGCTCCGTGCGGGCCGCGATGTGGCCGAGGAGCGTCGTCGGGGAGGACGGCACGAACGGCGGGTTGTGGTGCTCGCCCGTCGCGAAGACGTCCAGTCCGACCTCCTCCGCCTTGCGGGCGATGGTGACCATCGCCTTGATGCGCTCGTACTCACCCGGCGTGGTGCCGTCGGTGGGATCGGTGGTCCTGTCCCCGACGGTGAAGATTCCGAACTGCATGACACAACACTCCAAGCCGCCCCAGCAAGGTCCGTCCTCCCCATACTGCACGACCTCCGGCAGAAACGGAAACTTATCCGGAAAGCCTTCCGGTGGCGCCCCGCCGCCCGTCGGTCATGGTGACGAAGTCTTCGGCGCGGGCTGGACGCCCCGCCCCCCGATGCCCACGCTCACGGCCATGACACCCGTACGAGAAGCCACACAGCCCGTCGTCACCGCCTGGTCGGACATCGGCTGCCCCTGGGCCTCGCTCGCCCTGAACACCCTGCGGGCCACCGCCGCCGAACGCGGCCAGGACCTCCTCATCGACCACCGCGCCTTCCCGCTGGAGCTGTTCAACCGCCAGCCCACGCCCAAGCACATCGTCGACGCGGAGATCGTCATGCTCGGCGCCCACCGCCCCGAACTGGGCTGGCGGCTCTGGAACGCGCCCCTGTGGGAGTACCCGTCGAGCATCCTGCCCGCCCTCGAGGCCGTCCAGGCCGCCAAGGCACCCGAAGCGGGCGGTCTGCGCGGCTCCGACCAGCTCGACGCCGGCCTGCGCCGCGCCTTCTACACCGAACACCGCTGCATATCCGTCCACTCCGTCATCCTCGACATCGCCGAGGAGTGCCCCGACGTCGACGCCGGCGCTTTGGAGAAGGCCCTGTCCCAGGGGGCGGGCCGGCGCGAGGTCTACGAGCAGTGGCACGAGGCGCGGGGCCCCCACATCCAGGGCAGCCCGCACTTCTTCGCCCCCGGCGGCTACACCGCGCACAACCCGGGCGCCACCTACGTCTTCACCGGCGACCTCTACGACGGCGGCTTCCCCCGCCTCGACCACTACGACGCCGGCTGGGCGACCACCCTGCTCGACTCCCTGACCGGCTGACGGCTAAGCGCGGGGACGACGGGCCGGCCCCGAGGAGGCGCCTCCCCCGACACGGCCCGACAGGCCCTAACCTGCCGCCATGGGAACGCGCGGGCAGCTGCCGGTCGTCGCGGCCGTCGCGGCCGGCGGCGCCCTCGGCGCGGCCGCCCGCTATGCCGCGGTGCTGGCCTGGCCCACCCCGCCCGGCGCCTTCCCGTGGACGGTCCTCGCCGTGAACGCGTCCGGCTGCGCGGCGATCGGCGCGCTCATGGTCCTCCTCACCGAGGCCGGGGCGCCGCCCCACCGCCTCCTGCGCCCCTTCCTCGGCACGGGGATCCTCGGCGGCTTCACCACCTTCTCCACGTACGCGCTCGACACGCAGCGCCTGTTGAGCGCCGGGGACGCGGCGCGGGGCATCCTCTATCTGGGATCGACGGCGATCGTGGCACTGACCGCCGTCTGGGCCGCGACCACGGCGGCCCGTGGCGTGCTGGTGAGGAGACCGCGATGACGAGACCGGCGGGCAGGGCCCTGCGCGTGACGATCCTGGTCGGGGAGAGCGACGTCTGGCACCACCGGCCGCTGTACTCCGAGATCGTGCACCGGGCACACGAGAGCGGTCTCGCCGGAGCCTCCGTGTTCCGCGGCGTGGAGGGTTACGGCGCCTCCTCCCTCGTGCACACCACACGGCTGCTCTCGCTGAGCGAGGACCTGCCGGTCGCGATCGTGCTCGTGGACACCGAAGAGCGGATCCGGGCGTTCCTGCCGCATCTCGACGCGCTGGTGGGCGACGCACTCGTCATGCTCGACGACTGCGAGGTCATCCGCTACGGCGGCCGGGAGCGGCGGAGGTGAACTGGCTCCTCGTCCTCGCCGGCGGAGCCGTCGGCGCGCCCCTGCGCTATCTGACCGACCGGGCCGTCCAGTCGCGCCACGACTCGCTCTTCCCCTGGGGCACCTTCACGGTGAACGTCGTCGGCTCCTTCGTCCTCGGCCTGCTCACCGGCGTCACCTCGGCCCGGGCCCACCTGCTGCTCGGCACGGGCCTGTGCGGGGCGCTGACGACGTACTCCACCTTCTCGTACGAGAGCCTGAGGC
The DNA here is from genome assembly GCF_040677675.1 of Streptomyces sp. NPDC053755. Lineage (NCBI taxonomy): Bacteria > Bacillati > Actinomycetota > Actinomycetes > Kitasatosporales > Streptomycetaceae > Streptomyces > Streptomyces sp. NPDC053755. Next base: position 53,009 of record NZ_JBFASK010000034.1, on the reverse strand, counting down.
TGTACGAGAGCGGGGCGCGCGGATACGCCGCGGCCAACGTCGGCGGGAGCGTGGCCGCCGGACTCGCGGCCGTCTGGCTGGGAACCGGGGCGGCCACCCTGCTCTAGGGCAGTTGCGAGAGTCCCGCCTGCCCCGCGCCGCCCGGCACGCCCGCTCGCCGCGTTGCCGGGAACGTCCCGAGTACGCCCCGTACGAGGACGCTCCTCCGCCTGGCGAGCGTCCCTAGCCGCGGGTGTCCGCTCGAGACAGGTGCACTCCCGGCCGGTGGCAACGGCGCGCTCCGATGGCAGGGTGGGGCCGGGGGCGCCCCTCGGGCGCGGAACCCACGGGCGGCGTCCGCACGACGGGCGGCGTCCGCACGGGCGCCGACATCGCCAAGGCCCTGGCGCTCGGCGCCTCCGGAGTCCTCGTCGGCCGCCCCTACGCCTACGGCCTCGCCCTCGACGGTCAGGCGGGCGTCGACCACGTCCCGCGCTGCCTCCTCGCCGAACTCGACCTGACCCTGGCCCTCTCGGGCCACGCCGGGCCGGCGACGCTGACCCGGGAGGACCTCACCGAGTCCGCGCGGTGCAGACGTCCCGGCGGACCACCGCAGGGTGAGCGGGTCCCGGACGCCAGGCGGCTGAGCCGGGCGGGATCGCGGACGCCGCTGTGACGCCCCTCGTCAGCGGCCCGGGGGCCGGAAAACCCGCGAGCCCGCACGACCCCGGTTCGCTACGATCGCGGTGGCTCGCGGCCCCGTTCCGTCACCCCGCGTGACGTCGGCGAGCGATCGTGGCGATCGCGCCGGCCGCCGTCTCCCGACCCGGGCCCGCCGTGGCATCGCCATGGGCGCCCTGCCTACGAGAAGGAGCATCCGAGGATGGCTCGACACCTGGTGACCAGCGCGCTTCCCTACATCAACGGGATCAAGCACCTGGGCAACATGGTCGGGTCGATGCTCCCGGCGGACGTGTACTCCCGGTACCTGCGCCGGCGCGGCCACGACGTCCTCTTCATCTGCGCCACCGACGAGCACGGCACACCGGCCGAACTGGCCGCGAAGGAGGCCGGGCTCTCCGTCGCCGCCTTCTGCGCGCAGGCGCACGACGCGCAGAAGGCCGAGTACGACGGGTTCGGCCTCGCTTTCGACCACTTCGGCCGCAGCTCCTCGCCGCAGAACGCCGAGATCACCCAGCACTTCGCGCGCCGGCTGCACGAGAACGGCTTCATCGAGGAGCGGGCGATCCGCCAGGTGTACTCACCGGCCGACGGCCGCTTCCTGCCGGACCGCTACGTCGAGGGCACCTGCCCGCACTGCGGCTACGACAGGGCCCGGGGCGACCAGTGCGAGAACTGCACGCGCGTCCTGGATCCGACGGACCTGCTCGGCCCGCGCTCGGCGATCAGCGGCTCCACGGACCTGGAGATCCGCGAGACCAAGCACCTCTTCCTGCTCCAGTCCAAGCTCCAGGACGAGGTCGAGGAGTGGATGGCCACCGTCTGCGACCAGTGGCCGCAGCTGTCGACGTCGATCGCCCGCAAGTGGCTGACCGAGGGCCTGAACGACCGCGCCATCACCCGCGACCTGGACTGGGGCGTGCCGGTCCCGGCCGACACCTGGCCGGAACTCGCCGCCGAGGGCAAGGTCTTCTACGTCTGGTTCGACGCCCCGATCGAGTACATCGGCGCCACGAAGGAGTGGGCGGACGCCGCCCCCGACGGTGAGAGCCGCGACTGGAGGTCGTGGTGGTACGAGGCCGACGACACCGTCCGCTACACCCAGTTCATGGCGAAGGACAACGTCCCCTTCCACACGGTGATGTTCCCGGCGACCGAGATCGGCGTACGGGAGCCGTGGAAGAAGGCCGACGTCGTCAAGGGCTTCAACTGGCTGACCTTCTACGGCGGCAAGTTCTCCACCTCGCAGAGGCGCGGCGTCTTCACGGACGCGGCCCTGGAGATCCTTCCCGCCGACTACTGGCGCTACTTCCTGATCGCCAACGCTCCCGAGTCGGACGACTCCTCCTTCACCTGGGAGCACTTCACGGCCACGGTGAACAAGGACCTGGCCGACACCCTGGGCAACTTCGTCAACCGGGTGCTGTCCTTCTCCCGCAAGCGGTTCGGCGACGAGGTCCCGGCGGGCCGCGCCGCCGGCGACGCGGAGGCGAAGCTGGGCGCGGAGATCGCCCGCCTGCTCGCGGAGTACGAGGAGCAGACGGAGGCGCTCCAGTTCCGCAAGGCCGCCGCCGCCCTGCGCGCCCTGTGGTCCGCGGGCAACTCCTACCTGGAGGAGAAGGCGCCCTGGCTGGAGATCAGGACCGACCCGGACGGCGCCGCCCTGACCCTGCGCACCGCGATGAACCTGATCCACCTGTACGCGATCGTCTCGGAACCGGTCATCCCGGCCACGGCCGCCGCCCTGCGCGGCGCCTTCGCCCTCCCGGACGACACCGCGACCTGGGTGACCGCCGACCAGGCCGCCTCCCTGACCACCCTCCCGCCCGGCACGCCCTTCACGGTCCCCCCGGTCCTCTTCGCCAAGATCACCGACGAGTCCCTGACCGCCTACCGCGCCCGCTTCGGCGACGCCACGGGGTCCTGACGGCCGTACCGGGGTCCTGACGGCCGTACCGGGTGGGTGGCGCGGGCCTCGTGGGTGGCGCGGGCCTCGCGGCCGGCGCCGGGGAGGCTCTGTCAGGGGCGGCTGCCATCATGCTCCCCATGGATCTCGCACACCCGCTCGACGGCCTGGACACCTTCCCCTGGGCCTCCTTCTCCCACGCGTACGGCACCGCGGAGGACGTCCCCGGCCTGCTACGGGCACTGGCGGGTACGGACCCGGGCGAGGCGGACGAAGCGTTGTCGGAGCTGTACGGGTGCGTGCTCCACCAGGGAACGGTCTACACCGCCAGCGCCGCCGCCGCGCCGTTCCTCGCCAGGGCCGCGGCTGCCGGTCACCGTACGGCCGACGTTCTGGGGCTGCTCGGCGGCATGGCGGAGAGCGAGGACGAGTACGGCGTGGCACCGGGTGCGGTGCGGGCGGCCGTGGCCGAGCAGCTGGAGCTGCTTCTGCCGCTGCTGGCCGATGCCGAGCCGGTCGTCCGTCGGACCGCCGCCTGGGCGGTCTCGCACACCCGCGGCACGGACACCGCCCTGCCCGAACTGCTCGCCCGCTGGGCGGAGGAGACCGAGCCCGCCGTCCGGGCCGAGGTCCTGGCCGGGATCGCCCGGCTCGACCGGCGGCGAGGAGCGGCCGAGGCGGCGTCCGTGCTGGGGAGCGTCCGGAAGGCATCGGCGTCCGCCCCAAGGGCGGAGCCATGGCGACCGGCGACGACGCGGCGATCGGGCGCACCGGACACCGCGGCCCAGGCGAGACTCTCCGGACACGACCAAGAGCCCTCCGAGCCCGCTGTGGTGCGGTTGGCCGCCCTCTTCGCCCGTCTCGACGCGGGCGCTTCGTGGACCGAGTCCCTGCACGCGACGATGGTGTCGCTCCTGCCCGCCGACTCCTTGCGCTCCGACTTCGACCTCGCTCGCGGCGAGCCGCTGGCCGCCGTCGTCGAAGCCCTCCTGGCCCGCGACCTCGAGCCGGATCGAGAGGCGGCCTTCGCCCTGGTCGACGCCGCCCTGCGGGACGACCGGGCCGAGGTCAGGGCCGAAGGCCTGTGGGCGGCCGACCGCGCCTGCATGCTCTCGCGCGGTGCCCCACGGCGGTTGGCGGAGGGCTTGTGCGCGGCGGCTGTCGACGACGAGTCGGTGATCGGCATGGCGTCCCTCCTGGGACGGCTCGCCGGCGCCGCCGAACCGGCGGCGGCCGTTCTCGCCCCGCTCGCCGGACGGAACCCGGACCGGGAGGACGATCACGCCGACCGTGCTCTGGCCGCGCTCGCGCTCGTCGCGCCCACGCGGGCCGCCCCGCTCCTCGCCGCCGGCCTCGGGCGCCGCCCGCGCGCCCTCGACGCGGCCACCCGGCTGTGGGACGCGGAAAGCCCGGCCTTCCCGTACGACGGCGAGCTTCTCGACGCCGTTCGCTCCCGCCTCTCGCGGCCCGGGGAACTCAGCGGCAACGAACCCTGGCAGCTGACCGCTCTGTTGGCCGGGTGGGGCGCCGAGGCGGCGGCGGCGCTGCCCGAACTGTGCGCAGCGGTGCGACACCTTCCCGGCCAGGCCCCGCGCGCCCTCGTGTCGGTGGCGGCCGACTGCGCTCGGCCGGATCGCGACGTGGCCGTCGCCGCCCTGCGGGAGGCGGCCCGAGAGGGGTCCCTGCCGGCGGCGAAGGCCTTGTACGACCTCACGGACGATCCCGAGCCGCTGCTGCGATGCCTGGAACAGGAACTCGGCCGGGGCGGCCGAGACCCGCGCGATGCGGCGCGGATCGCCGCGGAACTCGGCTCCAGGGGAGCGGTCCTGGCGCCACTCCTGCGTGAGGCGCTCAGCGGCCCGGACGAGGACACCACGCCCGCCTTGGACACGGACACGGCCCTCGCGGTTGCTCTGTGGCGCGTCACGGGGGACCCCGGCCCCTCGGTCACCGTCCTCGGTTCGGTCTTCGACCGTGCCGCGCGGAGCCCGTGGACCCGCTGGTCGGTGGCGCGGGCCGCTCGGGCGACCGCCCTCCTGGGCCCGGCCGCTCGCCCGCTCACCGCCAGACTGGAGGCGGCCCTCGACGATCCGGTGCAGGCGTCGGCCGTGGTGCCGGCCCTGATCGCCGTCGCGGACCCCGCGGCTCTGGACCACGCCGCGCTCGCCGCGACCGCCCTCACCTCCGCCGAGTCGGGCGCCGATCCGGCGGGCGCCTGCGAGGCGCTGGAAGCCCTGGGAGCCACCGCCCTGAACGGCGACCACCTGCGCCGGCTCGCGGTCCTTGCCGACGGCGACGCCCGCGTGGTCCGCTCGGGCGTCGAGAACCGCGTCATCCACCAGGACGAAGCCTTCCGGAACCGTGCCAGGGCGCTCCTCACCGCGTTCAGCAGCGAGACGGCGCCCTGAGCGGACATCCGTGAGCGCCGCAGCGGTCCGCGGAAGGCTCTCCCGAAGGAGGGTCTTCCGCCGGCCGCTCCCGGCAGCTCATGCGCCGAACAGGTCCGGATGGGGGCACGGCTCCAGCGGGCCGCCGGGGCGATCGGCCCACTTCCACCAGACATGCTCTTCGGAACACCCCCAGACCACACGGCAGGTCTGCGTGTCGTCATCGTCCCGCGGGCACAGAACGAACGCTCCGGCCGTCAGTCGCCGGTCGCACAGAGGACAGAGGGGAACCGTCTCGTCCGGCATCACGCGTCACCGGTGCCGAGCGCATCAGGCGTCGCCCACCCGTGGAGCTCGACCCTCACCTGACGGTCGTGCCCGGCGTGCGGCACGGCCTCGCCCTCGACGCGAGCCCCGGGAGCCGGCAGCTCCATCTCCGGCGGCATGGCGGTGATCTCGGCCGAGGCCACGGCCTCGGGGAAGCCGTCGAGGGAGAGGAAGGCCCCGAAACGCCGCCGCCCGTCGACTTCTCCGGTGACTCGGGAGCCGACGGGCAGAGCCTCGACGGTGGCCGCCCAGCCGCGCCGAAGAACCTGCGGCGCCGGCCCGTTGGGGCCCGTGGGCCACGCGTAGTCGTCCATGGACGGATCCTCGCAGCGACGGAGGCTGGTGACCACTCATTCGGGCAGTAGCCGTTCCAGCATGAACCGTGTCCTGGGGTCGGGATCGATGATCAGCGACTGGACGCGATAGCGGCCTGGTGACAGTTCGACGCGGAGCGCCTCCGCCCGCTGCCGGGCGTCCTTCAGGGAGCCGAGGATCCTGCCGGCCTCGTAGGCGGCGTCGGCGAGGACGTACCGCCCCGCGAGTTCGAGGGAGAGGACGTCCTTCCAGCCGTCGGCTGTCGTGGCGGCGCGGACGGCGGACAGCAGTCCCGTGTCGTCGTCGGCGTGGCACCAGCGTGCGAACGTGAGGGGCTCGGCGAGCCAGGTGACGGACAGGGGCTCGGCGCCGAGCGTCAGGATGTCGCGGCCGGCGATCCGCAGGGCCGAGACGTACTCGTCGATCACGTCGTCCGCCTCGTTCCCTTCCCATGCCGGAAGGAGTTCCTCCGGGATGAGCGCGTAGCGGGCGAAGTCGGTGCGGTCGAGCCAGGTAGCCATGGGACGGATCATCACACCCGTCTCTGACAGGTGTGGGGCGGGGTCGTGCTGCCGAACCAGAGGGGCTCGGTCGTGGCCTGGCCCTTCTGCCGTACCGGTTGTCCTGCGGCACGGAACCCGGTCACTCGCCCCTGCCGAGCGGCCGGTTCCCGGCACGATCCGCAGGACGGCGACTCCTCAGGTCCGAGGCCGCGCCCGGCTCCGACGGGGCGGCCACGGGGCTCAGGAATCGAGCACGGCGGCGACGGCCTCGATCTCGACGAGCTGGTCCCGGTAGCCCAGCACGGTGACACCCAGCAGGGTACTGGGGACGTCGTGGTCACCGAACGCTTCCCGGACCACCTCCCAGGCAGCCACCAGGTCCTCGCGCCGGGCCGATGCGACGAGGACCCTTGTGCTGATCACGTCCCGGAGCGACGCCCCGGCGTCCCGGAGAGCGACCCGCATGTTCTCGACCGCTTTCGCTGCCTGACCCGCGTAGTCCCCGATAGCCGCCGTGGAGCCGTCGGCGTCGAGCGGACACGCCCCGGCCAGGAAGATCAGGCGTGCCTCGGCAGGTGCCGTGGCCGCGTAGGCGTACTCGGCGACATCGGAGAGCGAGGCGGAGCGAATCAAGGTGATGGCACGAGCCATGGCGGCCGGGTCCTTTCGCGTCGATGGTGCGGCGCTGAGATCGTGCCCCCGCCCGGTGCGTCCCGTCTCCCCGTTTTCTCCTCGACCCGCTACGCGATGACGGCGGGACGAGCCCGGCCTCGCGTCAGCCGGACGGATCGAGCCATTCCTGCCATCTCTCCCCCAGGAACTCCCGCCGTGGGCCGGAGACGGTCCTGACCAGCGAAAAGACCCTCCCGAAGGAGGGTCTTCCGTCGTGCGCCCCCGGCAGGACTCGAACCTGCGGCCAAGTGCTTAGAAGGCACCTGCTCTATCCACTGAGCTACGGGGGCCGGGTGGTGGCCCGGTGGCCGGGAGCCCCTGGTGGGTGGGGCGTGGCCTGCCGGGTCAAGGATAGGGCTCCGATCGCCTTGGCCCGGTTGCTTCACCTGCGTGGCACGATGTGGAGGTTCGGTGAAGCGGAACGATAATCGCAGGCAGGTGCGATTCCCGCAGCGCTTTTCGCGCCACTTGGCCCGGGTGTTGTGCACTCGTTATGCCTGAGGCTCGTGTCGTCAGTTGTTCGGTCGGCGCGTAGGACCGTTATACGCTTCAAAAAGGCTCCAAAATTGGGCATTCTTCGCATGTGGTGACCTTGGACGAACGGCCTCAGCTGATCGACGCACTCTCCGCCCTGCGCGACTGTGTCGCCGCCGTGCGTCTACCCCTCCCCCTTCCGGGCGCCCCACGCGCCCGGCAGACCCGTGTCGAGCTGCTCGCGCAGCTCGACGACTACCTCGTCCCCCGGCTCAAGGACCCCGACGCCCCCCTCCTCGCCGTCGTCGGCGGCTCCACCGGAGCCGGGAAGTCCACCCTCGTCAACTCCCTTGTGGGGCGGAGGGTCAGCGAGGCCGGCGTGCTCCGCCCCACCACTCGTACGCCCGTGCTCGTCTGCCACCCCGACGACCACCACTGGTTCGCCGGCATGCGCGTCCTCCCTCAGCTCACCCGCGTCTGGCTGCCCCAGCAGGACGACGACCACCCCGCCGAGGAACCCGCGCAGGACAACGCGCTGCGCGTCGAGACCTCCTCCGCCCTCACCCCCGGCATCGCCCTCCTCGACGCCCCCGACATCGACTCACTCGTCGTCGAGAACCGCCTGCTCGCCGCCGAGTTGATGTGCGCCGCCGACATCTGGGTCATGGTCACGACCGCCTCCCGGTACGCCGACGCCGTCCCCTGGCACCTGCTCCGTACCGCGAAGGAGTACGACGTCACCCTCCTCACCGTCCTCGACCGCGTCCCCCACCAGGTCATCGGCGAGGTCTCCCGGCAGTACGAGGCCTTGCTCGACAAGGCCGGCCTCGCCGACGTGCCCCGGTTCACCATCCCCGAACTCCCCGAGTCGACCGGCGGAGGCAGCGGGCTGCTGCCGGACACCGCCGTCGCCCCGCTGCGCGCCTGGCTCGCCCACCGCGCCCAGGACCTCGCCGCCCGCCAGCAGGCCGTCGCCCGGACCGTCTCCGGCGTCGTCGGCTCCCTCGACAGCCGCGTCCCCGAACTCGCCGCGGCCGTCGCCGCCCAGTACGCCGCCGCCGTCCGCCTCGGCGGCGCCGTCGAGACCGCCTACACCGAACAGGGCGAACGCGTCCGCCGGCAGCTGCAGCGAGGCGCCGTCCTCGCCGGTGACGCCCGCACCCGCTGGCGGGCCTATCCGCGGGACAGCTCCGCCGAAGAGCTCCTCGACGCCCTCACCGAATCCCTCGCCGCCCTCGTCCACTGCGCCGTCGCGGCCGCCGACGAGCGGGTACGGGACGCCTGGCGGCGCGAACCCGCCGCCGCGGCACTCGGCGCCGCCGAGCTCGCCGGCCTCGACCCCGAGGCAGGCGAGCGGATCGGCATGGTCGTACGGCGCTGGCGGCGCGAACTGGAGGAACTGGCCGACGAGGAGGTGGGCGGCGGTGAACGCGCCGCCGCCTCCCGCTCCGTCCCCGCCCGCAGCGTCGGGGTCGACTCGGACACCGTCGCCGCCCTCCTCGCCACCGCCCTCCTCGGCGGCCGCCGCGCCCGGGCGGCCGGCGAACGGCTCGCCGAACTCCTCGGCGCCCAGGCCGCCCTGCGCCTGCGCGACAAGGGCGGCGAACTGGTCACGACGTACCTCGACCGCGCCCTGCACGCCGAACGCGACCGGCTCCTGGCCCCCCTCGACGCCCTCGACGTGACCCCCGAGCCGCAGGCGGAGCTGATCGCCGCGCTCTCCGTACTGCAGAAGGAGAAGGACCGGTGAGCAGCAGCACGGTGGACGACCGCTGGGACGACGGCCTGATCGCCCGCAGGGCGGGGGCCGAACGGGCCGAGGACACCCCCTTCCCGCCGCAGGAACACCCCGAGGAGGAGGACGGCCTGCCGACCCTGGGCGGGCAGTACGGCGGTTCCCTGCGCATCCGTCTCGACGCCCTGCACGAACTGGTCGGCCTCTCCCGGACACGTCTGGAGAACGACACGCTCGCCGAGGCCGGACGCGTACTCGACGAGGCCGCGGCGCGTCAGCGGCTCTCCGCCCGGCACACCGTCGTCGCCATCGCGGGATCCACCGGAAGCGGCAAGTCCACCCTATTCAACGCCCTCGCCGGCGTTCCCGTCTCCGAGACCGGTCTGCGCCGCCCCACCACGGCCGCGCCCATCGCCCTCAGCTGGTCCGAGGGCTCGGCCGGGCTCCTGGACCGGCTCGCGGTCCCCGGCCGCCTGCGCCGCCGCCCCCTCGCGGGCGGCGCGGGGGACGAGGAGCTCCAGGGGCTCGTCCTGATCGACCTGCCCGACCACGACTCTGCCGTCACCACCCATCGCGACCAGGTGGACCGCGTCCTCGGCCTGGTCGACGCCGTCATCTGGGTCGTGGACCCCGAGAAGTACGCCGACGCCTCCCTCCACGAGCGCTATCTGCGCCCGCTCGCCGGCCACGCCGAGGTCACCTTCGTCGTCCTCAACCAGATCGACCGCCTGAGCACCGACGCCGCCGACCTCGTCCTGGACGACCTGCGCCGCCTGCTCGACGAGGACGGAGTGGCGCTCGGCGAGCACGGCGAACCCGGCGCCACCGTCCTCGCCCTGTCGGCGCTCACCGGGGAGGGCGTCGGTGAACTGCGCGAGCTGCTCGGCCGCTTCGTCCAGGACCGGACCGCGCCGGCGCGGCGTCTCGCCGCCGACATCGACGCCGCGGCGGGCCGGCTCCGGCCGGTGTACGTCGCCGACGGCCCCACCGGGCTCGGGGAACGCGCGCGGGACGACTTCTCGGCCCGCCTCGCCGTCGCCGTCGGCGCCACCGCGGCCGGTGAGGCCGCCGAGCGCGTCTGGCGCCGGAACGCCATCCGCGCCTGCGGCACTCCGTGGCTGCGGCTCTACCGCTGGTACGAACGGATTCGCGACCACGGCACCACCGATCCGCGCCTCCGGCTCCCCGCGGAGGACGAGCTGACGGCGCGCCAGCGCGTGGAGCAGGCGGTGCGGATCGTCGCCGCCGACGCCTCCCGGGGGCTGCCCGCGCCGTGGGGACAGGCGGTGCGGGAAGCGGCGGTCAGGGGGGCGGAAGGGCTGCCGGAGGCTCTCGACGAGCTCGCGGCGGGCGTCGGGGACCCGGCGGCCCGCCCGCCCCGCCCGGCCTGGTGGCCGGCCGCCGTGCTGGCGCAGGTGCTGATGACGTTCCTGCAGTTCGCCGGGGCGTTGTGGCTGATCGGCCAGATCATCGGCGTGGTGGAACCGGGTCTCCTGCCGCCCGTCCTGATCATGATCGGCGGCATCGTCGGCGGCCCGCTGGTGGAGTGGGCGTGCGCGGCCGCTGTCAAGGGCCCGGCCCGGCGGTACGGACAGGAGGCCGAGCGCACGCTGCGCGAGGCGGCGGCCGCCTGCGGGCGGGCCCGGGTGCTCGACCCGATCTCGGCGGAGCTGATGCGCTACCGGGAGGTGCGCGAGCAGTACGTCACGGTGTCGGGGACGCGGTCGGGTGCGCGTGTCTCGCGGCTCGGCGGAGCCCGGTGGGGAGGGACGCGGCCCGGCGCGCGGGTGAGGTGAACCCCCCCGGTTCACCCTCTCGGGTGATGACGTTTCCCCCGGTTGCGCGGCCGTCCACAGCCGGCAGCGGTATCCGCCCTGTCACGGAAGCCTGGTGACACGACGACAGGCCGAGTGGACGCAGGGGGAGTGAGTCATGAACGAGACGACGGTGACGCTGGTCGGGAACGTGGCGACGAGCGTGGAGTACCGGGAGACCGCGACGGGCGGGGTGGCGAGGTTCCGCTTCGCCGTGACGGCCCGCCGCTGGGACAGGGAGCGCGGCGTGTGGGCCGACGGGCACACCAGCTTCTACACCGTCTTCGCCTGGCGGGCCCTGGGCGCCAATCTCGCCGCCTCGGTCGCGGTCGGCGAACCGCTGCTGGTGCACGGCCGCTTGAGGGTGCGTGAGGAGGAACGGGACGGTCAGCGGAAGACGTTCGTGGACGTCGACGCGGTCGCGGTCGGTCACGATCTGTCACGGGGCACGGCGGCGTTCCGGCGCGTGATGAAGGGCGAACCGCGTCTGACGGAACGCCAGGAGAACGGCATCTCCGGTGCGCCCCGCGACCCGTGGGAGACTCCGCAGGCCCCTTCGGCGCAGGAGCAGGACCCGGCGGCCACGCCCGTCCGCCCGTCCGCCGACGGCCCCCCGCAGGTCGGCCAGGTCCTGGAACCCGTCCTCTGACCAGGAGTTGTGGGGGATATGTCGACACCGTGACCTGAGCATCCACCCGAATCGGGCCTCGGTGATAACGATTCCGAGACGGAATGGTTATCAGACCGTACGGAAGGGCAGCGAGCTCTTCCCCGTCCCTAGGATGCGCGGGTACTCATACGGGACTTGAGTCTGCACGCGAGTCCGGCCTTGAGTCAGTTGGGTCTGTGAGTCTGCTGGCGAAGCGCTCCCCCCACGCGTCGTGACACACGGTGCGGAGCAGCTCGCCCGGAGGGGAAAACATGTCTTCAGTTCTGAGGCGCGGCGCAGCCCGCCTTGCCGCCGCGACCGTGGCCTCCGGCCTGGTCGCCGTGGGTGCGATAGCCGTCGCCGGCCCGGCGATGGCCGACGAGGGTCCGCAGAGCACGGGCGGCGCGACCGCGACGCTCGGCAGCCTCGCCGTCTTCGACAAGGTGACCATCGAGGGCAAGGGCGAGTACAACGCCGGCCTGTTCGAGATGCAGGTCACCCCCGGTGGGGCGCTGCAGACCTACTGCATCGACTTCCACACGAAGGCCCTGAAGGGTGAGGAGTACAAGGAGGTCGGCTGGGACCAGTCCTCCCTGCACGACAACGAGAACGCCGGCAAGATCCGCTGGATCCTGCAGAACTCGTACCCGCAGAAGAACGACCTGGCCGACCTCGCCAAGAAGGCCGGCGTCGCGAGCCTCACCGAGCAGACCGCCGCCGCCGCCACCCAGGCCGCGATCTGGCAGTTCTCCGACAACATCAACGCGGTGCCGAAGGACGCGAACGCCGCTGCGCTCACCGACTACCTCGAGAAGAGCGCGCAGAACCTGGCGGAGCCCAAGGCATCCCTCACCCTCTCCCCGTCGTCCGTCGCCGGCAAGCCCGGCGAGCGCCTCGGCCCGATCACGGTGAACACCAACGCCGCCTCGGCCGCCGTCTCCCTCGTCCCCGGCGCGCCCGAGGGCGTCAAGCTGGTCGACAAGGACGGCAAGGCCGTCACCGAGGTCGCCAACGGCGGCCAGGTCTTCTTCGACGTCCCGGCCGGCTCCGCCGAAGGCGCGGCCGAGCTGACCGTCCAGGCCGACACGACGGTCCCGATCGGCCGCGCCTTCGTCTCCACCAAGGTGAAGAGCCAGACCCTGATCCTGGCCGGCACGAGCAAGTCCACCGTCAGCGCCAAGGCCTCCGCGTCCTGGGCGAAGAAGGGTGCGATCCCGGCCGTCTCCGCCGTGAAGAACTGCGCCAAGGGCGGCCTCGACGTCACCGCCTCCAACGAGGGCGACGAGGACTTCACCTTCGAGCTCGCGGGCAAGAAGGTCACGATCGGCGCCGGCAAGTCCGAGACCGTGACCGTCCCGCTCGCCGAGGACCAGGCGTACGACTTCACGATCACCGGCCCGAACTTCAAGAAGAACTTCAAGGGCGTCTTCGACTGCAAGACGGCCACGCCGGGCCCGGCCCCGTCGGAGACCCCGTCCACCGAGCCCTCCCCGAGCACCCCGGCGGGCACCACCGGCGGCTCCTCCACCGGCGGCTCGGGCGACCTGGCCGAGACCGGCAGCTCCAACGCCACCCCGATGATCGCCGGCATCGCCGCGCTCCTCGTGGTCCTGGGCGGCGGCGCGGTCTTCTTCCTCCGCAAGAAGAACACGGCCGGCCAGTAGGCAGTACGACGATGAACGGTGAGTGACGCGGGAGACCCCGTCACCGACGGCCCCGGAGGCGCGGACAGCGCACCGGGGCCGTCGCCGTCGTGTGGCGGTGGCGAGCGACGCGCGGGGCGCCGCACGACGGGCCTGTGTCCGGCGCCCGGTCTGCGTCCGGCACCCCGTTCACGTCCGGCGCCCGGCTTGCGTCCGGCGCCCGGCCTGCCTCGGGCGCCCTGCTTGCGCCCGGCGCCCGGTCTCCGTGTCCGGCGCCCGGTCCGCGTCCGGCGACGGGCCGGTGCCCCAGGACCAGCTGCGCCCGGAGGGCCGCCTCATACCGCCTGCGCCAGGCGACGCGCCCGGAGCGCGCCCGTCGTCGGACACGCTCCCCGGCGGAGCCGCCCGGGTCGCAGCCGATTCCGAGCGGCCCCCGGCTTCCCGCTTCCTCCCTTCCGCTCCCTGCCTACTGCGCTTACTGCCTTCTGCTTACTGCCTACGGCCCCGTGCCTTTCGGCCTCTCCTCCTTCTCCCTCTCTCTCAGGAGCACCACGTGAGACTTCGCAAGGCGCTCGGCGCCGCCGCAGCCCTGCTCGGCAGTGCCCTCGCCACCCTGACGTTCGCGCCCACCGCGCAGGCCGACAGCGTCGGCGGCGCGGACGCCCCGCCCCTGCGCTTCCTCAGCTACAACATCTGCGGCAACGTCTGCAGCGACGGGAAGGGGTACAGCAACCAGCGCCGGGTCGACAGCGTCGTCGCCGAGGCGACCGGCGCCACCTGGAACGCCGATCAGCTCCATCTCCAGGAGGTGTGCCGCCCGCAGTTCGACGCGATCCGCCAGCGCCTCGCGGCGTACGGCTTCCAGGGCCACTTCGCCACGGCCCTTCCGGGTGGCAATTCCGCCGTCTGCGGGGGCGCCGACTACGGCAACGCGGTCCTCGTCAAGGGCCCGATCACCGAGACCAAGGTGCTCGACCTGACCGTGGGCGGCGAGCGCGAGCCCATCACGGTGCCCTGCGTGAAGACGTACACGCAGAACCGCGCCAACTGGGCCTGCTCCGTCCACCTCTACTGGAACGAGGCCACGCTGCGCGAGCAGGAGGCCGCCAAGCTCGCCGCGCAGGCCGAGGAGTGGCAGGCCGCCGGAATCCCGGTGGTGCTCGGCGGTGACTTCAACGGCGGCCCCCGCTCGAAGATGGCCTCGTACTTCTACGCCCCCGCCATCGACGACGGCGGCTGGGGAAGCTTCATCGAAGCCGACGAGACGGACAGCGACCACTTCGTCGCCGTCCCGTGCGCGGACGGCCGTACGCACTGCCGCAGCGGCGAGCCGACCTTCAACACCACGAAGATCGACTACGTCTTCCTCTCGGCCTCCCACTTCAAGAGCGCCCAGGCCGACGTCCTCCCCCAGGACACCCTCGTCTCCGACCACAAGCCGCTCCGGGGCGCCGCGTACTGGGCGGACTGCGGGCCGTCCGCCGCCGACGCCGGCGCGGTCTTCCGCCGGGACGCCAAGGGCGCGCTCATGAGGTACGCGGGCCGCGCCGACGCGACCGTGGCCGGTGCCTGCAAGGTCGGCACCGGATGGAACGGCATGGAGCACATAGCCCGCGACGGGGACGCCCTCGTCGCGGTCGACACCGCGGGCTCCCTGTGGCGCTACCCGGCGAACCCCGTCAACGGCACGTACTCCGGCAGCACCCGTGTCCAGGCCGCCACCGGCTGGCAGACCTACGA
>NZ_JBFASK010000034.1:0-38091 GCF_040677675.1 Streptomyces sp. NPDC053755 | reverse complement strand
CCTACGACGCGCTGGTGGCGCCGGGTGACTTCTCCGGGGACGGGAAGGCGGACCTGATCACGCGCGACCCGGCGGGGGCGCTCTGGCTCCACACGGGCGACGGCACCGGCTCCTACGCCGCCCCGGTCCAGATCGGCCATGGCTGGCAGACCTACGACGCGCTGGTGGCGCCGGGTGACTTCTCCGGGGACGGGAAGGCGGACCTGATCGCGCGCGACCCGGCGGGGGCGCTCTGGCTGTACAAGGGCGACGGCGCCGGCTCCTACGCCGCCCGGGCCCAGATCGGCACCGGCTGGCAGACCTACACCGCGCTCACCTCGCCCGGCGACCTCGACGGCAACGGCAGCGCGGACCTGACCGGCCGCGACACCGCCGGCAACCTCTGGTTCTTCCAGGGTGACGGCGCGGGCTCCTATGCCCCGCGCACCCGGATCGGCTACGGATACCCGGCCGGCGAACTCCTCTTCTGACCCCGCGCACCGCCCGGTGCCGGGTCCCCGTACCGTCCACCGCCCCGGTACGGGGACCCGGCACCGGCGTACGCGGCCGGGCCCAGGCGGCGACCGGTCAGGCCACAGCCGCCGCGAGGGGGACCGGTGGCGACCGGCCGTGACCGGGCGGCTACCGAGGCGGCCCGGGAAGTCGCAGGTCGGAGCGGCCACCGCCTACTGGTTCGCTCCCAGGGGTGGCGGTCAGGCAAGATGGGGTGTATCTGCCCACTCACTCTTTGCCGGACGGTTTCTCTTGGCTGAGTACATCTACACGATGCGCAAGACGCGCAAGGCGCACGGCGACAAGGTCATCCTCGATGACGTGACGCTGAGCTTCCTGCCCGGTGCGAAGATCGGTGTGGTCGGCCCGAACGGTGCCGGTAAGTCCACCGTCCTCAAGATCATGGCCGGTCTGGAGCAGCCGTCCAACGGCGACGCGTTCCTGTCTCCCGGCTACACCGTCGGCATCCTCATGCAGGAGCCGAAGCTGGACGAGAGCAAGACCGTCCTGGAGAACGTCCAGGACGGCGCCGCCGAGACCATGGGGAAGCTCAAGCGCTTCAACGAGGTGGCCGAGCTCATGGCGACCGACTACTCGGACGCCCTGATGGACGAGATGGGCAAGCTCCAGGAGGACCTGGACCACGCCAACGCCTGGGACCTCGACGCGCAGCTGGAGCAGGCCATGGACGCGCTGGGCTGCCCGCCCGGCGACTGGCCGGTCACCAACCTCTCCGGCGGCGAGAAGCGCCGCGTCGCGCTCTGCAAGCTGCTCATCGAGGCCCCTGACCTGCTCCTCCTCGACGAGCCCACCAACCACCTCGACGCCGAGTCGGTGAACTGGCTGGAGCAGCACCTCTCGAAGTACGCGGGCGCCGTCGTCGCCGTCACGCACGACCGGTACTTCCTGAACAACGTCGCCGAGTGGATCCTCGAGCTCGACCGCGGTCGCGCGATCCCCTACGAGGGCAACTACTCCACGTACCTGGACAAGAAGGCCGCCCGCCTCAAGGTCGAGGGCCGCAAGGACGAGAAGCGCGCCAAGCGCCTCAAGGAAGAGCTGGAGTGGGTCCGCTCCAACGCCAAGGGCCGGCAGACCAAGTCCAAGGCGCGCCTCGCCCGGTACGAGGAGATGGCGGCCGAGGCCGACAAGATGCGGAAGCTGGACTTCGAGGAGATCCAGATCCCGCCGGGCCCGCGTCTGGGCTCCATCGTCGTCGAGGTCAACAACCTCTCCAAGGCGTTCGGCGACAAGGTCCTCGTCGACGACCTGTCCTTCTCCCTGCCCCGTAACGGCATCGTCGGCATCATCGGCCCGAACGGCGCCGGCAAGACCACGCTGTTCAAGATGATCCAGGGCATCGAGGCCCCGGACTCGGGCTCGGTCAAGATCGGCGACACGGTCAAGATCAGCTACGTCGACCAGACCCGCGCCAACATCGACCCCAAGAAGACCCTCTGGGCCGTCGTGTCGGACGAGCTGGACTACATCAACGTCGGCCAGGTCGAGATGCCGTCCCGCGCGTACGTCAGCGCCTTCGGCTTCAAGGGCCCGGACCAGCAGAAGCCCGCCGGCGTCCTCTCCGGTGGTGAGCGCAACCGCCTGAACCTCGCGCTCACGCTCAAGGAGGGCGGCAACCTGCTGCTCCTCGACGAGCCCACCAACGACCTCGACGTCGAGACCCTCTCCTCGCTGGAGAACGCGCTGCTCGAGTTCCCCGGCGCGGCCGTGGTCATCTCCCACGACCGGTGGTTCCTGGACCGGGTGGCGACGCACATCCTCGCCTACGAGGGCGACTCGAAGTGGTACTGGTTCGAGGGCAACTTCGAGTCGTACGAGAAGAACAAGATCGAGCGTCTCGGCCCGGACGCGGCCCGTCCGCACCGCGCCACGTACAAGAAGCTGACCCGAGGCTGAGCGTGCGCCACATCTACAGCTGTCCCCTGCGCTGGTCGGACATGGACGCCTTCGGGCACGTCAACAACGTCGTCTTCCTCCGCTATCTGGAGGAGGCGCGGATCGACTTCATGTTCCGGCTGGCGCCGGGGGACGGTTCACCGTCGTTCTCCGGCGGGTCCGTCGTGGCCCGGCACGAGATCGACTACGTACGGCCGCTGGTGCACCGGCACGCGCCGGTCACCATCGAGTCGTGGGTCACGAAGATAGGCGCGGCGTCGCTGACGATCGCGTACGAGATCAAGGACCCGGACGTCGTGTACGTACGGGCCTCGACGGTCGTCGTGCCGTTCGACCTCCAGGCGCAGCGGCCGCGCCGCATCTCCGCCGAGGAGCGGTCCTTCCTCCAGGAGTACGTCGACGACGGGATGACGTCCGCCGCATGATCGCCCCGCTGCACTTCGCCGACGCCAGGGAGGCGGCGGACCTCGCCGCCTTCCTGGCCCGGCTGATCCACTACGACCGCGCCGCCGCCGTACGCCTCCAGGCAGGCGGCGGGGCGCTCGCGGTGTTCGGGCGGCCGCCGTCGTTCGAGGTGCTCGCCATCCGCACGGCGCGGCTCGTCGACGCGGTCGACCTCGACGTCACCGTCTCCGCCGGGGCGCTCCTCGAAGGCATCGAGGAGGATGCCGGCAAGGCCCCCGTCCCCGACACCGTCACCGGACCTCCCTGGGCGGGCGTCCTCCCGCCGCGAGGCGGCTGGGAACCGGTCCCCGGAGTGCCGGGGGCCACGGAGCTGCGCGGCGCGGTCGCCGCGGCGGTCGCCGAGTTCCGCGCACGCGACGAGGAGTTGCCGCAGGAGCGGCGCACACGGGCGGAGCGGGACCGGATCGGCCGCGAGATCTGGTCGCGGACCGTCGCCGGCACGGACCTGCCCCTGCGGGCCGTCCACGCCGCCCAGTCCCTGGGCTTCCTCCCCCCGCACGAGGTGCCGGTCGCGCTCCTCGCCGCGGGCCCGTGGCTCCGTCTGCGCACGCCGTACGGCTCCATCGCCCTGCGCACGGCCCCCTCCGCGCTGACGGTCACCCCGACCGCTCCCGCCTCGCGGCACTGATCCGCCGCCCCGAGCCCGCGCCCGCGCGCGGACGGGCCTCAGCGTTCCGCGTCGTCCGGCCAGACCCCGATGTGGTCCTCCTCCAGCTCCAGCATCACCCGGTGCTCCATCCCCAGCGCCTCCGTGTACTCCGCCGGAAGCTGGAGCCGGCCCGCCCGGTCGAGCATCGCGTACTCGCGGGCCACCACCGACTCCTGCCCCGCCTCGTCGACCTCCGTGCGGCGCAGCACCTCCGAGGAGGTGCGGCCGTCGCGGATGGCGACCGTGCGGCGGACCTCCGAGGCGACCGCCTGGTCGTGGGTGACGATCACGATCGTCGTGCCGAGCTCCTCGTTGGCGCGGCGGAAGGCGGCGAAGACCTGTTCCCCCGTCGCCGAGTCCAGCTCACCCGTCGGCTCGTCCGCGAGCAGCACCGACGGCGCGTTGGCCAGTGCCACCGCGATCGCGACCCGCTGCTGCTGGCCGCCGGACAGCTGGTGCGGCCGCCGGTCGCGGCAGTCCGCGACCCCCAGCATCGCCAGCAGCTCCTCCGCCCGGGCTGCCTTGCTCCGCGACCGGCCGCCGCCCCGTCCGCGCAACTGCATGGGCAGGGCCACGTTCTGTGCCGCCGTCAGATACGGAAGGAGGTTGCGGGCCGTCTGCTGCCAGACGAACCCCACCACGTCGCGGCGGTAGCGCAGCCGCGCCTTCGCGTCCATCGCGAGCAGGTCGCGGCCCGCGACCTTCGCCGCGCCCGCCGTCGGCACGTCCAGGCCCGCGAGAACGTTCATCAGCGTCGACTTCCCGGAGCCCGACGCCCCGACCAGCGCCATCAACTCGCCCTCCCGCACGAGGAGGTCGAGACCCTGGAGCGCCTGCACCTCCACCCCGTCGGTGGTGAAGATCCGCACCAGCCGGTCGCAGGCGATCAGCGCGTCATGGCCGTAGGACGGCCGGTCGCGGCGCGCGGTGGCCCGCCGCTCCAGCTCCGCGAGCGTGGTGTCGGTGGTCGTCGTCATCGTGCGTCTCCTGCCCTGAGTTCCTTGATCGAGCCCGTGCGCGCGGACCACCACGCCTGGATCATCGCCGCCGCCCCGGACAGGAGCACCACGCCCACCGCCGGCAGGGCGAGTGACCACGGGTCGGCCCGGAGCGGGGCGCCGTCGAGCGAGACGAGCCCAGGCGTCGCCGACAGCGCGAGCCGCACCAGATCCACGCCCGGGGCGAGCAGCAGGATCGTCGCCCAGCCGACGAGGGTGCCGCCGACCGCGGCGAGCAGCGCCTGGGGCAGCGCTTCGAGCCCGAGGAGCCGCCGCCCCTGCCGCCGGGTGAGGCCCATCGTGCGCAGCCGGGTGAGTAGCGTGACCCGCTCCGGCGAGGACTGCAGCAGCGACAGGAGGACGGCGAGAACGACGTAGCCGGCGCCCGTGCCGACGGCCGCGAGGTAGATCCGCTCCGCGCCCGACTGCATCGGCGAGTCCACGTAGGAGGCGCGCCGTTCCGCCCGCAGCCCGACGGTGAAGCCGCCCGGCCCGGCGGCGACCGCCGCGCGCAGCGCCGCGCCGTCCACCGAGGGGCCCGAGACCAGCAGCGTGGTGTCCGCCCTGCGGGTCAGGTCGGCGGCGTTCACGAGCAGGAAGTCGGCGCCGGTCAGGGCCGGGGTCGTGGACCGTACCGCCACGATCCGCACCTTGAACTCGCCGGCCGCCGTCATGAGATCCCGGGGCCGGGTCCCGAGGCGCTCCGCGACCCCGGGGGAGGCGATCGCCGGAAGGACCCGCTGGTGGTCGATCCGGCCGCCCGTGCCGGTCGATGCCAGCAGGCCGGCGGGGAAGGGGCCGAAGCCGGTCCACCGGGCCAGCCGCGCGTACGACCCCGGTTCCACCCCCACCAGCGGGGTGCTGAGCGTCTGCGGTGAGCGCCCCGTCCCGACGGGCAGCGCCACCCCGTACTCGATCTGGACGGCGGCCACGTCCCGCACCCCGGGCACGCCGCGCACCGACCGGGCCAGACCGGCCGGCACCGGCGCCGCCTCCACCGCCCCGGTGACCCGGGCGTCGGCGCCCGTCTCCAGGAGCGCCGCCCGGTCGCGGGCGTCCGCGACCCCGGCGAGCACCGAGCCGCCGAACGCCGCCGTCGTCAGCGCCACGAGCAGGGCAAGGAGCGGCAGCGCGCCGGTCGCCGAGGAGCGCCCTGCGCGTGCCAGCGCCAGATGGCCGACGGCCCCGCGCAGCCTCCGCGCCGGGCGGGCCGCCCACCGCAAGGGCAGCGGCTGGAGCCGGACGAGAACCAGCGCGGCGATCAACGCCAGGAGCACCGGCGCCGCGCTCACCAGGTGGTCCCCGGCGTCGTCCGTACCCCGTCGGCGCAGCGCGGCGACCGCGGCCACGGCCAGCACGAGCAGGGTGAGTTCGGCGACCGTACGGCCCCGGGAGGGGCGGGCGTCCACCAGGTCCTCGCGGCCGCCGTGCGTGAGGGGCCTGCGGTGCGCGACGACCGCGCGCAGTGGCAGTGCCAGGCAGGCGAACAGCGCCACCGCTCCGGCGGCGGCCAGGGACGGCAGGAGCCGGGCCCCGGGCAGGGCGAGCGCCGCGAGCAGCAGCCCGAGGCCGGCGGCGGGCAGCGCGAGGACGCTCGTCTCGCCGAGCAGACGGCCCCCGATGCCCGCCAGCGAGCCGCCGCGCGACCGCAGCAGTCCCAGTTCGGCGGTGCGGCGGGCCGCGAACAGACCTCCCGTCAGCGCGAGCACCACCCCCACGACGGCTCCGATGCCGAAGGCGGCGACCGCGACGACGGGGGCCACGGCCTCCCGCATCCCGCGGTACGAGCCGACGATCTCGTCCAGGCCGGTGGCGACCGCACCGGTCGGGCCGATCGCCTCTCGGACCCGCACCAGGCCCGGGCCGCTGGAGAGCGAGGCGATCGCCTCGCTCAGCCGGGGCTCGTCCCGCGCGTGCAGATGCCCGCCGGAGGGGGCGAGCCGCCAGTACGGTTCGGGGTCGCCGGTACTCGCCAGGAGGACGGGCCCGGCGGCGGGCGGCAGCAGCAGCCCGGCCTGCCAGTAGTACTTGGCCTCCATGCCGCCGGGCTTGACCGCGTGGGCGGGGGTGCGCAGGAGCGGCTCGACGGACCAGTAGGCGCCCTGCGGGCGCAGCGGCTCGACGATGCCCGTGACGGTGACGGCCAGTGGGGTCTCGGAGAACAGGGCCGGTATGTGCACCACCGAACCGACCTTCAGCCGCAGCGACTTCGCCGTCAGCGCGGTCACGGCGGCCTCGCTGCCCGTGGCCGGGTCCCCCGTCGCGGGCAGCCGCCCCTCCCGGAGGGACACCTGCTTGTCGAGACCCGAGGGGGTGGCAAGGACGAACTCGGGCGGCAGGCCGGACGGCCGTGGCAGCCAGGCGTCGAGGCCGGGGACCGGCTTGGTGGTCCGCACCCCGTGCACCGACTGGTCCCGGTCGATCCGCAGCGGCGGCGGCAGCAGCCTCTCCAGCGCGGCCCGCTTCCGCGCCAGCGACGCGGGCCCGGTCTCGGCCGCGCGCGCTTCGGGGGAGAGGTCGGACGCCGGCGGGGCGCTGGTGATGTCGAGGACGGTGTGACGGGGGGCCGCGGTGCCGATGTCGTGGCGCAGGCCCTCCGTCTCGTACACCTCGACGGCGCGGGGGAGCGCGGCCGCGAGGAAGGCGGTGACCAGCACGAGCAGGGCGAAGGAGCAGGCCGTGCCCGGCGCGGTCCGCAGCCGGGTCCGCACCCAGGGCGCCACGGCGGCGACGGTCTCGCGGGGCATGGGGTCGGTCGCCTTCCTGAGCGGGGCGGGGCGGGGCATCAGCGGTCCCCTCGGCGGGGCGGGCCGGCGGGGTGGCCGCCGTGGAGCGGGGCGGCGGTGGCCGGGAGACGGCGGGGCATCAGTGGTCCCCCTGGTGGCGCAGGCTGACCGCCGGGTCGGTGTGGCGGAGCGCGATGGCGGCGACGATCAGGAGCGGCAGGAGGGCGACTCCGGCGAGGAGCAGGGTCACGTGTCCGGGCGGCAGCTGCACCAGGACGCGGGGGAGGGGCTGTGTGGCCTGGCCGGTCAGGACGACCAGCGGGACGACGGCCCGGGTGAGGAGGGTGCCGAGCGCCACGCCGACCAGCAGGCCGATGCCGACGAGCAGACCCTGTTCGGCGGCGACCAGCCGGGCCAGTTGGCGGCGCGGGGCTCCGAGCGCCCGCAGCACCGCGAACTCCGCCGACCGTTCGCGCGTCGAGCCGGCCGCGCTGACCGCGAAACCGACGGCGGCGAGCGCGGCCGCGGCGCCGGCCACCGCCATCAGCGCGGAGTGGGGGCCCGCGCCGAGCGGGTCGCCCAGCAGTTCGGCCGCGGCTTCGTCCCGTACGAGGACCTCGGCCGGGTCGGCGTCGGGCCGCGCGCGCAGCGCCTCCGCGACGTCACCGGTGCGGCCCGGGGACGTGGTCAGCCACCACTCGGTGGGTGGGAGGGCCGCCGCGGGGGTGGCGGCGGAGGCGGCGAGGTACCGGTTGGCCCCGTGCAGATCGATCAGCAGGGCGCCGCCGTCGTCGGGCGTGGCGGCGGGGGCGGTCGCGGCGGCCGTCGGGGCGCCCGCGCCGGTGGTCGGCAGCTGCCGCACGGTGTCGACGAGGGTGACCTTCAGCTTCGCGCCGCCGAGCGAGATCTCGACCCGGTCGCCCTTCGCCGCCCCGGCGGCGGTGAGGAACGCGTCGGTCGCCACCCCGGGCAGGTCCGCGGTGGCGGAGGGTGGGGACGGCTCGGGCCGCGGACCGGCCGGCGGGGCCAGGGACGTGAGCAGGTCCGCGGCGGGCCGGTCGGAGAGGTCGGGGCGGAACAGGGCGCCCGCGGCGGCGTGCCGGGTGTCGAGGGCGAGGACGGTCGCGGTGCGGTTGTCCGCCAGTTCCGTCGTGCCGCGGTGCGCGGGCGCGGCCGAGGTGACGCCGGGCAGGGAGGCGTAGCGCCCCGCGTCGGCCGGATCGGCCGAGCCGTGGGTGAGGACCCGGATTTCCGCACCCGTGCGGAAGTCTGCCTGGTCCTTCTGCGAGCGCTCCCAGGAGGCGCTCTGCCCGATGGCGAGCATGCCCATGGCGACCGCGAGGACGAGGAGCAGCACCGGGCCCGCGCCGCGGAGCGGGCGGCGGCTGAACTGCCAGCCGGCCAGCGCCGCCGGCAGCCCGCGTCCGCCGGCGGCCCGCCGCTCCGCGAGCCGGGCCGCCGGTGGCAGCAGACGCAGCGTCAGCACGGTGCCGGCGAGGAGGGCGAGGGCCGGCGCGGCGACGAGCATCGGGTCCGCCCAGCCGGCCGCGGAGGATCCGGGGGATGCGGCGGGACCGGCCGGTCCCGCCGGACCGACGGAGGCGCCGGCGCCGGTCTGCCGGTCGAGCTGCCAGTACGCGACGGCCGCGACGACGAGCAGGCCGAGGTCCGCCCCGGCCCGCACGGGCGCGGGCAGGGCGGCCGCGCGCGCCTTGCGGAGCGTGACGGCGCCGCCGTCACCTGTGGCCAGCGCGGGCGCCACGACGGCGGCGGCGCAGCAGACGGCGACGAGGACGGAGACCAGCCACACCTGCCCGGCGGGCGCGTCGTCGAGCCGGAGGCCCAGCGCGCCGAGTGCGGAGCGTTCGGCGAGCACCCGGGTCACCGGCCCGGCGAGCAGGGGCGCGATCACGGCCGCGGGCAGGGCGAGCAGCAGGGCCTCGACGGCGGCGAGGGAGGCGATGCGGCGCCGCGAACCGCCGCGGGCCCGCAGCAGCTCCGTCTCGCCGGACCGTTCGGAGCCGAGCAGCCGGGCCACGAGCAGGAGGGTGTAGGCGGCGAGCAGGACCAGCTGCACGGCGACGATGAGCAGCGTGGAGCGGGAGACGAGCAGCGCCCGCTCGGTCTGGGCCAGGACGGTCGGCAGGGAGGTGCGCGCGCCGACCGTGCCGCCGTACCGGCCGGTGTCGGCGGCGATCGTCGGGGGCACGGTGGTGGCCGAGGCGCTGAGCGCGTCCATGCGGCCGGTGGTGACGCCGGTGAAGTCGGCGGTGGCCAGCCATGAGGTCTCGCCCGGGGTGAGCCGGCCGGAGCCGAGGACGGCGGGGTCGGCGAGCAGCGGTCCGTACGTCGTGAACACGACGGTCCTGACCCCGCGTCCGCCGGCCGGGTCGAGCCGCCAGTACAGGTCGGTGAGGTCGCGGGGGCGGTAGACGCCGGTGACCCGGGCCCTCACCGGCTCTCCGCCGAGCCGGTCGGCGAGGTCGAGGACGGCTCCGGGGCCGGTCCGCAGCCGCCGCGCGGCCGCCTCGGGCAGCGCGACCTCGACCGGGGCGGTACCGGCGGGGGCGGGGCCCGCCATGGGCCAGGCGCCCTCGACGAGGGCCAGCCGCGAGCGGTCCAGCGCGGCGAGGTACGTGAGGTCGGGCTCTCCCGCGCGCGCGGAGGGGTCCTGGAGGCTGCGGGGCAGTGCGTAGGCGCCGGAGCGTTCGAGCTTGCGCACGCTCACGGGCAGACCGTCGTAGGTCCTCGCGGCGGCGTCCCGGGTGGCCGCGTCAGCGCTCTCCCGCTGTGCGGCCGGGACCTGCGCGGTGACGAACAGCGCGGCGGCGGGCGCGGAGCGGCCCCGCAGGGTGCCCTGGAGCGCGGCGTCGCCCACGGAGCCGGAGAAGGAGGCCAGGGCGGCGAGGACGGACGTCGTCAGGAGAACGGCGAGGAGGGCGGCGGCGAGCAGCAGCCGGTGCGCTCTGACGCGCAGAAGTACGAACCCCGTCACCCATCCCCCTGGAAGCCCCGCACCCGTTTCGAACGTTCGTCGGGTGTCCGGGAATGCTTTCAGAGCGCACGGGGGCTGGAAACCGCTTGCACCGGGACCTTGACGGGATCGTGACCGTTATCCGGGGCGCAGGCTCCGGAATGCGTCGGTCCGCCGCCCGGGGCCGCAGGTTCCGGAATGCGTCAGTCCGCTGTGTTCACCATGGACGCGGCCGCGTAGGTCAGGTAGTTCCACAGCTGCTGCTCGTGCTCGGGAGCCAGGGCCAGCTCGTCCACCGCCGCGCGCATGTGCTTCAGCCAGGCGTCGTGCGCCGCCTTGTCGACCGTGAACGGCGCGTGGCGCATCCGCAGCCGGGGATGGCCGCGGTGGTCGCTGTAGGTGCGGGGCCCGCCCCAGTACTGCATCAGGAAGAGGACGAGACGCTCCTCCGCCGGGCCGAGGTCCTCCTCCGGGTACATCGGGCGCAGCAGGGGGTCCTCGGAGACGCCCTGGTAGAAGCGGCGGACGAGGCGCCGGAAGGTCTCCTCGCCACCCACCTGCTCGTAGAAGGTCTGCTCCTGAAGCGTGCCGCGCGGAATCTCATTCACCGCTCCATCGTCTCAGATGCCCCGACCGAGTACCGGAGGTCCAGGACCTTGGCCGAGACCACCCGCCCGGCCCCCGCCCCGCCTCCGCCCGCTCCTCACCCGCCCCGCGTGGCCGTTCGACTCCGCCCCCGTGGCGCAGGACAGTGGAGGCATGGGCGCACAGGTGGATGCCTTCGCCGAGGAGGGCCGAAAGGCGCGGCAGGCCCTCGTGCGGGAGATCGAGGCGTACGGCGCGCTGCGCGATCCCGCCTGGCGCGAGGCCTTCTGCACCGTGCCGCGGCACCTGTTCGTCCCCTTCTACTACGTCTCCGGGCCCGCCGGTTACGAACGTCTCTGGTCCGGGCACCCTGACCCCGGCCGCCGCGACCGCTGGCTGCGCGGCGCCTACCGGGACGAGCCGCTGGCCACCCGCGTACGGGACGGGGACCTGGTCTCCTCCTCCAGCCAGCCGTCGCTCATGGCGCAGATGCTGGAGGCGCTGGAGGTACGGGACGGGCACGACGTCCTGGAGATCGGCGCCGGCACCGGCTACAACGCCGCGCTGCTCTGTCACCGCCTCGGGGACGAGCACGTCACCACCGTCGACCTGGACGAGGAGATCACCGAGTCCGCCCGCACCCATCTCGCCGCCGCCGGACACGCGCCCGCCGTGATCACCGGCGACGGTGCCCGCGGCTGCCCCGAGCGCGCCCCCTTCGACCGGGTCGTCGCCACCTGCACGCTGCCCTCGATCCCCTACGCCTGGCTGTCCCAGTGCCGCCCCGGCGCGCTCGTCCTGACGCCGCTCTCCACGGGCCTGGTGCTGCTGAGGGTGCGGGACGGCGCGCATGCCGAGGGGCGGTTCCTGGCCACCTCCGCCTACTTCGTCGCGCTGCGCGGGGGCAACGCCCGTTTCCCCCGCGCACGGCCGATGGGGCTGCCCCGGCAGGCGTACGAGGACGAGCGGTTCCGCTTCCTGTTCACGCTGGCCGAGGAGAGCCTGGACGCGCGCGAAGCGCTCTCGCTCTGGCAGCGCGAGGGGCGGCCTGAGCGGGAGCGCTTCGGGGTGACGGTGAGCGAGGGGCGGCAGTGGGCCTGGCTGGACGACCCCGAAGGGCCGTACGCCTGGCCGCTGCCCGGCGGGTGACCCCGTCACGGGGCCCCGCCGCCGCCTCCCGGGGCCTGTCGTCCCGTCCGGCTATCCGCGTCGGATCGTGATCGTCGTCCAGGCGCCGACGTGCACCCGGTCGCCGTCCTGGAGCGGGACGGGGACGTACGGCTGGATCGGCTCCTCGGCGCCGTTGATCGTGGTGCCGTTGGTGGAGTTCTGGTCCACCACCGCCCACGAGCCGTCCGGCTGCTGCACCAGCACCGCGTGCTGGTGCGAGACGCCCGGGTCCTCGGGCGGCACCGACAGATCGATGTCGGGCGACTCGCCGGTGGAGTGCCGGCGGCGGCCGATGCTGATCTGGTTGCCCTGGAGCGGCAGATGCTGCTCGGGGGAGTACGCGGGCAGGTTCAGACCCGACGCCTCAGGACCGCTGCGCTGCATCATCGCGAGGAAGTACTCACGGTCGGGTCCGACGTACGCCGACCAGCCCAGGGGCTGTTGCTGCTGGTACTGCTGGTGCTGTTGCGGCGGCTGATGGCTGTGCTGCTGCGGAGCCTGCTGCTGGTGCTGCGGGGCCCGGTGCTGCTGCGGGGCGTGGTGCTGCGGCGCCTGCTGTTCCTGGGCGTGCGACGGCGGCGGCAGCATCCAGTCGTCGTCCGCCCTCCCGGGCGCCTGGGCAGGCGGTGGGGCCTGCGGAGGGCCCTGCTGGTAGGACGGCGGAGGCGGCGGCCCCTGCTGGAACCCCTGGGGCGCCTGCTGCTGGTGGTGCTGGTGCTGTTGCTGCGGAGGCTGCTGGGGCTGCGGGTGCTGCTGCTGGTGCTGCTGCGGACGCTGTGGGGGCGCCTGGTGGTGCGTGGGATCGGCCGACAGAGGCTCCGCTGGCCGGTTCACCTGCGAGGGCCGCGAACCCTGGTACTCGTACGGATCCGGCTGCCGGCTCGGCGGCCCCTGCTGGAACCCCTGCGGCAGGCTCAGCCCCGGCGGCGGGCTCTGCTGCTGGGAGGGGGGAGCCACCGGCGTGTACGACGTCGCCGTGTTCGTGAGGAAGTTCCAGCGGCACTCCTCGCAGAACGGCGCCATGTGCTCACGCGGGGTGCGGCACTGCGGGCAGAGCTCCGCCTGGGCGGTCGCGTTCGGGTCGCCCCCGGGGCCGAAACCGGCGGAGGCGGGCGGCGGCCCACCAGGAGCACCGGGTCCACCGGGACCGGGATAGCCGTAAGCGGGCGGCGGCGGGGGAGGCGGCGGTACGGCACCCGCCGGCGCACCCGCCCCGGCCATGCGATGGCCGCAGACCTCGCACCAGTCGTCGGAGACCGACTGGTGTCCGTTCGGGCAGGTCGGCATGTCGGTGCTTCCCCCTCTCGTCGTCCGGCTCCCTGGCCGGCGGGCTACTTCTTCACGCGAACGGTCTTGGTGGAGCGCGTCTCGAGAGTCATCTCGTCCGCTTCCGCGACCTTCGCCTTCAAACGCACAGTACCCGTCGCCGCGTCGACGACGTCCACCACCTTCGAAAGGAGTTTCGCAGTGTCCTCGTTGCCGGAAGCCGCCGCCAACTGCACCGCGCGGCCCAGCTTGGCGGTCGCGCCGTCGTGGTCACCGGACTTGCGGGCGTCCAGACCCTGCTGGATGACCCGCGCCAACTCCGCCTGGCCGGTGTAGTGCGCGACCTGAGGATTGATGGACGTGGACATGGCCATGTCGTCCGTCCAGACGGCTCGTACCAGCCCCTGGGAGAGGGACCGCGGAGCGCCGCCGGCCGGATCCGGGACGATCAGGGAGACCCGGGCGGCGAGCATCTCCTGCCCGATCTGGGCCTGCGGGACCCGCACGCACACGTGGTAGTCGCGGGACTCGTCGCCCCACGAGCCGGTCGGATAGTCCCCCGCGCGCGGCCCTGCCTCGGTGCGCCGGCCGGTCAGCTCCTCGACCGTCGGCGCCACCTGCTTCACGAACATGATCTCCACCCCGACCGGGGTCCACAGGCGCAGTGCGACATCCGCCACCTCCTTGCCCATGGCCCGCTCCATCATCGCGGTGAAGTCGGCGGCCAGGCCCGAGGGGTCGGCGACGATGTCGGCCGTGCCGAGCAGCGCCGAGGCGATGCCGGTGACCTCCTTGACCTCCCAGTCCGTCCCCACTCCCCGTGCGTCGCAGGTGAACCGCCCGGCGCAGGCCTCCAGCGCGGCCCGCAGGTCCTCCGGCGACTCGTGCTCGTTCCGGCCGTCGGTCAGCAGGATGCCGTGCCGGATCGACACGTCGGCGGAGGCGAGCAGCCGGTCGGCGAGCCGCAGCCAGGTGCCGATCGCCGTACCGCCGCCGGCGCTCAGCCCGCGCAGCGCCTCCTTGGCCCGGGCGCGGGTGGTGCCGTCGGCGACCGCGAGCCGGCCGTCGCCCGGGTAGACCTCCTTCGCCACGTGCGTCCCGGCGACGACGGCGAAGGACGTGCCGTCGCGCAGCGCGTCGACGGCGGCGGCGGTCGCCTCCCGGGCGCCCCGCATCTTGGTCGGCGGATACTCCATCGAGCCCGAACAGTCGACCATGATCACCACGGCGGCGGCGCCGGAGCCGCCCTGCCCGGGAGCCGCGGGCCGGGCGTCCGCGAGGGTGCCGCCGCTGGTGCCGCCACCGGTCGAGGTGACGGTGACGATGGCGCTGACCTCGCGGCCGCCCTCCGGCAGGAACTCGTTCTGGTACACGTCCACCGAGAACTGCGGCACGGTCGACTTGGAGAAGTTCGCCATCTGATTCGGCTCCTCGACAACAGCGGGAACAACAGCGTGAAAGCGCGACGGGGTCAGGTCGGGCGTGGGGGACGGGACGAGTGGACGATGACGGGGCTGGGAACGTGGTCGGGGGCCGGCGGACCGCTCAGGCCGATCCTGCCCCTCGGGGCGCGAGGCCGAACGGCAGCAGCGCCACTGTTACGTTGTCGTGGCCCCCGCCGTCCAGCGCGTGCCCGACCAGCACCTGGGCCCCGTGCAGCAGCCGTCCGGCGGAGTCCGGCGGCACGACCCGGGCCATCTCCTCGGCGGCCTCGGCGTAGTTCCACA
The DNA here is from genome assembly GCF_040677675.1 of Streptomyces sp. NPDC053755. Classification (NCBI taxonomy): domain Bacteria; kingdom Bacillati; phylum Actinomycetota; class Actinomycetes; order Kitasatosporales; family Streptomycetaceae; genus Streptomyces; species Streptomyces sp. NPDC053755. The sequence goes on along the minus strand of NZ_JBFASK010000034.1, from coordinate 23,122 downwards.
GCCCGTCGGTGCAGACCACCACCACGCCGGGGCGGTCCGGTTTGAACGCGGCGGTGTGCGGCTCCAGTTCGTACGCGTCGGCGCCCAGCCAGCCGGTGATGGCGTGGGCGCGTTCGTCGGCGTACGCCTCCGCCTCGTTCATCAGACCCGCGGCGACCATCTGCGCCGCCCAGGAGTCGTCCTGGGTGAGGCGGGCGGGCGGGGCGCCGCGGTCGTCCGGGACCCAGTAGGCCCGGCTGTCGCCGACCCAGCCGACGACCAGCAGCCCGTCGGCGACGACCGCGCTGACGATGGTGCAGGCCGGGGCGTTCTGGTGGCGGTGCGGATCGTGCTCCATGGCGTCCCGGCCCGGCTGCTCGGCCAGGGCGTTGACCGCCTCGGCCGCGGCGACGATCGCCTCGTGCATGGCCTGCTGCGGGTGGGTGCCCCGGGGCAGGGCGTCGAGCAGCGACCGGCCGGCGGCGTCCGCCGCGGCGGCGGACGCCTCGTCGGGGCGGGTCGCCGAGGAGACCCCGTCGCAGACGACCGCCACGGTGGCGGGGGAGCCGTCGGGCAGCGCGGTGACGGAGACGGAGAACGCGTCCTCGTTCCGGTGGTGGCGCAGCCCGCGGTCGCTGACGGCGGCGACCGTGGAGAGCTCCTGCTCCATGTGGTCGCGCTCGCGCGGCTGGGCGTGCCCGCAGTTCTCGCAGTACCCGTCGGGGTCCACCCGCCCGGCACGGCACGCCACGCACACCTTGCCGCCGGCCGCGGCCCGCGCGGGGGCGGGCGGTCCGGCGGCCGGCTGCGGGGCCGGGGCCTGCGCCGGGGTGGGCGGTACGGGCGGCATCGGGGGTACGGGCGGGGCGGCGGGCTGCGCGGCGGCCGCCCGGGGGTCGGGCGCGGCCAGCGGGAAGTCCCCATCGGCGGAGGCCGACACGGACGAGGGGGCCGGGGGCGTGGGGCGCGGCGCGGGAGCCCCGCCGGCGAGCGCCGCCAGGCCGTCGCCGGAGGTGGCCGCCGCGTGCGGACCGTCCGTGCGGACCGGGATCGTCGGCAGGTCACGCGCGGCCGGCACGTGCCCCGCCTCCGGGGGCTGTCCGGGGGCGGGGACGGGCGCTTGTCCGGCCTGGGGTGCCTGGCCGGGGAGGGGCGGGGGAGCCTGCGCGGGCGCGGGGGCCTGTTTGGGGGCGTGGACGGGCGCATGTCCGGGCGCGGGGGCCTGTCCGGACGGCTGTCCCGGCGCGTAGGCGGGCACGCGCCCGGCCTCGGGAGCCTGCGCGGGCGGTTGCCCAGGCGCGTTCTGCTGCCCGGCCGCGGGGCCGGAGGCGGGCGCCGGCCCCGGGGCCGCCGCCGCGCGGGCCGGCGTCTCCCGGCCGGGGGTGCCGTGCGGGGGTGTCTCCTCGGTCAGGTCGTGACCGCCCGAATCCCGGCCCGGCAGATCGCCCGGGTGCTGGGTCGAGGTGGAGAGCGCGTACGGGTCCCGGGGCGGGGCCTCGGGCCAGTCCACGGGAGTGCCGATCGCCATCGTGGGGCGGTCGGCGCCCGGCAGGGGCGCGGGCACGGCCGTCAGGTCGTGGCCGCACGCCCCGCAGAACCGGTCGCCCGACTCCAGGGGCTCCGCGCAGCCCGGGCAGGCGGAAAGTTGGCGCTGGGGCTTCTGGGACATACTCACACCCACGTCCGGGGACGGAAACGGTTGGCCCGCTCCACCAGTTCGATCCTTTCCTCGCCCTGCTGAGCGAGCCGGGCGAGCACCCGGTACGAGCGCTCCAGGCCGAGGCGCAGTCCGCGCTCGTCCAGTTCACTGCCGAGCAGTCGTGTGCCGCCGGGGCCCGCTCCGGGACTTCCGGAGAGTACCCAGTCGAGCGCCGTGCCGAGGACTTCCGTCGACAACCGCTCCCGGCGCACCGCGTCCAGGCCGAGGTTCCGCAGCGCGGAGACCTCCGCGGCCGCCGCCGTCAGGTCCTCCCCGAGCGGGTCGTGCGCCGGGCGCCGCCGCAGCCGCGCTCGCACGGCCGCCACCCTGGCCGCGGTGTAGTGGATCGACGCCTCCGGTACGGACTCCAGGGTGCGGACGGCCCCGGCACGGTCGCCCGCCGCCAGCTGGACGCGGGCGAGCCCGAACGCGGAGCTGACGAAGCCGGGGTCGGTCGTCCACACCAGGCGGTAGTACTCCGCGGCGTTGTCCAGCTGGCCGAGCACCTCGGCGCAGATGCCGAGGGCGAGCTTCGGCGCGGGCTCCCCGGGGAAGGCGTCGTAGATCGCGTCGAACGACAGCGCGGCGTTCTGGTGGTCGCCGGTCACCAGGGACGTGACACCCCGGTACCAGACCACCCGCCAGTCGTCCGGGTGCTGCTCCTCCAGGGCGGCGAGGGCGCGCCCGGCGGAGCCCGTGTCGCCCATCTCGAGGCGGGCCCGCAGCTCGCGCAGTCGCAGTTCCAGCGAGGGCACGGGCGCGGTGTGCAGGGCCCCGATCAGTTCGGCGGGCGCGGAGGCCATCAGGCCGGCGAGGAAGCCGGCGTTGGGGTCCGCCGGATCGACCCGCGGCACGGGCAGCGCGAGCGACGCGGAGCGGCCGTCGAGGGGCCGCAGGAACGGCCCGTCCCCCGTCCGCACCCCGCCCGGGGCGACGCCGGGGGACACGCCCGCCCCGCCGTGCCCCGCGAGGGCCTGCCCACCGGACACACCGCCCGGCAGCACACCGACCGCACCTCCGGGCAGAGCACCGACCCCACCTCCGGCCCCGCCGGTCGCGGCCGTCACCGCCGTCCGGCCGCGTCTCCCGCGGGCCCCCAGCGCCGAGACGTCCTCGGTGAGTTCGGCGAACAGCTCCGTGTCCGTGACCCGGACCTCCGTGCCGAACAGCGTCGACAACGCCGGACGCGGCCGGCCCGACTGCAGGGCCACCACCTCGCGCAGCACGCCCGTCAGCTGCTCGGCCATCTCCTGTGCGGAGGCGAACCGGCGGGCCGGGTCGGGATCCGTCGCGCGGACGAGGAGCCGGTAGAAGGACTCGTACGTCCGGAAGACCTCGATGTGGTCCGGCTCGGGCAGCGTGTCGACGAAGACGTTGGTGTATCCCTGGAAGTCGAAGGTGAGCACGGCCAGGGTGCGCGCCACGGTGTAGAGGTCGCTCGCCACCGAGGGGCCGACGGCCGCCACCTCCGGCGCCTGGTAGCCGACCGTGCCGTAGATCGCGGACTCGTCGTCGTCCATCCGGCGCACCGCGCCCATGTCGATCAGCTTGAGCTGGTCCTCGGACTGGATCGCGTTGTCGACCTTGAAGTCGCAGTACAGCAGGTTCCGGCTGTGCAGATGGCCGAGCGCCTCCAGCGCCTCGATCCCGTACGCGCACGCCTGCTCCACCGGCAGCGGATCGCGGCGGCCGTCGGCCGTGCGCCGGTCGTTGGCGATGTCCTTGAGCGACTTGCCGCCGACGTACTCCATGACGATGTAGCCGTCCAGGGAGCCGGTGCGCTGGTCGAGGTGCTCGACGAAGTTGTAGATGCGGACGATGTTGGAGTGCTCGATCTCGGCGAGGAAGCGGCGCTCGGAGATCGCCGCCGCCATCGCGTCCTGGTCGCCGGTGTCGAGGAGGCCCTTGAGGACCACCCAGCGGTCCGAGACCGCCCGGTCGACGGCGAGGTAGATCCACCCGAGGCCGCCGTGGGCGAGACAGCCGGCGACCTCGTACTGCCCGTGCACGACGTCCCCGCCGCGCAGCTTCGGCACGAACGAGTACGGATGCCCGCACTTGGTGCAGAAGCCCTCCGTCCGGCCCGGCCGGTCGCCGCGCGCACGGCCGACCGGGGCGCCGCAGTCCGACCGCGAGCAGAATCGCTTCCGCTCGGGGACCTCGGGATTCTCCATCACCGCGCCGCGCGGATCGGGGCGCGGCACCTCCGGGATCGACACCAGGCCCGCACCGAGCCGGTTGCGCCCCGACTGGCCGGTCGACGATCCGGAGCTGCGCACCGAGACCGAGCGGGCGGTGCTCGACCCCGACAGCGCGCGCGACAGACGGCCGGAGACCGAGCGCCGGGATGTCGAGGAGCGCGACGAGGCGCGCGAGGAGGCGCGCGAACTGCTCCGGGAGGAGGCCGAGTCCGCCCCGCCCCTGCCCGCCACCGCCATCCCGGTCGGGGTGGATCGCAGCAGCCCGCCGGGCGCGACGACCGGGGCGAGGCCGCAGGTACCGCAGTACAGCTCGCCGCCGCCCATGTCCTCGTACGACCCGTCGCACGACGGACGCTGACAGGTGCTCATCACTGTCTCCCCCTGGCATCTCCCGGCCCGGACAGGACCTCTGCCGCGGCCTGCTGGTAGCGCAGCACCGCCTGCTCGGCGACCCGCAGGTCGCACGGCGCGCTCCACAGCATCCGGCGCGCCGCGTCGTACCGCTCGATCAGCAGCGGGTCCTCCGCCGCGCCGAGCCGGGCCACCTTCGCCTTGTACGCGTCGAGCCGGCCGCGCAGCTCGGCGCGGACGGCCAGCGGGGCGGTGACGGCGGTCAGGGACTCGCGGGCCCGCATCAGTTCGTCCTCGGCCTCCCGCTCCAGGGACTCCAGGAGCGGGGACAGCCGGTGCCACTGCGCGTGCCTGCGGTACTCCGCGGCCGTCGCGAGCCGTTCCTGGAGCGCCGTCGGCGGCCCGCTGACGGCCGGCACCTCCGAGGCGGCGATCTTGGCGAGGACCTCGCCGCGCGCCGACCGTGCCTCGGTCAGCGTCCGGTCGGCGCGCGAGAGCACGTCCCGCAGCCGCAGCAGCCGCTCCTCGGAGTCCTGCCGGACGGCCAGGACCGCCTCGATCTCCCGCCGGACGTCCTCCAGGGCGAGCGCCGCCCGGTCGTACCGCACGGTGTCGGGCCGGCCGCCGCCGGGCGCCGAACTGCCCGCCGCCGGACGCCAGAAGGCCAGCGGGTCGCTGACGACCTGGGCGCGCAGCGCGGCCAGCTCGGCCGTGATCGCCTCCAGTTCGTCACCGGCCGGGTGCTCCCCCGGCCGGACGCCGACGGAGTGCGCGAGGGAGCGGGTGCGGCCCAGTTCGGCGGCGAGCAGGTCTATGCGGGCGGGCAGCGCGGACCAGACGGCGTCGGCCGTCACGATCACGTCGAGCGAGGCCGCGTACAGCTCGTTCATCCGCTTGACCAGGCGCTCCAGGGTGAAGCTCTCCGAGAGCCGGGCCGGGCCGGTGAGCGACTCCGGGAGCCGCTGCTGCCCGTCGGAGAGGTGCACGGTCTCGCCGCGCAGCCGCTCGGTCAGCTCCGCCAGCTCCTCCCGGCCGGGCCAGCGGCGGCGGGAGCGCAGCTCACGGACGTCGTGCACCGCGGCGGTGTACGCGTCGAAGTACGTCCAGAGCCGGGTGATCGTCTCCTCGGTGGTCTGCCACCGCTCCCGGGTCGTGCCGGTCAGCTCGGCCCCTTCGAGCAGCCTGCGGCCCGCGTGGTCCTGGAGCGCGAGGAGCGAGTCCTCGATCGCCTTGTGCTCCGCGCCGAGCCGCGCCAGCGCACGGTCCACCTCGTCCCGGTCCATCACCGGCCCGGGGGGTCCCGTGACGCCCATCGATCACCTCTCGCTCTACTTGTACTTCGGCGCGGGCGGCCCGGTTATCCCGGGCAGGTCCGCCTTCAGCCACTTGTCGTACGCCGCCGTCCAGGCGCCGCTCTGGCGGTACCGGACGAGGACCTGGTTGACCCGGCGGACCAGGTCGTCGTTCCCGAGCCTGGCGGCGACTCCGTAGTACTCGGTGGTGAACGGCCGGCCCTTGAGCTCGACCGCCGGGTCCTGGGCGGCCTGACCGGCCGCCAGGGCGTTGTCCGTGACGACGGCGTCGACCTCGCCCAGCTGGAGCCGTACCAGGCAGTCCAGCTGGTTGGGGACGGTCAGCAGGTCCTTGTCGGCCTCTGTGCCGTCGCCCTCGTCCTTGAAGACGGCGCCGAACGAATTGCGTTCCAGGGCCTCGTAGGCAGTGGACCCCTCGGCGGTGCAGACCCGGCGGCCCTTCAGCGAGGAGTCGTAGCCGGTGATGCCGGGGCCCTTGGGGGCGAGGACCTGCTGGCCGACCTGGAAGTAGGCGGTGGAGAAGGCGACCTGCTGGATCCGCTTGCAGTTGATCGTCATCGTGCGCACCACGAGGTCGACCTTGCCGCTCTCCAGGGCGGCGATCCGCTGGTTGGTCGGAATCGCCCGGAAGACGACGCGGTTCTCGTCACCGAGGAGGTCCCGGGCGATCGCCTTGGCCAGGTCGATGTCGAAGCCCTCGAGGGTCCGCTTGTCGGGGTTGCGGTAGCCCCACTTGAAGCTGTTCTGGTCGACGCCCACGACGAGCTTCCCGCGCGCCTTGATCGCGGCGATCGACGGGCCGTCGGCCGCGGACGGGGTGAGCGAGGCCTCCGGGTTCTCGCAGCTGTCGGCCCTGACGGGCACGCCGACGCCGACCCCGGGCCCGGTGGCCGTGGAGGCGCCGGCCTCGTCCCCGCCGCGCGCCAGCGGCAGCAGGGTCAGCGAGGCGGTCAGGCCGCAGGCCACGGCCATCGCCGCGACCCCGCCCCAGCCGCGCGGTCGCGCCAGCGGACGCCGGCCGAGGCCGGCCGGGCCGCGCGCCCCCGTGCCGTCGACGCCGTTTCGCATCCCGCCCCCTCTCACCGGTACTCCGACAGCCTGCGGTTGATCCCCACCACGGCACCCGCCGCGCCGAGCACACCGAGCCCGGCCGCGCCCAGGGGCAGCGCGCCGAGAGCGCCCCGGGCGTCCTCGGCGGCGCGGGTGAACTCGGCCTGCTCGTGGGCGAGGGCCTGCCGCAGGGCCGCGTCGACCTGGTCGAAGGAGTGTCCGGTGGACTCCTTCGCGCTCACCACGCGCAGCCGCGCGCCCTCGAAGTCGCCCGCGTCGTCCTTGGCGCGGGCGTCCTTGTGGTGCCTCTGCCAGTCGGCCGTCCGCTGCGCGGCCGCGGCCAGCGGGTCCCGTCCGGCGTCGTCGTCGGCCAGCTCCCGCGCCTCGGCGAGCGCCGTGGTCAGCCCCGCCATGCTGGTGGCGTAGTCCGTCTCGTACTTGTCGTTCCGGCCGTCGTCGGTGAGGACGGCGCCCCGGGCGACCAGGGTCAGGATCTCGTTGGCCCGCGCCTTCAGGGAACTGATCCGCGCGGTGTTGAGGACCTGGAGCGACTCCTGCCCGTGCTCCCGCGCCTCGTCGAGGCCCGACCGGGCGAGCGTGTGTCCGGCCGCCAGCCAGAGCAGCACGATCACGCAGGCCGCGGTGGCGGCGAGCAGGCCGTGGTTGAACACCCGGTTCGTGCGGGCGTAGTTGCGGCGCTGCGCCCAGAGGAGGACGGCGAGGGCGACGGCGCCGAGCGCGAGGGAGAGCAGCGGCCAGTCCCGGGCGTCCGTCTCGTCGCGGTGCAGCCGGGCCGTCTCCAGCTCGTACAGCCGCTCGGCCGCCGGGAGGAGTTCGGTGGTCATCTGCTGGTTGGCGTAGCGCAGATAGGCGCCGCCCAGCGGGAGTCCCTGGCGGTTGGCGGCCCGGGCCCGCTCGATGAGGCCGGTGTAGCGGGGCAGGCGCTCGTTGAGCGTGGCGATCTCGCGGGCCGACTCCGTCGAACCGCCGGTGCTCGCGGCGGCCTCGACGAGGAGGCGGGACGCGGTCGCGATGTCGTCGGCGTACCGCTTCAGGAGCTCGGGAGGCTCTTCTGCTCCGGCCAGGAAGGCGCTCGCGGCGGCGGTGTCGGCGTCGGCGAGCGAGCGGTAGATGTCGGCGGCGTCAGCGCTCAGGGGCTGACTGCGGCCGACCACGTCGCCGGCGGCGGAGGCCCGGTCGGCGACCTCGAAGGCGGTGACCGTCCCGAAGGCGACGACCAGCAGGGCGAGGAAGGCACCGAGGATCCGCAGGCGGCCGGGCTCGGTGGTCGCGGCCGTGCGCAGCCGCTCCTTCATCTCGTCCCAGGGCCCCGGGCCGGGGGGAGGCGGGGCGGCGGGCGGCGCCGAGGGCTGCGCGGGCACGCCGGTGTCCGGCCGTCCGGGAGCGAGGCCCGGCGCCGAGGCGGCGGGCGCGTTCGGCGGGTATGTCACGTGACCTCCCCCATGGTCGACGACGGCTGCCCGGCCAGCAGTATGGCCTCAGGGGCCCCACCCGCACACCGGGAATGACTCGATCTTGTTCCTATCGTGCCCCATGCCCTCGCCACCCCCGCAGGCGAACCCCTTCCTTGAATACGCCGCCGGCCCCCGATTGGTTCCACCACGAACGGGTGAACGGGGCGATCCTCGCGGCGGATCGTTCCGCCGCGAGACGCCCGCACCCGAGGGGCTCCGTCCCCTCAGGCGTAGTGCGCGCGCAGCCGGTCCGCGGCCTCGGGTCCCGCCGCGGCCTCGTCGAGCGCGAACAGCGCCGCGCCCAGCACCGGGGGAGCGGTGACCACGCCGATGCCGGCCTTCGGGGCCTTCGCGGCGAGGAGTTCCGCGATGCGCCCGTCCAGCTCGGGGTGGCGGGCGGCCAGCACGCTGCCGCCCAGCATGACCGGGACCTCCTCGTCCAGGAGGCCGAGCCGTCCGAGCGCGACCGTCGCGAGGACGACGACCTCCTCGGCGAGCCGGTGCACCAGCGAACGGGAGACCCGGTCGCCCTCGGCGCTCGTCCGGAACAGCACCGGTGTCAGTTCGTGCCTCCGTTCGAAGGGGATCCGGCCCAGATGGAGCGCCTCGATCAGCGCGTACATCGAGTCCAGGCCGAAGTGCGCGGGCAACGCCCGGGCCAGCGCGGTCGGTTCGCCCCGCCCGTCCTCCGCGCGGGCCGCGAACCAGAGCGCCTCCTCGGCGAGGCCGCTGCCGCCGCCCCAGTCCCCGGAGATCTTCCCGATCGCGGGGAAGCGCGCGGTCCGCCCGTCCGGGGTCATCCCGACGCAGTTGATCCCGGCGCCGCACACCACCGCGACGCCCCGGGGCTCGTCGACGCCGGCGCGCAGGATGGCGAAGGTGTCGTTGCGCACCCGGACCGAGCGGCTCCAGCCCCGTTCCTCCAGCGCGGCCTTCAGCTCCGCCTCCTCCACCGGGAGGTCGGCGTTGGCGAGGCAGGCGGAGACGTGCGCGAACACCGGCGGAATTCCCGCCTGCGAGGCGGCGCGCCCCACCGTCTCCGCGAGGGCGTCCAGCGCCGCCCGGACCCCGACCACCGGCGGCTGGAACCCCCCTCCGCGTGCCGCCCCGAGGACGGTGCCGTCCGCCGCCACGACGACCACGTCCGTCTTGCTGTTCCCGGCGTCGATCCCGAGCAGGGCCCGACCGTTGCGGTTCAGGCCCACGCGAGGTGCTCCCGGTTGTGGGCGATCAGCCGGTCGGTGAGCCCGTCGGCGTAGGCGTACTGCCCGACCAGGGGGTGGGCGAGGAGCGCCTTGAACACCCGGTCCCGGCCGCCGCGCAGCGCCGCCTCCAGGGCCAGGTCCTCGTAGGCCGTGACGTGTCCGATCAGCCCGGCGTACAGCGGGTCGGGCGCGGCGACCGGCAGCGGCGCGGCGCCCTGAGCGCCGACCGCCGCCTGCACCTCGATGACGGCGTCGTCCGCGAGGAAGGGGAGCGTGCCGTTGTTGTACGTGTTCACCACCTGGTAGGGGGATCCCCCTCCGCCCAGGAGGGCGGCGGCCAGGTCCACCGCGGCCTCCGAGTAGAAGGCCCCGCCCCGCTTGGCGAGCAGCGCGGGCTTCTCGTCGAGCGCCGGGTCGCCGTACATCGCGAGGAGTTCCCGCTCCATCGCGGCGACCTCTGCGGCCCGGGACGGCTTGGTCCCCAGCTCGCGCACCACCTCGTCGTGCGCGTAGAAGTACCGCAGGTAGTACGACGGGACGACGCCGAGCCGGTCCAGGAGGCCGCGGTCCACGCGCAGGTCGTCGGCGATGGCGTCGCCGTGTTCGGCGAGCAGGCGGGGCAGGACGTTCTCGCCCTCGGGTCCGCCGAGCCGTACGGCCGTCTCCCAGGTCAGGTGGTTGAGCCCGATGTGGTCGAGGTGGACCTCGGCCGGCGCGACGCCGAGCAGCGCGGCGAACTTCCGCTGGAAGCCGATGGCCACGTTGCACAGGCCGACGGCCTTGTGGCCGGCCTGGAGCAGCGCCCGCGTGACGATGCCGACGGGGTTGGTGAAGTCGATGATCCAGGCGTCCGGGTTGGCGCGGCGGACCCGCTCGGCGATGTCCAGGACGACGGGGACGGTCCGCAGGGCCTTGGCGAGGCCGCCGGCACCGGTGGTCTCCTGCCCGACGCAGCCGCACTCCAGCGGCCATGTCTCGTCCTGCAGGCGCGCGGCCTGCCCGCCGACCCGCAGCTGGAGCAGGACGGCGTCGGCGCCCTCGACGCCGGCGTCGACGTCCGAGGTGGTGGCGATCTTCCCGTCGTGCTCCTGTCTGGCGAAGATCCGCCGGGCGAGCCCGCCGACCAGCTCCAGGCGGTCGGCGGCCGGGTCGACGAGGACGAGTTCGGTGATGGGCAGGGTGTCGCGCAACCGCGCGAACCCGTCGATCAGTTCGGGGGTGTAGGTGGAGCCGCCCCCCACGACAGCGAGCTTCATGTGTCTCTAGCCCTTCACTCCGGTCAGTGTGACTCCCTCGACGAACGCCTTCTGGGCGAGGAAGAACACGAGGATCACGGGGGCCATGACCAGCACGGTCGCGGCCATGGTCAGGTTCCAGTCGGTGTGGTGCGCTCCCTTGAAGGACTCCAGGCCGTAGCTCAGCGTCCAGGCGCCCGGATTCTCCGAGGCGTAGATCTGCGGGCCGAAGTAGTCGTTCCAGCAGTAGAAGAACTGGAACAGCGCCACGGCGGCGATGCCGGGCCTCGCCATCGGGAGCACGACCTTGACCAGCGTGCGCAGTTCGCCGCAGCCGTCGATCCGCGCGGCCTCGATGTACTCGTTCGGGATCGTCAGCAGGAACTGGCGCAGCAGGAAGATGGCGAAGGCGTCGCCGAAGGCCATCGGGATGATCAGCGGCCACAGCGTGCCCGAGAGGTCCATCTGCTTGGCCCAGAACAGGTACATCGGGATGATCACGACCTGGGGCGGCAGCATCATCATCGAGATGACGAGCAGCAGTGACAGGTGCCGGCCGCGGAAGCGGAACTTGGCCAGGGCGTACGCCACGGGGACCGAGGACACCACGACCAGCGCGGTGCCCAGACCCGCGTAGAGCAGGGAGTTCCTCCACCAGGTGAGGAAGCCCGGGGTATCGAGGACCCTGGTGTAGTTGTCCCAGTGCCAGGTGTCCGGGGTCAGGTCCCGGGTGAGGGCCTGCTGGTCGCTCATCAGGGACGTGAGGAAGACGAACACGAACGGCAGCACGAAGAAGAGGGCGGTGGCGATCCCGAGGGAGTGCACGGCGATCCAGTGCAGCAGCGACCTGCGGCGCGCGCGCTTCTCCGCGGGGCTCGCCGCGGGGCGGCCGAGGACGGGGGATGCGGTCGTCATGGTTCAGTCACCCGAGCCGATCAGGCCGCCGCGCCGGCGCATCAGCAGCGCGGTGAAGGCCATGGAGAAGACGAAGAGCACCAGCGCCACCACGGAGGCCGCGCCGTAGTCGAACCGGCCGAAGCCGAGGGTGTAGACCAGCTGCGGGAGGGTGAGGGTGGAGTCGTCCGGGTAGCCCGGCTCGAAGGTGTTGCCGGAGCCGCCCATCACCCCCGAGGCGACCTTGGCGGCCACGATCGGCTGGGTGTAGTACTGCATCGCGCCGATGATCCCCGTGACCACCGCGAAGAGGATGATCGGTGAGATGTTCGGCAGCGTCACGAACCGGAACCGCTGCCAGGCGGACGCGCCGTCCAGCTCGGCGGCCTCGTACTGCTCCTTCGGGACGTCGAGCAGCGCGGCCATGAAGATGACCATGAGGTCGCCGACGCCCCACACGGCGAGGACGGTCAGTGCGGGCTTGGCCCAGTCGGCGTCGTTGAACCAGGACGGGGCGGGGATGCCGACCGCCTCCAGGACCGAGTTGACCGGTCCGGTGCCGGGGTTGAGCAGGAAGACGAAGGCGAGCGTGGCGGCCACCGGCGGGGCCAGGTAGGGCAGGTAGAAGAGGGTGCGGAAGACCCCGGCACCCGTCTTGATCCGGGTGATCAGCAGGCCGACGCCGAGGCCGAAGAGCACCCGGCAGGCGACCATGACGACGGCCAGCCAGAGGGTGTTCTGCAGTGCGGGCCAGAACTTCGGCAGGTCCGCGAAGACGTACGTCCAGTTGTCCAGGCCCCGCCAGGTCGGCGGGTTGAGACCGTCGTACCTCATGAACGAGAAGTAGACGGTCGACAGGAGCGGATAGGCGAAGAAGACGCCGAAACCGATCAGCCAGGGCGCCATGAACGCGGCGGTGCGCAGCGCTTCGCGTGCGCGCTTCGACCGCAGCGTGGGAGGACGTCCGTCCGGTGAGGCGGGGGCCGCCGGGGCGGCCGGCCGCCGCGTGGGCAGGGTGTCGCTGCTCATGGGAGGTCCCGGCCGCTACTTCGCCTGCGCGATGTCGCGGTCGATCTGGGCCGCGGTCTCCTCCAGGCCCTTCCTCAAGTCCTCGACCTGGCCCTTCTCGTACTTCTGGGCGAAGCTGGAGAGGGTGTCCTGGTAGGCGGAGCCGTTCACCGCGCCGTCCGAGGTGGTGGACCGGGGGTGCTGGGCGATGTCCAGGAAGGTCTTGAACCGCGGGTCGAACTTCAGGGCCGGGGACTTCAGCGCCTCCAGGGTGGAGGGGACGTTGCCGATGCCGTTGGCGAAGTTCACCACGGCCTCGGTGTTCGTGGTCATGTACTTGACCAGCTGCCAGGCCGCGTTCTGCTTCCTGCTCTGCGGGGCGATGCCCATGATCGTGCCGGAGAGGTAGCCCTTGCCGTACTCGGCCACCTCGTCGTCGGCGACCGGCAGCGGCGCGACCCCCACCTCGAAGCCGACCTTGGCCTCCTTGAGGAAGTTGAGCCGCCACTCGCCGTCCAGCTGCATGGCGACCTGACCGGTGTGGAAGGGGTGCTTGGCTCCCCATTCGTCGCCGAAGGTGGTGCGGTACCTGTCCAGCTTCGCGAACCCGCCGAGCCCGTCGACCAGGGACTTCTGGTAGGTCATCATCTCGGCGAACGCCGGGTCCTTGGCGACGTTCGACTTGCCGTTCTCGTCGAAGTACCGGTGGTTCCACTGCGACATGTAGTGGCTGACGACGGTCTCGTAGCCGAGGTAGTTCGGCATGAAGCCGAGCTGTTCGTAGGAGTCGCCCTTGTGCTTGGTCAGCTTCTTGGCGACCGTCGTGAACTCCGACCAGGTCTTCGGCGGGGCCGTGATGCCGGCCGCCTCGAAGGCGTCCTTGTTGTAGTAGAGGCCGTAGGCGTCGGAGAGCAGCGGCAGGGTGCAGCGCCTGCCCTCGAACTGGGTGTACTCCTGGAGGACCTTCGGGAACGTCTTGTCGAGGTCCAGCTTGTCCTTGGCGATGAACGGCGCGAGGTCGGCGAGCGCGCCCGAGGCGCAGAACTTGCCGACGTTCGCCGTGGTGAAGGAGGAGACGACGTCCGGGCCGTTCGAACCGCCGGCGCGCAGGGCCTGGTTGAGCTTGTCGTCGTTGATGTTGCCGACGACCTTCACCGTGATGTTCGGGTGGGCCTTCTCGAAGCGGTCGACGTTGTCCTGGATCGCCTTGACCTCGGCCGGGGCCGACCAGCCGTGCCAGAAGGTGATCGTGGTCCGGGCGTTCGCGTCGTCGGTCGCCGTGTTGCCGGCGGAGCCCGTACAGGCCGTGGCGAGGACGGCCGTGGAGGCGGTGACGGCGAGCGTGAGCGCGGTTCTGCGGAGGCGCACGGGCATGGCGAGGTCTCCCTGTGGCGAGGGGTGGGTGGAGGGGGTGGAGCGGGGCCGGCTAGCGCGCGGTGTCGAAGACCTCGTCGCGGGTGGCGGCGAGGGCGCGTTCGAGCGCGCCGCGCAGCACGGGGCGCTGCTGGACGGTTCCGAGGACGAGCCGGGGCCGGGAGGCGGCGAGTTCGGCCAGCTCGGACCGGACGCGCTCGCGCAGGGGCTCCCCGCCGGCGATGTTCACGTCGCCGGAGAGGACGAGGAGTTCGGGGTCGAGCACGGCGACGAGCGAGGCGAGGCCGGTGGCCAGGCGCTCGGCGTACTGGTCGAGAAGGGCGGCGTAGCGCGGGTCGTCGGCGTGGTGGGCGGCGGCGTGCGCGAGCAGCCGGGACGCGGTGGGCACGTACGGCTGCTCGGCGGTCTCGATGCCGAGGGCCCGGGCGATCCGTGGGACCGCCTGGACGCCGGCCAGCTCCTGGAAGCCGCCGGAGTTGGCCTTGGTGACCTGCCGTACGAGAGGGGTGCCGGGCACGGGCAGGAAACCGACCTCGCCGGCGCCGCCGGTGAAGCCGCGGTGGAGGCGGCCGCCGAGGACGAGGGCGGCGCCGAGGCCCTCCTCGTTCCACAGCAGGACGAAGTCCTCGTGGCCGCGGGCGGCGCCCAGCCGCTGCTCGGCGACGGCGGCGAGGTTGACGTCGTTCTCGTACTCGAACGGCATCGGGAGCACGGCCGCCAGCTCCGCCAGGAGCGTCGGGGAGTGCCAGCCGGGCAGGTGGGAGGCGTACCGCAGCCGCCCGGTGGCGGGGTCGAAGGCGCCGGGCGTGCCGATGACGAGCCGGTGCACCTCGGCCTCGGTGATGCCGGCGTCCTTGACGGCGCCGTCGAGGGCGGTGGTGACCTGCCGGACGACGCCCTGGGCGGGCCGGCCGGTCTCGAGCTCGAACTCGCCGACGACCTCGCCGGTGATGTCGGCGACGGCGGCGCGGATCCGGTGCGGGGTCACATCGAGTCCGGCGGCGAAGGCGGCCCGGGCGTTGACGGCGTACAGCTGGGCGCTGGGGCCCGGCCGGCCGGCGGTGGTGCCCGTGGCGACGACGAGCCCGGCGGCCTCGAGCCGGGCGAGCAGCTGGGAGGCGGTCGGCTTGGAGAGGCCGGTCAGCGTGCCGATCCGCGTCCGGGACAGGGTCCCGTGTTCCAGGAGCAGGTCCAGGGCGGCGCGGTCGTTCATGGCACGCAGGACGCGCGGGGTGCCGGGGGTACCCGGGGTCGTACCGGCCATGACGGATGCACCTGCCCTTCGGCTCTGGTCGGGGCCATTGT
Organism: Streptomyces sp. NPDC053755; assembly: GCF_040677675.1. Taxonomy (NCBI): domain Bacteria; kingdom Bacillati; phylum Actinomycetota; class Actinomycetes; order Kitasatosporales; family Streptomycetaceae; genus Streptomyces; species Streptomyces sp. NPDC053755. The sequence continues at coordinate 8,033 of NZ_JBFASK010000034.1, read as the reverse complement.
GCTGCCCCGGGGCCCGCTCTCCCAACTGTACTGTTAGGAAAGTTTCCTATTTGATGGGAGGACGGTAGGACGCCCGTCACCGGGCCGTCAATACCCGGCGACGCACGACGCCCCCGAAGGCAACCAAAGCGTTACCTGCGGGGGCGTCGTGAAAGGGGCCGGGAGGGGGGCGGAAGACGCCCCCGGATCACTTCGAGAGATTGGGCGCGGCGGGCGGCAGCGGGGTCGCAGCGGCCGACTGCGGGGACGTCGCCGACGCGAACGCCGACGGGGCGGCCATGGACGCCGTCGGGTCGGCGGCCGCCTCCTCGGCCTGCGCCGGGACGCCGCCGACGATGCGGATGCCGGCCGCGTCCAGGGCCCGCTTGATCCGCCAGCGCAGCTCCCGCTCGACGCCCAGCGCCTTGCCCGGCATCGTCTTCGCCGCGACCCGGACCGACATGGACTCGAGCAGCACCTCGTTGAGGCCCAGCACCTCGACCGGACCCCACAGGCGCTCGTTCCACGGCTCCTCCTTGGCCATCGCCTCGGTGGCCTCGGTGATCACCGCGCGGACCCGGTCCAGGTCCTCGGTCGGGCGGACCGTGACGTCGACCGCCGCCGTGGCCCAGCCCTGGCTGAGGTTGCCGATCCGCTTGATCTCGCCGTTGCGCACGTACCAGATCTCGCCGTTGTCACCGCGCAGCTTCGTCACGCGCAGGCCGACCTCGATCACCTCGCCGGAGGCCACGCCCGCGTCGATCGAGTCACCGACGCCGTACTGGTCCTCCAGGATCATGAAGACACCGGAGAGGAAGTCCGTCACCAGGTTCCTGGCGCCGAAGCCGATCGCCACGCCCGCGACACCCGCCGAGGCGAGCAGCGGCGCCAGATCGATCTGGAAGGCGCCGAGGATCATCAGACCGGCCGTGCCGAGGATCACGAAGGACGCGACCGAGCGCAGCACCGAGCCGATGGCCTCGGAGCGCTGCCGGCGCCGTTCGGCGTTGACGAGCAGACCGCCGAGCGCGGTGCCCTCCACCGCCTGGGCGGAGCGGTTCATCCGCTCGATCAGCTTCGTCAGGGCGCGGCGGATCGCCATGCGCAGCAACAGGGCGACGACCAGGATGAGGAGGATGCGCAGGCCGGTGTTCAGCCAGGTGGACCAGTTCTCCTCCACCCAGCCTGCGGCGTTCGTCGCCTTCTCGGCCGCCTCGTCCAGCGTCACCGGAACAGGCTGCGGAGAGGCGGCGGCCGCCAGGGCTGACCAGGACACGGCAGAAACCTCCAGGCATCGCGTACGCAGAACATCCACACTAACGGGGCATTCGCCGTGCTCCTGTTGTCCTGTTCGAGGGAGAGACGGACCTCACCCGGGAAGTACCGGAAGAGGATGCCGATGTGGTCGAGAACACCTCAAGGCCGTTACGGGTACATGGTGGCGTTCCGACCAGGCATGAGGAGAGACTGAGAGCAGATCGTCCCGGCGCGAGCCACGCGCCGCCGGCGTTATAGGAGGCATCCGTGCCGCATGTCCTGGTCCTCAACGCGTCGTACGAGCCCCTCGGCGTCGTACCGCTCCGCCGCGCGCTCGTCCTCGTCCTCGAGAACAAGGCACTCTGCCTCGAGGAGTCCGGCGCCTTCCTGCACAGCGAGACCCGCGTCGTCCCGGCCCCCAGCGTGGTCCGGCTGAAGCGGTTCGTGCGGGTCCCCTACCGGGGGCCCGTTCCTCTGACCCGCAGAGCGCTCTTCGCCCGCGACGGCGGACGCTGCATGTACTGCGGTGGCGTCGCAACCAGCGTCGACCACGTCGTTCCGCGCAGCCGCGGGGGTACGCACGCCTGGGAGAACGTCGTGGCGGCCTGCCGCCGCTGCAACCACACGAAGGCCGACCGGCACCTGCGGGAGCTGGGGTGGCGCCTGCGCCACCAGCCCGCGCCGCCCACCGGCCTGGCGTGGCGGATCATCGGGACCGGACATCGGGACCCGCGCTGGCTGCCCTACCTCCAGCCCTACGGCGCGGACGATGTGATGGCCCGGATCGACGCCGTCTCCCACGCCCCCGCACCGGGGGCCGTGAAGACGGCTTGAGCCGGGCCTTCGTCGTCGGCCGCGCTCACTCCCCGGACCGTGGCGGCTCCTCCTGCCGCCCCGGTCCTTCCGGCTGCCCGGCCCGCTCCGGCCGCTCGGGGGCCTTCGGCGGGGTCACCGCGTAGGTCTCCACCGTCCAGAGGGAGTAGCCGTACTCCGTCGCACGGGCGTCGCCCTGGACCCGCAGGAAACGGGTGTCCGCCGCGTCCATGCGGACCGACTCGCGCCCGCCGCGCCCGTCGGCCACCGTGGCCGCCGTGCGCCAGGTGCGGCCGTCGGCGGAGACCTGGATGCGATAGCGGGAGGCGTACGCGTCCTGCCAGTGGAGGACCACCTGCCCTATCCGGGCGGGACGCGGCAGCTCCAGCTGCCACCAGGCGCCGTCCTCGGGCCCGGAGGACCAGCGGGTGGCCGGGTCGCCGTCCAGGGCCGAGGCCGCGGGGAAGTCCGGCGTCTCGTCGCCCGAGGAGGAAGCCGTCGCCGCCCGCGCCAGGTCGGGGCCGCCGGTGCGGGGGAAGGCGCGGACCGTCAGGACCCGCTCCTCACCGGCGAAGGAGACCGGCACCCGGTACGACCCGGCCGGCACGTCCGCCGCGACCGAGACCAGCAGCGGCACCGCGGCGCTCGTGCCCCGCGGTACCCGCACCTCCTTCGGCAGCCGGACCGAGATCCCCTTCGGCGCCTTCGCCGTCAGGGCCCCGCGCACCTCGTCCGCCCGCCGGCCCGACAGCCGCACGTCCACCCGCTGCGCGGGACCGCCGATCTCGGCGTCCGCCTCGCCCCGGGCCAGCTCCAGCTCGGCGCGCGGTTCGTCGGCGAACCACGGGACCAGGGACCGGATCTCCGGGGCCGGACCGCTCCAGACGATCCGCACCGCGTCCGCGCGCAGCCCCTTCAGATCCGCCTGCGTCCAGCCCGACGCCGACAGCGGACCGAGCGTCCGCCAGCCCTCGCCGGGGACGTAGGCCTCCACGCGCGCGTCCCGCCCCGCGGCCGCACCCGGCCCTGTCATCACGGTCACCGTCTCGACGGGCCGCGCACGGTCAAGGCGGAGGGTGTACGAGTCCGGCGCGCGGTCCGCCCGGCGCCCCGCACGCCGCTCCCGGTCGGCTCCGGTCCAGGCCGCCGACTCCGCCACCGCGCGCGTGAGGAAGGGACCGAGGACGCCGTCGCCGACCGTCACCCCGCTCGCCCGCAGGGTCTCGGTCAGCGGCTCCAGACGCAGCTGGGAGCGCCAGGCCGTCGCGCCGTCGCCACGCGCCTGGGCGAGCAGCATGTCGACCGCCGTCTCGCCCGCCAGGCCGTACCGGGACAGCTGCTCCAGCCACGGCCGTGCCTCGGCGCCCAGCGTGCCGCCGGCCGTCGCCGCCAGGCGGGCGGGCGCCTCCCTCATCACGGTGAACGCCGCCCTCAGCTCGCGCGCCGCCCGCTCACGCGCCCCCGGGTCGGCGGCCGTCCGGCTGTTCCAGAACGCTGCCATCAGCGGCTTGAGGTACGCCGACTCGCCCCCCGGGTCGAGGATCGAGGAGGCGTCGTTGCCCGCCAGCGCCCCCAGCGCGGCACGGGCCGCCGGGTCCGGCCCGGCCAGCTCGTCGACGGCGGCCCTCCAGGACTCCTGCGGTCGGTAACCCTTGGGGTTCCAGGCGTAGTCCGCGGCGGTGAAGAGCGGGATGCGGGAGACGGCCGCCTGTTCCATGGCGTTGGCGAGGACCGCGGCGGAACCGGCGGCCACGGCGGGCTCGCGCCCCTGGTAGGGGCCGAGGAAGAGCCGGTCCTGGGCGTAGTCGTTGACCGGGTAGTTGTCCATCGTCACCAGCGGGTGCCGGAAGACGTCCCGGGCCCCGGCCAGTTCGCGCCCGGTGATGGTGCGGGGGACCACGCCGACGCCCGTCCACGCCACCCGCACCCGGTCGCCCAGCGCCGACGCGAGCGCCGTGCGGTACGCCGTCGCGCCCTCCTGGTAGTACTCCGTCGGCATCAGGGTCAGCGGCTCGGCCTCCGGGTACCGCCCCGCCAGGTGCCGGTCCACCGCGCTCGCCAGGCGCGCGTGGGCGGCGGCGGCCGCCTCCGGCCCGCGCCCGAAGGTGTCCGCGTCCTTCTCGCAGTGCCACTCGCTGTAGCTGACGTCCTGGAACTGCAGCTGGAAGGAGCGCACCCCCAGCGCCCACATCGCGTCGATCTTGCGCAGCAGCGCCCTGACGTCGTCGTCCGACGCCAGGCACATGGACTGGGCCGGTGCCACGGCCCAGGCGAGGGTGACGTGGTTGGCGCGCGCCCGCTCGGCGAGCGCGCGGAACGCGGCGCGCTGGTCGGCCGGATAGGGGTCCCGCCACTGCGTCTGGCGGTAGGGGTCGTCACCGGGCGCGTAGAGGTAGCGATTCTGCTTGGTGCGGCCCATGAAGTCGAGGTGTGCGAGACGCTGTTGCGGGCTCCAGGGGCGGCCGTAGAACCCTTCGGTGAGGCCGCGCACGGCGGTGCCGGGCCAGTCGCGCACGACCACGCCGGGGACCTCGGACCGGGAGCCGACGAGCTGACGCAGCGTCTGCACGGCGTGGAAGAGGCCGTCCGTGCCCACGCCGTCCAGGGCGACCGTGTCGCGGCCCCCCACCCGGCCGGTCGCGAGCCGGTAGCCGCCGGCCGGCAGATCCGCCCGCTCGGGCACGCGCAGGGCGCGCAGGGCCTCGTCGGAGGCGGTGGAGCCCGCCCGGACCACCGTCCCGCCGCCCGGAAGAGAGGTGTGGACGGTGCGCACCCCCGCCGTCCGCAGCACCTCGCGCAGGGCCGCGAGGGCGTACGGGTCCGCCTCGGCGTCCGTGAGAAGCGTCACCTCCGCGCCGAGCGGGACCGCCGCGCCCGTGTCCTTGAGGGACTGGGGGCGCGGCCACACCGACGGGGCCGCGCGCTGGGCGTCCGGGACGGTGACGGGCGGCACGGGCATCGCCTGGGCCAGGCCCGGCAAGCCGCCGCCGAGGAGGCCGCCGATCACCGCGGCGGCCACGGCCGACGCGGTCCGCTTCCTGCGCCCGAGGTGCACGAGGGACTCCTTTGGTCACGAGTGGGTTACGACCCCACCACCCGTCCGGCTGAGGTGTCAATGCACGTGGTCGATGTGTCGCCTTTGCCCGGCGGGGTGGCACCCCTTCGCCAAGTTCGGCCGGTAAAACGGGGTGGGCTGGGTAGGGCTCTGTCGTTGTCCCACCTGACGAGACACCAACGGGAGCCCCCCATGTCCGTGACCACCCCCCACCCCGACGTGACGACCCCCCGCTCCAAACGGATACCGGTCCTGATCCCGGGTCCGCTGACCGACGAGATGTCCGGCCCGCTGACCAGCGAACCTCCCCTCGCCGACGCCGCACCCCTCACCAGCGAGCCGCCCCTGACCGACGCGGCCCCCCTGACCAGCGAACCCACCGCCCACGGCACCGCGGGCGGCACGGAGTCCCCGGGAGTCTGACTCCCCCTCGGGCCGCACCGACCCGGCCCCGGAGCCCTCGGAGTGTGAAGTGACCCTGGCCCGCCTCGCCGCCCTCCATGGCGTCGCCACCGAGTACGCGCCCTCCGAGGGCGTCACCGTGCGCGTGCCCGACGCCACGGTCGTGGCGGTGCTCCGCGCCCTGGACGTCGACGCCGCCACCCCGGAGGCGGTCGCGCGCTCGCTCGAAGCGGCGCTGCGAGCCGACCGGGAGCGCCTGCTTCCGGCCACCGTGGTGTGGTGGCGGGAGGAGGCCGGGGCCGACCCCGGCGCGGACGGCGGGGTGAGCGCGCAGGATCCGGTCGCCGGCCTGCCGGAAGGGACCCGGCTCCGCGTCACCACCGAGTCGGGCGAGGAGTCGGAGGACCCGGACTGGGACCGCCTGCCGCTCGGCGTCCACACGGTCGACGCCCTCGCCCCCGACGGCCGCGGCGGCCGGAGCACGCTGGTCGTGGCGCCGGCGCGCGTGCCCCGGCCCGAGCGACGGTCCTTCGGCCTGCTCGTCCAGCTCTACTCCGTCCTGTCCACCCGCTCCTGGGGCATGGGGGACCTCGGCGACCTGCGGGAGCTCGTCACCTGGGCGGGCAGGACGCACGGCGCCGGGTTCGTCCAGGTCAACCCGCTGCACGCGGCCGTCCCCGGCGCGCCGACCGACCCCTCCCCGTACCGCCCCTCGTCGCGCCGCTTCCCCGACCCCGTCCATCTGCGGATCGAGGACATCCCCGAATACGCCCACGTGGCCCCCGAGTACCGCGCCGAACTGGACTCCGTCCTCACCGACGCCGCCGAACAGCGGGAGAAGGTGCTGCGCAAGGGCGCGCTGATCGACCGGGACGCGGTGTGGGACGTCAAGCGGCGCGCCCTGGAGCTGGTGCGGACCGTGGAGCCGGGCCCCGGCAGGCGCGCCGACTACCGCGACTTCCTGGCGGAGCGGGGCCGGGCCCTGGAGGACCACGCCACCTACAGCGCGATCGCCGAGCGCCACGGCCACCACTGGCGCACCTGGCCGGAGGAGCTGCGCGACCCCCGCTCCGCCGAGGCGGCCGTCCGCGCGGACACCGGGCCCGGCGCCGGGCTGCTCGACCGGATCGACTTCCACTGCTGGCTCGCCTGGCTGACGGACCGGCAGCTCGCCGACGCGGGCGCGGCCGCGCGGGAGGCCGGGATGGCCGTCGGCATCGTCCACGACCTCGCGGTCGGCGTCCATCCGGAGGGCTCCGACGCCTGGGCCCAGCAGGACGCCTTCGCCGCCGGCATGTCGGTCGGCGCCCCGCCCGACGCCTTCAACGCCCTCGGCCAGGACTGGGGACTGCCGCCCTGGCGCCCCGACGCGCTGGCCGCCTCCGGATACGCCCCCTACCGCGGGCTCCTGGCGGAGCTGCTGCGCCACGCGGGCGCCCTGCGCATCGACCACGTGATGGGCCTGTTCCGGCTCTGGTGGGTCCCCGAGGGCGGGCAGCCCACGGAGGGGACGTACGTCCGGTACGACGCCGAGGCCATGCTCGCCGTCCTCGCCCTGGAGGCCCACCGGGCCGGCGCCCTCGTCATCGGCGAGGACCTCGGCACCGTCGAGCCGGGCGTGCGCGAGCGGCTGTCCCGGAGGGGGGTGTTCGGCACCTCCGTGCTCTGGTTCGAGCGGGACTGGGCCGGCACGGGCCGCCCGCTGGCGCCCGAGCGGTGGCGCGCCGACTGCGTCGCCACCGCCACCACGCACGACCTGCCCTCCACGGCGGCCCGCCTCAGCGGCGACCACGTGGCCCTGCGGCACCGCCTCGGGCTGCTCACCGGCGACCTGGTGCGCGAGCGGAACCAGGACGCGGCCGACACCCGCGAGTGGCTCGCCCTGCTCCAGCGGCTCGGACTGCTCCCGGAGGGTCCGGGCGACGAGGAGGCCGAGGTCAGGGCGGTGCACCGGTTCCTGCTGCGCACCCCGGCCCGGATGGTGGGGGTGTGGCTTCCGGACACGGTGGGGGACCGGCGCCCGCAGAACCTGCCGGGGACCTGGGACCAGTACCCCAACTGGCGGCTGCCGGTGGCGGGCCCGGACGGGCAGCCGATGACCCTGGAGGATCTGGCCGCCTCCCCCCGGCTGCACCGTCTGCTCGGCGTGTTCGGCGCTCGTACGGCACCCCCGGACGCGCGCCCCGTTTAGGGGTTCGCTACGTTTGCACCGTGGACAAGAAGAACGCCCTGCGCGCCGGTGCTGTAGCGGCCGGTACGACGCTGATGATGCTGCTCATGTCGTCCCCCGCGCTCGCGCTCACCCGCGACGACGGTGACGACCCGGCCCCCAAGCTGAGTGTCGTGGAGACCCTCGGCCTGTTCGTGGCCGCGCCGATCGTGCTGTTCCTGGTGATCGCCGGCCTCGTGATGGTGCTCGACAAGTCCGACAGGCCCAAGAAGGCCTAGGGCTCCCCGGCTTCCAGCCGGGGGAGGAGATGTCCTGCATGTCGACGTCCGGCGAGGCCGAGACGCCGAGGTAGGCGCC
>NZ_JBFASK010000033.1:70787-78101 GCF_040677675.1 Streptomyces sp. NPDC053755 | reverse complement strand
GCGGCCCCCAGGGGCCGCGCGGTCCCACCGCCCCGGCCGCGACAGCCATCCCGTAACGCCCGACTCGGCTCCCCCGCCGCAAGGTCACACGGATGCTGTCGCGGCCGGTTCACGTCGCCCGCCAGGCCCTGCGCGTTACACGTTCGTGACCCGACCGTTCACAGTCGCGTAACACGCCCCACCCCTTCGTCACTGCGCCGAAACATCGTGCGGCATCGACGGAAACGGCGCTGCGCCAACCTCTGGCGCATAACCGGCCACCCCTCACGGCCAAGCCGCTCTCCGGCCCCGCCCCCGCACAGGCCGAACCGACGACGAGGAGACGCCGATGGCACCAGCCATCACGACCCTGGCAGCAGACGCCCCCGAGCTGTCCGCCGCCAACACCGGGTTCATGCTCATCTGCTCCGCCCTGGTCATGCTGATGACCCCGGCACTCGCCTTCTTCTACGGAGGCATGGTCCGCGTCAAGTCCACCCTCAACATGCTGATGATGAGCTTCATCAGCCTCGGGATCGTCACGATCCTCTGGGTGCTCTACGGCTTCAGCCTCGCCTTCGGCACCGACTCCGGCTCACTCATCGGCTGGTCCGCCGACTACGTCGGCCTCAGCGGCATCGGCGTCACCGAGCTGTGGGACGGCTACACCATCCCGGTGTACGTCTTCGCCGTCTTCCAGCTGATGTTCGCCATCCTCACGCCCGCCCTGATCAGCGGCGCCCTCGCCGACCGCGTGAAGTTCACCGCCTGGGCCCTCTTCATCGCCCTCTGGGTCACCGTCGTCTACTTCCCCGTCGCCCACTGGGTCTGGGGCTCCGGCGGCTGGCTCTTCGAGATGGGCGTCATCGACTTCGCGGGCGGCACGGCCGTCCACATCAACGCCGGAGCCGCCGCCCTCGGCGTCATCCTGGTCATCGGCAAGCGCGTCGGCTTCAAGAAGGACCCGATGCGCCCGCACAGCCTGCCGCTGGTCATGCTCGGCGCCGGTCTGCTGTGGTTCGGCTGGTTCGGCTTCAACGCCGGCTCCTGGCTCGGCAACGACGACGGCGTCGGCGCCGTGATGTTCGTCAACACCCAGGTCGCCACCGCCGCCGCCATGCTCGCCTGGCTCGGCTACGAGAAGATCCGCCACGGCTCCTTCACCACCCTCGGCGCCGCCTCCGGCGCGGTCGCCGGACTGGTCGCCATCACCCCGGCCGGCGGAGCCGTCAGCCCCCTCGGCGCGATCGCCGTCGGCGTCATCGCCGGCCTCGTCTGCGCCATGGCCGTCGGCCTGAAGTACAAGTTCGGCTACGACGACTCCCTCGACGTCATCGGTGTCCACCTCGTCGGCGGCGTCATCGGCTCCCTGCTCGTCGGCTTCTTCGCCACCGGCGGCGTCCAGTCCGACGCCAAGGGCCTCTTCTACGGCGGCGGCCTCGAGCAGCTCGGCAAGCAGGCCATCGGCGTCGTCGCCGTCCTCGCCTACTCTCTGATCGCCTCCGCGATCCTCGCGCTGATCATCGACAAGACGATGGGCATGCGGGTCAGCGAGGACGTCGAGGTCTCCGGCATCGACCAGGTCGAGCACGCCGAGACCGCGTACGACTTCAGCGGAGCCGGTGGCGGCGCCTCCTCGCGCTCCGCCGCCGCCCCCGCCCCCGCCGCCACGCAGCCCAAGAAGGTGGACGCATGAAGCTCATCACCGCAGTCGTCAAGCCGCACCGGCTCGACGAGATCAAGGAAGCCCTCCAGGCCTTCGGGGTCCAGGGCCTGACGGTCACCGAGGCCAGCGGCTACGGCCGCCAGCGCGGCCACACCGAGGTCTACCGCGGCGCCGAGTACACCGTCGACCTCGTCCCCAAGATCCGGATCGAGGTCCTGGTCGAGGACGAGGACGCCGAACAGCTCATCGACGTCGTGGTCAAGGCCGCCCGAACCGGCAAGATCGGAGACGGCAAGGTGTGGAGCGTGCCCGTCGACACCGCCGTACGCGTCCGCACCGGCGAACGCGGTCCGGACGCACTGTAGGCAACGGATAGGGAGCTGCTGGGTGACGACCGTCGATGTGAGCACACGAGCGGAAGAACCGGGACCCAGCGGCTACGCGGCGGCCCGACTGCGCCTTCTCGAGGAGAAGGGGCGGTCCGGGCCGCCGCGCCGTTCCGCCCTCGCCCGGATCACCGACGACTGGCTGGCCGGCCTGTTCGCCGCCGCCCGGCCGCCACGCGGGGTGGCCCTGGTCGCCGTCGGCGGCTACGGCCGCGGCGAGCTCTCCCCCCGCAGCGACCTCGACCTCCTCCTGCTGCACGACGGCTCCGCCGACGCCGCCACCGTCGCCGCCCTCGCCGACCGCATCTGGTACCCGGTCTGGGACCTCGGCCTCGCCCTCGACCACTCCGTCCGCACCCCCGCCGAGGCCCGCAAGACCGCCGGGGACGACCTCAAGGTCCAGCTCGGTCTCCTCGACGCCCGGCCTGTCGCCGGCGACCAGGCCCTCACCGCCGCCCTGCGCACCACCGTCCTCGCCGACTGGCGCAACCAGGCGCCCAAGCGCCTCCCCGAGCTCGACGAGCTGTGCCGCGAGCGGGCCGAACGCATGGGGGAGCTGCGGTTCCTCCTCGAACCCGACCTGAAGGAGGCCAGAGGCGGGCTCCGCGACGCCCAGGTCCTGCGCGCCGTCGCCGCCTCCTGGCTGGCCGACGCGCCCCGCGAGGGCCTCGACGGCGCCCGCCGCCGGCTCCTCGACACCCGTGACGCGCTGCATCTGACGACCGGCCGCGCCACCGACCGGCTCGCCCTCCAGGAACAGGACGCCGTCGCCGGCGAACTGGGCCTCCTGGACGCCGACACCCTGCTCCGCGAGGTCTACGAAGCCGCCGGGATCATCTCGTACGCCACCGACGTCACCTGGCGCGAGGTCAACCGGGTCCTGAAGGCCCGCTCCGCCCGCCCCCGGCTGCGCACCCTCCTCGGCGGGCGCCCCGGCGGCGGCAAGCCACCCGTCGAACGCACCCCGCTGGCCGAGGGCGTCGTCGAGATGGACGGCGAGGCCGTCCTCGCCCGCGGCGCCAGACCCGAACGCGACCCGGTCCTGCCCCTGCGCGCCGCGGCCGCCGCCGCCCAGTCCGGGCTCCCGCTCTCCCCGCACGCCGTACGCCGCCTCGCCGCCACCGCCAAGCCGCTGCCCGTGCCCTGGCCCGCCGAGGCCCGCGAGGAACTGGTCACCCTGCTCGGCGCCGGCGAGCCGACCGTCCCCGTCTGGGAGGCGCTGGAGGCCGAAGGGCTCGTCACCCGACTCCTGCCCGACTGGGAACGCGTGCGCTGCCGCCCCCAGCGCAACGCCGTCCACACCTGGACCGTCGACCGCCACCTCGTCGAGACCGCCGTCCGGGCGTCCTCGCTGACCCGCCGCGTCGGCCGCCCCGACCTCCTCCTCGTCGCCGCACTGCTCCACGACATCGGCAAGGGCTGGCCCGGGGACCACTCGGTCGCCGGCGAGACCATCGCCCGCGACGTCGCCACCCGCATCGGCTTCGACCGCGCCGACGTGGGCGTCATCGCCACGGCCGTACGCCACCACCTCCTGCTCATCGAGACCGCGACCCGGCGCGATCTCGACGACCCCGCCACCGTCACCTCGGTGGCTGCGGCCGTCGGCACGCTCGGCACCCTGGAACTGCTGCACGCCCTCACCGAGGCCGACGCGCTGGCCACCGGCCCCGCCGCCTGGTCCACCTGGCGCGGCTCGCTCGTCGCCGACCTGGTGAAAAGGGTCGCCGCCGTCCTCGCCGGAGAGCCGACGGCCGACCCCGAGGCGGCCGCGCCCAGCGCCGAACAGGAACGGCTCGCCATCGAGGCACTGCGCACGGGGGAGCCGGTGCTCACCCTGCGCACCCAGCCCGAGGCGCCCACCGCGGACGAGCCCGCGACATCCGCGCACCCCGGCCCGGGGCCGGACTCGGCCGCGGGGCCGGGTTCCGGCTCCGGGCCCGCCTCGGCCCCGGCCCCGGACTCCGCCGAGCCCGAGCCGGTGGGCGTCGAACTCCTCATCGCCCTGCCGGAACGGTCCGGCGTCCTGCCCGCCGTGGCCGGAGTCCTCGCCCTGCACCGCCTCACCGTTCGCGCCGCCGATCTGCGCGCCGTCGAACTCCCGACGGAACTGGGCACCGGCGCCGGCGCGGTCCTCGTCCTGAACTGGCGGGTGGCCGCCGAGTACGGCTCCCTGCCCCAGGCCGCCCGGCTGCGCGCCGACCTGGTCAGGGCGCTCGACGGGTCCCTCGACATCCCCGCCCGGCTGGCCGAACGCGAGGCCGCCTACCCCCGGCGGCGCGGGGTGACCGCCCCGCCGCCCCGCGTCACCGTCGCCGCCGCCGACTCCCGTCTCGCCACCGTCATCGAGGTCCGCGCCCAGGACGCCCCCGGCCTCCTCCACCGCATCGGCCGCGCTCTGGAGGGCGCGGCGGTACGGGTCAGGAGCGCGCACGTCTCGACCCTGGGGGCCAACGCGGTGGACACCCTGTACGTGACCCGGCCGGACGGCTCCCTCCTCCCCGACGAGGAGGCCGTGGAGCTCGCCCGGACCCTGGAGAACGCGCTGCGGTGAGCGGTCCGGGCGGGCTCCGGGGAATCGCCGCCCGGGCCGCGCGCCGTACCCGATACCCTGGAGGGCAATCCGTCCACCCGTCCCCGAGACCCGAGGATCCGCGACCGCCGTGTTCGATACCCTCTCCGACCGCCTTGCAGCGACATTCAAGAACCTCCGCGGCAAGGGGCGCCTGTCCGAGGCGGACATCGACGCCACCGCGCGCGAGATCCGTATCGCCCTCCTCGAGGCGGACGTCGCCCTTCCCGTCGTCCGGTCGTTCATCAAGCAGGTCAAGGAGCGGGCGACCGGCGCCGAGGTCTCGCAGGCGCTGAACCCGGCCCAGCAGGTCATCAAGATCGTCAACGAGGAGCTCATCGGCATCCTCGGCGGCGAGACCCGGCGCCTGCGGTTCGCCAAGACCGCGCCCACCGTGATCATGCTCGCCGGCCTCCAGGGCGCGGGCAAGACCACCCTCGCCGGAAAGCTGGGTCTCTGGCTGAAGGGCCAGGGCCACTCCCCGCTGCTCGTCGCCTGTGACCTCCAGCGCCCCAACGCCGTCACCCAGCTCGGCGTCGTCGCCGAGCGCGCCGGCGTGGCCTTCTACGGCCCGCAGCCGGGCAACGGCGTCGGCGACCCGGTCCAGGTCGCGAAGGACTCGATCGAGTACGCCCGCGGCAAGCAGTACGACATCGTCATCGTCGACACCGCCGGCCGCCTCGGCATCGACGCCGAGATGATGCAGCAGGCCGCCGACATCCGTGACGCCGTCAGCCCCGACGAGGTCCTGTTCGTCGTCGACGCCATGATCGGTCAGGACGCGGTCAACACCGCCGAGGCGTTCCGCGACGGCGTCGGCTTCGACGGCGTCGTGCTGTCCAAGCTCGACGGCGACGCCCGCGGTGGCGCCGCGCTCTCCATCGCGCACGTCACCGGCAAGCAGATCATGTTCGCCTCCAACGGCGAGAAGCTGGACGAGTTCGACGCGTTCCACCCGGACCGCATGGCGTCCCGCATCCTCGGCATGGGCGACATGCTGTCGCTCATCGAGAAGGCCGAGCAGACCTTCAGCCAGGAAGAGGCCGCCAAGATGGCCTCCAAGCTGGCGTCCAAGAAGGGCGAGGAGTTCACGCTCGACGACTTCCTCGCCCAGATGGAGCAGGTCCGCAAGATGGGCTCCATCTCCAAGCTGCTCGGCATGCTGCCCGGTATGGCGCAGATGAAGGAGCAGATCAACAACATCGACGAGCGTGACGTCGACCGCACGGCCGCCATCATCAAGTCGATGACCCCGGGCGAGCGCCAGGACCCGACGATCATCAACGGCTCGCGCCGGGCCCGTATCGCCAAGGGCTCGGGCGTCGAGGTCAGCGCGGTCAAGGGACTGGTCGAGCGGTTCTTCGAGGCCCGCAAGATGATGTCCCGCATGGCGCAGGGCGGCGGCATGCCCGGCATGCCGGGGATCCCCGGCATGGGCGGCGGCCCCGGCCGGCAGAAGAAGCAGATCAAGCAGGCCAAGGGCAAGCGCAAGAGCGGCAACCCGATGAAGCGCAAGGCCGAGGAGCAGGCCGCCGCGGCCCGCCGCGAGCAGGCCCAGGCGGGCGGCGCCTTCGGACTGCCGGGCGCCGGGCAGGGCCCGCAGGACTTCGAGCTCCCCGACGAGTTCAAGAAGTTCATGGGCTGAGCATTCGTGGGCTGACACAGCGGAACGCCCGCACGCCGACGTGCGTGCGGGGAAGGGCCCGGGACGGCGCGGTAGGCGACCGTCCCGGGCCCTTCCCGCGCTCGGGCCACCGCTGTCCGAGCCGGCCCGGCCGGGCGGCACGCGCCGTCAGGCGAGCGCCTGCAGGGCGTAAGCCGCTCCGACGGCGGCGGCGAGCGTGCCGAGGAGGAGGCGCAGGGCGGTCTCGGGAACGCGGGGCTGGAGGCGGGCGCCGAGGTAGCCGCCGATCAGGCCGCCGGCCCCGCAGGCCAGGCCGAGCCACCAGTCGGGGGCGATGTCACCGGAGCTGACGAGGGACAGCAGGGCGAAGGTGGCGGCGCCGACGACCGAGGTGGCGAACGTCGTGGCGAGCGCGGCCGGGGCGACCCGGGCCATGGGCAGGCCGCGGGCGGCGAGGACCGGGCCGAGGAGCGACCCGCCGCCGATGCCGTAGATCCCGCCGACCACGCCGACCGCCAGGGCGAGAAGGGTCAACGAGGCCGGGGACGGCTCCGCCCCGGAGGCCGGACGGCCGGCGGACCGGGGGAGGAGGGTGCGGGCGCAGAGCCACAGCCCGAGCGGCAGGAGCAGGCAGGCGATGAGCAGCCGGAAGACGCCCGGCCCCGGGAGCGCGTAGACGCGGATCGCGGCGCCCGCGACGACCCCGGGGAGCGTCCCGACGACAAGGCGCCGGGCGAGGCCGCCCCGCAGCGCTCCGTCGCGGCGGTACCGCCACAGGGCACCCGGCCCCGCCACCACGTTGTACAGCAGGTTCGTCGGTGTGACGGCGGGGTTCGGTACGCCGAGGACACTGAGCTGGACCGGCAGGAGGAACACGGCCCCGGAGACCCCGACGGGCGCGGTCACCAGGGCGATCAGCAGACCGGCCGCCAGCCCCGCCCCCACGGTCCAGTCCACCGTGCTCCCCCTTCGTCCGCGGCCGTGGCGCGGTCAGTATCGGGGACCACGGTGCTGTGCGACGGCGGAGAAACACACTGTTCACGCGCGCCACCGGGGGCCGTACGGTCTCCCCGCGAACCGCCGCCAC
>NZ_JBFASK010000033.1:0-70689 GCF_040677675.1 Streptomyces sp. NPDC053755 | reverse complement strand
ACGCGACACCCAAGGCTCTCGTTCAGCCGGCCCCGTGCGTCGGTGTTCCGCCCCGCCCCGGGGCAGGCGGGACACGGTACGCGGCACGGGGGTCGGCCACGCGACACCCAAGGCTCTCGTTCAGCCGGCCCCGTGCGTCGGTGTTCCGCCCCGCTCAGGCCGCCCGGCCGTCCCTCACGGCACGCGGGCGATCAGGTAGCGGAAGACGTTCGGCATCCACACCGTCCCGTCGACGCGGACGTACGGGTCCAGGGCCTCCAGGATCTCCTTCTCCACCTGCGCCTGCTCCGTCGCGCGGATCGCCGCGTCGAAGTCACCCGTGGAGAGCAGTCCCCGGACCGCGCTG
The DNA here is from genome assembly GCF_040677675.1 of Streptomyces sp. NPDC053755. NCBI lineage: Bacteria > Bacillati > Actinomycetota > Actinomycetes > Kitasatosporales > Streptomycetaceae > Streptomyces > Streptomyces sp. NPDC053755. Next base: position 70,343 of record NZ_JBFASK010000033.1, on the reverse strand, counting down.
TCCGTGTCCGCGTAGCCGAAGGGGCAGGACACCCCGCCCGAGCCGTCCGGCCGAAGGCCCGAGCGGGCCACCGCCTCCTCCAGCCCCTCGCGCGGCCCGGGGCGGGCGCCGGCCAGCCGGGCCGCGACCCGCAGCACCGACGCCGTCGCGCACCGCTCGGGCGGGCCCCAGCCCGCCAGCACGACCGCCGCCCCCGGCTGGGCCGAAGGGGTGACGGCCGCCACGGCGGCACCGAGCCCGTCGGAGGGGTGGAAGGCGGTGATCACATCGAACGGCGGTCGGGACAGACCGCAGGCCGCCGCCGGGTCTCCCTCGACGACCGCGTGGCCCCCCGCCTGGGCAAGCCGCTCCCGGGCCAGCTCCACGCGCGCGTGGTCCCCGTCCACGCCGGTGACCTGGGCGCCCCGCGCGGCCGCCATCAGCAGCGCGAGGCCCGACCCGCAGCCGAGCCCCAGGACCTGGGTACCAGGCCCCAGGCCGAGACGGTCGTACACCGCCTCGTAGAGCGGGACCAGCATGCGCTCCTGGATCTCGGCCCAGTCACGCGCGGGGTGGTGCGGGACGAGCGTAGGTGTCATGGAATGCGCCCCAATCAGTGCCTCGTCGACAGCCCCCGTGTCCAAGTACTCCCGCATCCCCCCGTATGCCAGGGAACTGCGCATCCGTGCCCGCGTCCAGTGCTCGCGCCGCATCACTTCCCTTCGGGTGACGACTTCCGCGCGGGGCGGTGCGCCGCCTCGCACGGACACCCGGTACTGTCCTGCCAGAGCCCCGGGGCGCGTACGGCATTCCTACGCGCCGGGGCGTATGCGCCGCTACGCACCAGCTTGGCGCCCGCTGCGCGGCTTCTCCGCAGATCGGCGCACTGGCCCTCCTCCGGACGCAACAGCGGCAACTGACGGGTACGTGCAAATTATTTGGGATGCCCCGGAATGGAACCCGGGGGCGCCCCGGCTCGTTGTACGCGACGTGAGCACGACACCACCTGTTCTCGCCGCAGAGCTGGCACAGGCGTGGGCCGACATTCAGCGGCACCACCCCGAGCTGCCCGACCTTGCCGCGCCCGAGTCCCTGATCGGAGAGTCCTCGTCCGCCTGCGGCGCCGAACTCTCCTTCGAACGACTGCTTCACGAGGCAGTCCACGGCATCGCCGCCGCCCGAGGAGTCCGCGACACCTCACGCGCCGGCCGCTACCACAACCGCAGATTCCTGGCGATCGCCGAGGAGATGGGCCTGGACCACCCCGAGGAGCCGCACGCGAGCAGCGGCTTCTCCCTGGTCACGCTCAACCCCGAGGCCCGGCGGCGCTACCGCCCCACGATCGAGCGGCTCCAGCGGGCCCTCAAGGCCCACACGGTGGCCACGGCCGCCGACACCAAGCGCTCCTTCCGCGGCCCGGCCGCCCGGCACGGCTCCTCCGGCGGCGGCGTCCGCGTCAAAGCCGTCTGCGACTGCGGGCGCAACGTCCGCGTCGTCCCCTCCGTCCTCGCCCAGGCCCCCATCATGTGCGGCGGCTGCGGCAAGCCCTTCCGCATCCCCGAGACGGTCGGTGCGGCGAGCTGACCCCGGACCGTCGGCCGTCCCACCCGGGGGCGGGCGGCCGACGCCCTCCGCCGCCCGGCTCCGGGGCCGGGTCCGGCGCGTCGCGCGCGTGTGGCACAATGGCTAGCTGTACTCGACAGTCGCATAGGACCCCTCTCTCCTCCGGCTGACGCGTCCATCGGGCACCCGAGTACCGCAACCCCACGTGGCATCTCATGTGCCCAACCACGTCAAGACCAGGAGACACCACTCCAGTGGCAGTCAAGATCAAGCTCAAGCGCCTCGGCAAGATTCGCCAGCCGCACTACCGCATCGTCGTCGCCGACTCCCGCACCCGCCGGGACGGTCGTGCGATCGAGGAGATCGGTCTGTACCACCCGACGTACAACCCGTCGAAGATCGAGGTCGACTCCGAGCGTGCGCAGTACTGGCTGTCCGTCGGCGCCCAGCCGACCGAGCCGGTCCTCGCCATCCTGAAGCTCACCGGCGACTGGCAGAAGCACAAGGGCCTGCCGGCCCCCGCGCCGCTGCTGCAGCCGGCGACCAAGGAGGACAAGCGCGCCTCCTTCGACGTGTTCGCCAAGAGCCTCGAGGGCGACGACGCCAAGGGTGAGGCCATCACCCCGAAGGCGAAGAAGGCCGACAAGAAGGCGGACGAGGCCGAGGCCGCGTCCACCGAGTCGACCGAGGCCTGAGCATGCTCGAGGAGGCTCTCGAGCACCTCGTGAAGGGCATTGTCGACAACCCCGACGACGTGCAGGTGGCCTCGCGCACCCTGCGCCGTGGCCGCGTCCTGGAAGTCCGGGTCCACCCGGACGACCTCGGCAAGGTGATCGGCCGTAACGGCCGCACCGCGCGTGCGCTGCGTACCGTCGTGGGCGCCATCGGCGGCCGTGGCATCCGCGTCGACCTCGTCGACGTGGACCAGGTCCGCTGAGAACGGTCGACCGTTTCACCGAAGATGCGCCGGCAACGGGCCGGGGAGGGCATGACGCCCACCCCGGCCCGTCGTCGTCCGACAGGAGAGTGTGTACGTCGTGCAGCTGGTAGTCGCGCGGATCGGCCGCGCCCACGGGATCAAGGGCGAAGTCACCGTCGAAGTGCGGACGGACGAGCCCGAGCTCAGGCTCGCCCCCGGAGCCGTCCTGGCCACCGACCCGGCCTCCGCCGGTCCGCTGACCATCGAGACCGGCCGCGTCCACAGCGGACGGCTCCTGCTCCGCTTCGAGGGCGTCCGCGACCGCAACGGCGCCGAGGCCCTCCGCAACATCCTGCTGATCGCCGACGTCGACCCCGAGGAGACGCCGGACGAGGACGACGAGTACTACGACCACCAGCTCATGGACCTGGACGTCGTGCTCGCCGACGGCACCGAGATCGGCCGGATCACCGAGATCTCCCACCTGCCGTCCCAGGACCTCTTCATCGTCGAACGGCCCGACGGCACCGAGCTGATGATCCCGTTCGTCGGGGAGATCGTCACCGAGATCGACCTGGACGCGCAGCGCGCCGTCATCGACCCGCCGCCCGGCCTCATCGACGACCGCGCCGAGATCGTCTCGTCCCGGGACGACGACGCATGAGGCTCGACGTCGTCACGATCTTCCCCGAGTACCTCGAACCGCTGAACGTCTCCCTCGTGGGCAAGGCGCGTGCGCGTGGACGGCTCGACGTCCACGTCCACGACCTGCGCGCGTGGACGTACGACCGGCACAACACCGTCGACGACACCCCCTACGGCGGCGGCCCCGGCATGGTCATGAAGACCGAGCCCTGGGGCGACGCCCTGGACCAGATCCTCGCCGACGGCTTCGAGGCGGGCGCCCACGGCCCGGTCATGGTCGTCCCCACGCCCAGCGGCCGTCCCTTCACCCAGGAACTCGCCGTCGAACTCTCCGAGCGGCCCTGGCTGATCTTCACGCCCGCCCGCTACGAGGGCATCGACCGCCGTGTCATGGACGAGTACGCCACCCGGATGCCTGTCTACGAGGTCTCCATCGGCGACTACGTCCTGGCCGGGGGCGAGGCCGCCGTCCTGGTCGTCACCGAGGCCGTGGCCCGCCTGCTGCCCGGTGTCCTCGGCAACGCCGAGTCCCACCGCGACGACTCCTTCGCCCCCGGCGCCATGGCCAACCTCCTGGAAGGCCCCGTCTACACCAAGCCCCCGCGGTGGCGCGGCCACGGCATCCCCGACGTGCTCCTCAGCGGACACCACGGGAAGATCGCGCGCTGGCGGCGCGACGAGGCGTTCCGGCGCACCGCGGCCCACCGGCCCGACCTGATCGAACGCTGCGACCCGTCCCTCTTCGACAAGAAGGACCGGGAGATCCTCTCCATGATGGGCTGGTCCCCGGAACCCGGCGGCCGATTTTGGCGCAGGCCCGACGGCGTGGAAGAATAGGCCGCTGCTGTCTGTTCGGCGTGCGCCCCTGCCACAGGGGGAACGACGCCCGCCCGGTGCGACGGCACTCCATTCACTTCGAACGTACCGCTGATGACCTGTGGCATCAGCGAGGAAAGAGACCTCCATGGCCTCCCTGCTCGACTCGGTCACCGCGGGCGCGCTCCGCACCGACCTCCCCGCCTTCCGTCCCGGCGACACCGTGAACGTCCACGTGCGCGTCATCGAGGGCAACCGCTCGCGTATCCAGCAGTTCAAGGGCGTCGTCATCCGCCGCCAGGGCTCGGGCGTCAGCGAGACCTTCACGGTCCGCAAGGTCTCGTTCTCCGTCGGCGTCGAGCGCACCTTCCCGGTGAACAGCCCGATCTTCGAGAAGATCGAGCTCGTCAGCCGCGGTGACGTCCGTCGCGCCAAGCTCTACTACCTGCGTGAGCTGCGCGGCAAGGCCGCGAAGATCAAGGAGAAGCGCGACAGGTGAGCTTCGGCTCTCGGTTCGCGCGGAGCTTCGGAACACTGATACACAGGGCGGCCGGATAGGCTCTGCCCCCGATGGACACCGAAGCACAGCACACGGAGCGCAGCCGCTCCTCCGGTACGGAGGAGCGGCTGCGCTCCGCGCGTATGCGGGGAGACGAGGCGCGGACCGAGGGAACCCGCCGGCCGGAACGGGACACCGACGGCGGGGCGCGGGGGGAGACCGGGGGCCGCGCCCCCCGTACGCAGGGTCCGGATGAGGGTGCTCCGGCCGCGAGAGCTTCGGAGGCGGGTCCTCCGGACGAGGGCGCCGCCGACGGGAGCGTTCCGGAGGCGGGCGCGCCGGACGAGCCGCACGAGAGCCCCGCCGGGCCGTCCTGGCGGCGCACCGGGATGACCGGCGGAGTCTGCGTGGTCTTCCTCCTGCTCCTGAGCCATTTCGTGATGCAGCCCTTCCTGATCCCCAGCCGCTCGATGGAACCGACGCTCCAGGTGGGGGACCGGATCCTCGTGAACAAGCTGGCGTACCGTTTCGGCGGCGAGCCGCGCCGCGGTGACGTCGTCGTCTTCGACGGCACCGGCTCCTTCCTCCGGGAAGCACCCGGACAGAACCCCGTCACCGGTCTGCTGCGCGACGCCGCCGCCGCTCTCGGCCTCGCCGAGCCGGCCGAGACCGACTTCGTCAAGCGCGTGGTGGGTGTGGGCGGCGACCGCGTCGTCTGCTGCGACCGGGACGGCCGGATCACCGTCAACGGCGTACGGGTCGAGGAGCGTTACGTCATGCTGGGCGACGCCCCCTCGAGGGTGCCTTTCGACATCGTCGTCCCGCAGGGCACCCTGTGGGTCATGGGTGACCACCGCAGTCAGTCCAGCGACTCCCGCGACCACCTCGGGCAGCCGGGCGGCGGCATGGTGCCCGTCGACCGGGTGATCGGGCGCGCCGACTGGATCGGCTGGCCGTTCGGACGCTGGTCGGAGGTGCCGGACAGCGGCGCCTTCGACGCCGTACCGGCGCCGGCGGGCGGCCATGGGTAACCGGGGCCGGCCGGCGGGGGAGCGCGGCGACGTCCGGCTGCCGACCGGCACCCGCCCCACGGACGGCGCGGGCCGCCCGATGCCGGGCCGGGCCGAGCGCCGCAGACTCGCCCGCAAGGTCAAGCGCCGCAGGCAGCGCTCCGCAGTGAAGGAGATCCCGCTCCTGATCACGGTCGCGCTGCTGATCGCCCTCGTCCTGAAGACCTTCCTCGTGCAGGCGTTCGTCATTCCCTCCGGCTCCATGGAGCAGACGATCCGGATCGACGACCGGGTCCTGGTGGACAAGCTCACGCCCTGGTTCGGCTCCAAGCCGCAGCGCGGCGACGTCGTCGTCTTCAGGGACCCGGGCAACTGGCTCCAGGACGAGGCCCCGCCCGCCGGTGACGACCCGATCGGCGTCAAGCAGATCAAGCAGGCCCTGACCTTCATCGGACTGCTGCCCTCCGCCGACGAGCAGGATCTGATCAAGCGGGTCGTCGCCGTCGGCGGCGACACGGTCGAGTGCTGCGGCAAGGACGGCCGGATCAGCGTCAACGGCGTACCCCTCGACGAGCCGTATCTGCACCCCGGGAACACACCTTCGACGATCCCGTTCCAGGTGCGGGTGCCGGCCGGCCGGATCTTCGTCCTGGGCGATCACCGGTCGGATTCCGCCGATTCCCGCTTCCACCTGAGCGAGAAGGATCAGGGAACGATCTCCGAGGAAGAGGTGGTGGGACGGGCCGTCGTCATCGCCTGGCCGGTCGGTCACTGGCGCCGGCTGGAGGAACCGGAGACGTTCGCCGCCGTCCCGGACCGGCCCGCGGCCTCCACTGCCGCGCTCGGTCCGTCGCATAGTGTGTCCTCGCGGAATCTGAACGGATTGCCCTGGCTCCCGACCCCTGCGGAACTCCCGCTCGTTATGGGAGTGATGGGCCTGTCCCTGTTCCGGGACAGGCGATCGCACGGACTGAGGAGTGGATGTGGGGGATTTGGCCGTCGGCGCACGATCCGGACACGACGAGCCCGACAAGAGGCCGGAGAGGCTCGGCGAGTCGTCGGTCGCCATGACGGATGACTCCCCGGACCGCCGGGACGCCGACCCCGGGGACGCCGCCTCCGCGGACGACGCGGGGCAGAGCGGAGCGGGCCCCAAGAAGCCGCGTTCCTTCTGGAAGGAACTGCCCCTGCTGATCGGCATCGCGCTGCTGCTCGCGCTGCTGATCAAGACCTTCCTGGTGCAGGCGTTCTCCATCCCCTCGGAATCGATGCTGAACACCCTGCAGAAGGGTGACCGCGTCCTGGTGGACAAGCTGACCCCGTGGTTCGGCTCCGAGCCGGAGCGCGGCGAGGTCGTCGTCTTCCACGACCCGGGCGGCTGGCTGGAGAACCAGCCCGCCACCGACCCCAACGTGCTGCAGAAGTTCCTCAGCTTCATCGGACTCATGCCGTCCGCCGAGGAGAAGGACCTCATCAAGCGCGTCATCGCCGTCGGCGGCGACACCGTCTCCTGCAAGGAGGGCGGCAAGGTCGTCCTCAACGGCAAGGAGCTGGACGAGTCCGCCTACCTCTACCCCGGCTCCGTGCCGTGCGAGAAGTCCTTCGGGCCGATCAACGTCCCCAAGGGCAGCATCTGGGTGATGGGCGACAACCGGCAGAACTCCCTGGACTCGCGCTTCCACCAGGAGCTTCCCGGCGGCGGCACCGTCTCCGACGACCAGGTCGTCGGCCGCGCCATCGTCGTGGCCTGGCCCGTGACCCGCTGGGCGACGCTCCCCGTGCCGGCCACCTTCGACCAGCCCGGCCTCGACAAGGCCCTCGCCGTCGCCCCCGGCGCGGCGGGACTGGCCGGCGCCCTGCCGCTGGTCCTGTGGCGCCGCAAGTGGCTCACGGCACGCCATACCGCCGAGTAGCACCCCACGGGTAGGGTGCCGTCCCAGATCGTCGAACCGACCTCCGAGGTGGGGAGCGCTGGGATGAGCGGGACCATACGTACGGAAGACGGCCACGGCCGCCTCGGCAGCGTGCTGTCGGGGCTGGTCGTGGCCGTCGGCTGTGTGCTCTTCCTCGGCGGCTTCGCCTGGGGGGCCGTGCTCTACCAGCCCTACACCGTGCCCAGCGACTCCATGACCCCCACCCTCCAGGTCGGCTCCCGCGTCCTCGCCCAGCGGATCGACGGCGACGAGGTCCGCCGGGGTGACGTCGTCGTCTTCGACGACCCCCTGTGGGGCGACATGCCCATGGTGAAACGGGTGGTCGGGATCGGCGGCGACACCGTCGCCTGCTGCGGCGCCGACGGACGGCTCACGATCAACGGCCAACCGATCGAGGAACCGTATCTGCTCCCGGGATACCCGGCCTCGGGACAGAAGTTCTCCGCCACCGTCCCCGAAGGCAACCTCTTCCTCCTCGGCGACGAACGGCACAACTCCATGGACTCCCGCGTCCACCTCCAGGAGGCCGGACAGGGCTCCGTACCGCGCACCGCGGTCACGGCCAGAGTGGACGCCATCGCCTGGCCGCTCGACGGCGTCCTGGAGCGCCCCGCGAGCTTCGCCGCCCTCCCCGGCGGCGTCTCACGACCCGGCCCCGTCACGCCCCTCTTCTACGCGATCGCCGGCGGGTGTGTACTGGTCCTGGCCGGAGCCGCCTACGGCCCCCTGGCCCGACGCGCGACCGCACGGCCGCGGAAGGAGACGGTGGACGCGTGACCGACCGGACGGACACCACGGCGGACGGACGGAAGCCCGAACCGCGACGCGTCGCCCGGGTCATCCTGCTCGACCCCGACGACCGCATCCTCCTCCTGCACGGCTACGAGCCCGACGCCCCCGACCAGACCTGGTGGTTCACGCCCGGTGGAGGCCTGGAGGGCGACGAGACCCACGAGCAGGCCGCCCTGCGCGAACTGGCCGAGGAGACCGGCATCACCGACGTCGATCTCGGACCGGTCGTCTGGCAGCGCGTCTGCTCCTTCCCCTTCGACGGCCGGCGCTGGGACCAGGACGAGTGGTACTACCTGGCACGAACCACCCAGACCGCGACCGCCCCCGCCGGCCTCACCGAACTCGAGGAGCGCAGCGTCGCGGGGCTGAGGTGGTGGACCTCCGCCGAACTGTCGGCGGCCCGTGAGACGGTGTACCCGACCAGACTCGCCGAGCTGCTCCACACGCTGCTCGACGAGGGACCTCCGAGTGCCCCGGTGGTTCTCGCCCCGGAAATCGTCTAGGGGTGCGAGTGCCTGGCGCACAATGGGGGGACGCACGGCTGAAGGGGAACATGCCATGAGCGCCGAGGACCTCGAGAAGTACGAGACCGAGATGGAGCTGAAGCTCTACCGGGAGTACCGCGACGTCGTCGGGCTGTTCAAATACGTGATCGAGACCGAGCGACGGTTCTACCTCACCAACGACTACGAGATGCAGGTCCACTCGGTCCAGGGCGAGGTGTTCTTCGAGGTCTCCATGGCCGACGCCTGGGTCTGGGACATGTACAGGCCCGCCAGATTCGTGAAGCAGGTCCGCGTCCTCACCTTCAAGGACGTGAACATCGAGGAGCTCAACAAGAGCGACCTGGAGCTTCCCGGCAGCTGAGCCCCACCCCGGCCCCAAGCGGGTAAACCACCCCCAGGGGTGAGGCGGTTGTCCACAGGCGACCGCCCCTCCCCAGCCCCCGGCACCCCGCGCCGCCGGCCGACACAGTCGGTGCCGGAGGTGGTACCGATGAACGCCACGAAAGCACTCGGACGGTACGGAGAGGAACTCGCCGTCCGCCGGCTCACCGAGACCGGCATGACCGTCCTCGCGAGGAACTGGCGCTGCGGACGCGCCGGAGAGATCGACATCGTCGCCCGCGACGGCGACACCGTCGTGATCTGCGAAGTGAAGACCCGCCGCGACGGCACCTACGAACACCCCATGGCCGCCGTCACCCCCGCCAAGGCCGACCGGCTCAAACGGCTCGCCGCCTGCTGGCTCGACCGCCACGGCACACCGCCACCCGACGGCGGCATCCGCATCGACCTCATCGGCGTCCTCCTGCCCCGCCGCGGCGCACCCCGCCTCACCCACGCACGAGGGGTGGCCTGATGGGATTCGCCCGCACCTGCTCCGTCGCCCTCGTCGGCGTCGAAGGCGTCGTCGTCGAGGTCCAGGCCGACCTCGAACCCGGAGTCGCCGCCTTCACCCTCGTCGGCCTCCCCGACAAGAGCCTCACCGAGAGCCGCGACCGCGTCCGGGCCGCCATCGTCAACTCCGACGCCGAATGGCCCCAGAAGAAACTCACCGTCGGACTCAGCCCCGCCTCCGTCCCCAAAGGAGGCAGCGGATTCGACCTGGCCGTCGCCGCCGCCGTCCTCGGCGCCGCCGAGCGGATCGACCCCCGCGTCATCGCCGACCTCGTCCTCATCGGAGAACTCGGCCTCGACGGACGCGTACGCCCCGTGCGCGGCGTCCTGCCCGCCGTCCTCGCCGCCGCCGACGCCGGCTACCGACACGTCGTCGTCCCCGAACAGACCGCCGGCGAAGCCGCACTCGTCCCCGGCGTCAGCGTCCTCGGCGTCCGCACCCTGCGCCAGCTCATCGCCATCCTCACCGACGAACCCGCCCCCGTGGAGGAACCCGCCGCGGAAGGCCGCCCCGACGCCATGCTCGCCGGACTCCTCGTCCCCGGAGCAGGCGTCGGCACCGGCCTCGCCGCCGACCCCGCCGACGGACCCGACCTCGCCGACGTCGCCGGACAGCACGGCGCCCGGCGAGCCCTCGAAGTCGCCGCCGCGGGCAGCCACCACCTGCTCCTCTCCGGCCCACCCGGAGCCGGCAAGACCATGCTCGCCGAACGGCTCCCCGGCATCCTCCCGCCCCTCACCCGCAAGGAATCCCTCGAAGTCACCGCCGTCCACTCCGTCGCCGGCATCCTCCCCCCGGGTGAACCCCTGGTCCGCCGCGCCCCCTACTGCGCCCCCCACCACTCCGCCACCATGCAATCCCTCGTCGGCGGCGGCAACGGACTCCCACGCCCCGGCGCCGTCTCCCTCGCCCACCGAGGCGTCCTCTTCCTCGACGAAGCACCCGAGTTCTCCGGAAAAGCCCTCGACGCACTCCGCCAGCCCCTCGAATCCGGACACGTCGTCGTCGCCCGCGCCGCAGGAGTCGTACGCCTCCCCGCCCGCTTCCTCCTCACCCTCGCCGCCAACCCCTGCCCTTGCGGACGGCACACCCTCCACGGCGCCGGATGCGAATGCCCCGCCTCCCTCATCCGCCGGTATCAGGCCCGTCTCTCCGGCCCCCTCCTCGACCGCGTCGACCTGCGCGTCCAAGCCGAACCCGTCACCCGCTCCGACCTCCTCGCCCAAGGCGGCCGAGGTGAACCCACCGCGGCCGTCGCCGACCGCGTCCGCGAAGCCCGCGACCGCGCCGCCACCCGCCTCGCCGACACCCCCTGGACCGTCAACAGCGACATCCCGGGCCACGAACTCCGCACCCGCTACACCCTCGCCCCCGGCGCCCTCGCCGCGGCCGAACGCGACATCGAACGCGGCATGCTCACCGCCCGCGGCCTCGATCGCGTCCTCCGCGTCGCCTGGACCGTGGCCGACCTCGCCGGACACGACCGGCCCGACGCCCACGACGTCGGCCTCGCCCTGGAACTGCGCACCGGCATCGCCCGAGGCGTACCCGTGGGAAGCGGAGACCGCTCATGACCCCCGACGACGAACGACTCGCCCGCGCCGCCCTCACCCGCATCGTCGAACCGGGCGACGAACACGCCGGCCGCTGGATCCGGCACTACGGAGCCATTGGCTTCCTCCGACGCCTCACCGGTCAGGACCACGGACACGGGCACCGTGACGAGCACGGCCAGGACCACCGGGACCAGGGCCCGGACCAGGCGCACCGCCAGGGACAGGACCAGGACCGGCTCTACCGCCATGGCCGGGGCCAGGACCAGGACTCAGGGCGGGGACCGGGGCCGGCGGTCGACACCGTCCTGAAGGGCCCCCCGACCGGCCCCCCGCCCCGGCCCCACGCCACCGACGCCCCACACCCCCGCGCCACCCCCTTCCCCGGAACCGGCGGCAAACGGGTCGACGGCTGGCGCCGCCGCGCCACCGACACCGCTCCACGACACGACCTCGACGCCATCGCACGCCACGGCGGACGCTTCGTCATCCCCGGCGACACCGAATGGCCCCGCCAACTCGACGACCTCGGCGACACCCGCCCCATCGGCCTCTGGCTCCGCGGCCCCGCCGACCTCCGCACCTGGGCCCTGCGCTCCGTCGCCCTCGTCGGCGCCCGCGCCTGCACCCCGTACGGCGCGCACATCGCCACCACCCTCGCCTCCGACCTCGCCGAACGCGGATGGGTCGTCGTCTCCGGAGCCGCCTTCGGCATCGACGGCGCCGCCCATCGCGGAGCGCTCGCCGTCCAGGGCGCCACCATCGCCGTCCTCGCCTGCGGCGTCGACGTCCCCTACCCCCGGGGCCACGCCGGCCTCCTGGGCCGCATCGCGGAACAAGGCCTCGTCATCGGCGAATTACCCCCCGGCAGCCACCCCACCCCCAGCCGCTTCATCCTGCGCAACCGCGTCATCGCCGCCCTCACCCGGGGCACCGTCGTGATCGAGGCCGAATACCGCAGCGGCTCCCTCGTCACCGCACGCCACGCCCAACGCCTCGGCCGTCACACCATGGGCATCCCCGGCCCCGCCACCAGCGGGCTCTCCGCCGGAGTCCACGAACTCCTGCGCGGCGAAGCCACCCTCGTCACCGACGCCGCCGAGGTCGTCGAACTCGTCGGCGACATGGGCCAGCTCGCCCCCACCCGACGCGGCCCCGTCCTCCCCAGAGACCTCCTCACCCCCGACGCGGCCCGCGTCCTCGACGCCCTCCCCGCCCGCCTCCCCCTCCCCCTGGCAGAGATCGCCGGACGAGCCGGCACCACCCCCGACGACACCCTCGCCCGGCTGTACGAACTCCACTCCCTGGGCCACGTCGAACGACGAGGAGACAACTGGCAGTTGACGAACAGGCCCGCCGAAGGGTCGAACGCGCGGCGAGGCGGTCCTTGACCTGGATCATTCGGGTGAAAAGGTGAGGCGGATGAACGAGGGAGTACGCCCGGCCGCCCCCCAGGGGCCGACACGCGCCACGACCCGGGTTCGAAGATGGGGCGCCCGGGTTCGAAGACGTGCCCGATCCCGCCCACCCGGACCGGCGCGAACCACCGATGTTCGCGCACCGCGACATCTCAGTCACGCTACGCTCACCAGGATTCGTTACCGGACACATTTCCCGACTCACCCCACAGCAGAACGGCTCAAGGCAACGCATGCCCCAGCACACCTCCGGGTCTGACCGCGCTGCGGTGCCCCCAGCAGCCCGGGGCACCGTGCGACCGCCCGCACCGACATCGCTCGACGAGCTGTGGCGGTCGTACAAGGACACGGGCGACGAGAGGCTGCGGGAGCAGCTGATCCTCCACTACTCCCCGCTCGTCAAGTACGTCGCCGGCCGCGTCAGCGTGGGGCTGCCGTCCAATGTGGAACAGGCCGACTTCGTCTCCTCCGGCGTCTTCGGCCTCATCGACGCCATCGAGAAGTTCGACGTCGAGAGGTCCATCAAGTTCGAGACGTACGCCATCACCCGCATCCGCGGCGCGATGATCGACGAGCTGCGCGCCCTGGACTGGATCCCCCGCTCCGTGCGCCAGAAGGCGCGCAACGTCGAGCGGGCCTACGCCACCCTCGAGGCGCAGCTGCGGCGCACCCCCTCCGAGAGCGAGGTCGCCGCCGAGATGGGCATCGCGCTGGAGGAACTGCACGCGGTTTTCAGCCAGTTGTCCCTGGCGAACGTCGTCGCGCTCGAAGAGCTGCTGCACGCCGGCGGCGAGGGCGGCGACCGGCTCTCGATCATGGACACGCTCGAGGACACCGCGGCCGACAACCCCGTCGAGGTCGCCGAGGACCGCGAGCTGCGCAGACTGCTGGCCCGGGCCATCAACACCCTCCCCGAGCGGGAGAAGACCGTCGTCACGCTCTACTACTACGAAGGCCTCACCCTCGCCGAGATCGGGCACGTCCTCGGCGTCACCGAGAGCCGCGTCAGCCAGATCCACACCAAATCCGTCCTCCAGCTGCGCGCCAAGCTGGCCGATGTGGGGCGCTGACGCCGCGGGGCCGGTCGTACAGTGGAGCCGTGCCAAGGATTCGAGCGGCCTCGGTGGCCGAGCACCGGACGATGCAGCGCGGCGCCCTGCTGGACGCCGCGCGTTCCCTGCTGTCCGAAGGCGGTACGGAAGCACTGACCTTCCCCGCCCTCGCCGAGCGCACGGGCCTCGCCCGCTCCTCGGTGTACGAGTACTTCCGCTCGCGCGCGGCCGTCGTCGAGGAGCTGTGCGCCGTCGACTTCCCCGTCTGGGCGGCCGAGGTCGAAGCGGCGATGGCCCAGGCGGGGACACCCGAGGGCAAGGTCGAGGCCTACGTCCGCACCCAGCTGGAGCTGGTGGGGGACCGCCGGCACCGGGCGGTCGTCGCGATCTCCGCCAGCGAGCTCGACGACGGCGCCCGCGAGAAGATCCGCGCCGCCCACGGCGGCCTCGTCGCCATGATCGTCGAAGCCCTCGCAGAGCTGGGTCAGGAGCAGCCCCGCCTCGGCGCGATGCTCCTCCAGGGCGTCGTCGACGCTGCCGTACGCCGGATCGAGCTCGGAGCGGCCGAGGAGCCGGACCGCATCGCGGAGGCGGCGGTCGCCATGGCACTGCGCGGCGTCGGGGGCTGACCCCCTCCCCCCTCCCTCCCCCCCCCGCCCCCTTCCCCTTCCTCCGGCGCGTCCTAGGGCACCCCGGTCACCGGGAGGAGCCGGCTGGGTCCCGGGCGGAGGAGGCGGAGGGGGTCGAGGTAGGTGTCTCCGCGCAGCAGGCCCCAGTGAAGGCAGGACCGCGGGCAGTGGGCCCGGGTGGCCGGGGCGGAGAGGGTGGCGACCGGCCGTCCGGGGGTGACGGGCGTGCCCACGGGCACGAGCGGGGTCACCGGTTCGTAGGTGGTGCGCAGGGGCGGGGTGCCCGTGGCCGGCAGGGTGATGGTCAGGACGCCGCGGCCGCCGACCGGGCCCGCGAAGGTGACCACGCCCGGGGCGGTCGCGTGGACCGTGGTGCCGGGGGCGGCCGCGAGGTCGAGGCCGCGGTGGCCGGGGGCGTACGGCCCGGCGGGCGGGTCCCAGCGGCGGAGGATCTCGGGAGGCGGCGGCCCCACGGGCCACGCCAGGGAGAGCGCGAGGAGCAGTGTCGTCAGGTGCATGGGTGTCACGCTCCCGCAGATCACCCGGCTGATGGGGGTGTGGGCGGGGGTCTGTGGACGACCGGCCGGTTGTGGACAGCGCCGTCACCCGGTGCCCCCCGGGTCCCGTACACTTCTTATGGCGATCCGGGTCACCGGGTCGACTTCGCACGCCCCGCCATCACCCTCACCGGTCGTGGCAGCGCCTTTTCGGTCCCTCGTGGCACGGCGCGTCGGGGCGTCAGGACATAACCGAGAAAACCAAGGAGATACGGCCATGGCCGTCGTCACGATGCGGGAGCTGCTGGAAAGCGGCGTCCACTTCGGTCACCAGACCCGTCGCTGGAACCCGAAGATGAAGCGCTTCATCTTCACCGAGCGCAACGGCATCTACATCATCGACCTGCTCCAGTCGCTGTCGTACATCGACCGCGCCTACGAGTTCGTCAAGGAGACCGTCGCGCACGGCGGCTCCATCATGTTCGTCGGTACGAAGAAGCAGGCCCAGGAGGCCATCGCCGAGCAGGCGACGCGTGTCGGCATGCCGTACGTCAACCAGCGTTGGCTCGGTGGCATGCTCACCAACTTCTCCACCGTCTACAAGCGTCTGCAGCGCCTCAAGGAGCTCGAGCAGATCGACTTCGAGGACGTCGCCGCCTCGGGTCTCACCAAGAAGGAGCTCCTGGTCCTCTCCCGCGAGAAGGCCAAGCTGGAGAAGACCCTCGGTGGTATCCGCGAGATGCAGAAGGTGCCGAGCGCCGTCTGGATCGTCGACACCAAGAAGGAGCACATCGCCGTCGGTGAGGCGCGCAAGCTCCACATCCCGGTCGTCGCGATCCTCGACACCAACTGCGACCCCGACGAGGTCGACTACAAGATCCCGGGCAACGACGACGCGATCCGCTCCGTCACCCTGCTCACCCGCGTGATCGCCGACGCCGTCGCCGAGGGCCTCATCGCCCGTTCCGGCGCCGCGACCGGCGACTCGAAGCCGGGCGAGAAGGCCGCGGGCGAGCCGCTCGCCGAGTGGGAGCGCGACCTCCTCGAGGGCGAGAAGAAGGCCGACGAGGCCGAGAAGCCGGCCGAGGCCGCCGCCGAGGCGCCCGCCGCTGAGGCCGAGACCCCCGCCGCCGAGGCTCCGGCCGACGAGGCCCCGGCCGCCGAGGCCGAGGCCGAGCAGGCCTGACCCAACGGCCCGACCTTCACGGGTCCGGTTGTTTCGGATATCGGATGGAGACGGCGGGGGCACTCGTGGCCCCCGCCGTCCACCCGTAGATCTTTCAGACTTCGAGAGAGAAACTCAGACTCATGGCGAACTACACCGCCGCTGACGTCAAGAAGCTCCGTGAGCTCACCGGCGCCGGCATGATGGACTGCAAGAAGGCGCTGGACGAGGCCGACGGCAACGTCGACAAGGCCGTCGAGGCGCTCCGTATCAAGGGCCAGAAGGGCGTCGCCAAGCGCGAGGGCCGTTCGGCCGAGAACGGCGCCGTGGTCTCCCTGATCGCCGACGACAACACCTCCGGTGTCCTCGTCGAGCTGAAGTGCGAGACGGACTTCGTCGCCAAGGGTGACAAGTTCCAGGCCGTCGCCGCCGCGCTCGCCGCGCACGTCGCCGCCACCTCCCCGGCCGACATCGAGGCGCTGCTCGCCTCCGAGATCGAGCCCGGCAAGACGGTTCAGGCGTACGTCGACGAGGCCAACGCCAACCTGGGCGAGAAGATCGTCCTGGACCGCTTCGCGCAGTTCTCCGACGGCTTCGTGTCGGCGTACATGCACCGCACCATGCCCGACCTGCCCCCGCAGATCGGTGTTCTCGTCGAGTTCGACAAGGAGAACGCCGAGATCGCCAAGGGTGTCGCGCAGCACATCGCCGCCTTCGCGCCGAAGTACCTCACCCGTGAGGACGTCCCGGCCGAGGTCGTCGAGACCGAGCGTCGCGTCGCCGAGGAGACCACCCGCGCCGAGGGCAAGCCCGAGGCCGCGCTCCCGAAGATCGTCGAGGGTCGCGTCAACGGCTTCTTCAAGGACGCCACGCTCCTTGGCCAGCCGTACGCGCTCGACAACAAGAAGTCCGTCCAGCAGGTCCTGGACGAGGCCGGCGTCACCCTGAAGCGCTTCTCGCGCATCAAGGTCGGCATCTGAGTCCGTACGCGACGGACGCCGGACCCCGGTAGGGTCTGAAGCAGTTGTCCGCGTTCGCGTAGGACGACCGCAGATCTGACGAGGAGGCCATTGCCGTAGGGGAAACCGCGAGGACCCACCGGCAATGGCCTTCGTCGTATGTGCACGAGGAGATCTCCATGAACCAGGGCGCCGCACAGGGCGACGACATCCACGGCAATAAGGCCGGACGCTTCATGTTGAAGCTGTCCGGTGAGGCATTCGCCGGCGGCGGCGCACTCGGCGTCGACCCCGACGTCGTGCACAAAATCGCGCGCGAGATCGCCGCCGTCGTCCGCGACGGCGCGGAGATCGCGGTCGTGATCGGCGGCGGGAACTTCTTCCGCGGCGCCGAGCTGCAGGTGCGCGGCATGGACCGGGCCCGCTCCGACTACATGGGCATGCTCGGCACGGTCATGAACTGCCTCGCCCTCCAGGACTTCCTGGAGAAGGAGGGCATCGACTCCCGCGTCCAGACCGCCATCACCATGGGTCAGGTCGCGGAGCCGTACATCCCGCTGCGGGCCGTGCGCCACCTGGAGAAGGGCCGCGTGGTCATCTTCGGCGCGGGCATGGGCATGCCGTACTTCTCCACCGACACCACGGCCGCCCAGCGTGCCCTGGAGATCGACGCCGAGGCCCTGCTCATGGGCAAGAACGGCGTGGACGGGGTCTACGACTCCGACCCGAAGACCAACCCCGACGCGGTCAAGTTCGACGCGCTGGAGTACGGCGAGGTGCTCTCGCGCGACCTGAAGGTCGCCGACGCCACCGCCATCACCTTGTGCCGTGACAACAACCTCCCGATCCTCGTCTTCGAACTGCTCGCGGAGGGCAATATCGCGCGCGCGGTCAAGGGTGAGAAGATCGGCACTCTCGTGAGCGACCAGGGCACCCGGGCCTGAATCCGGGTACCGCCCCGCGAGGGGATGGACAGAGCCCTGCCGGTCGTACACCGTGCAGGACAAGACGCGACGACACGCAGGAGCAACTGGTGATCGAAGAGACCCTCCTCGAGGCCGAGGAGAAGATGGAGAAGGCCGTCGTGGTCGCCAAGGAGGACTTCGCCGCGATCCGCACCGGCCGTGCGCACCCGGCGATGTTCAACAAGATCGTGGCGGACTACTACGGCGCCATCACGCCCATCAACCAGCTGGCGTCCTTCTCGGTGCCCGAGCCGCGCATGGCCGTGGTGACCCCGTTCGACAAGAGCGCGCTGCGCAACATCGAGCAGGCGATCCGCGACTCGGACCTCGGCGTCAACCCGAGCAACGACGGCAACATCATCCGGGTGGTGTTCCCCGAGCTCACCGAGGAGCGCCGCCGCGAGTACATCAAGGTCGCCAAGGGCAAGGCCGAGGACTCGAAGATCTCCATCCGCTCCGTCCGCCGCAAGGCCAAGGAGACCATCGACAAGCTGGTCAAGGACGGCGAGGTCGGCGAGGACGAGGGCCGGCGCGGCGAGAAGGAGCTCGACGACACCACCGCGAAGTACGTCACGCAGGTGGACGAGCTGCTCAAGCACAAGGAAGCCGAGCTCCTCGAGGTCTGATGAACGACTCTTCCTGGGGGGCCCCGGCCGCTTCCGGCTTCTGGGGGCCCGACCAGGGACCTGCCCCGGCGGGTCCCGCATACGATGGGGTGAGGGCGGCGCAGACTCGGCCCATGCCCATCGTTCCCGACGTCCCCGCCGGCGACCACCAGGACGATCACGATCGGGGGGCCGCTCCGCGGAGCGGTCCCCTGTTCCGTGACGAGACGCCGAACGAGCACCCGCAGGAGCCCATGTCCAGCCCGTCCCAGCCCGTCGGCCCGCAGAAGAAGAGTGCGGGGCGCGATCTGGGCGCGGCCATAGGGGTCGGGGTCGGCCTCGGCGCCGTCATCATCGCGTCGCTGTTCATCTGGAAGGCCGCGTTCGTCGGCGTCATAGCGGTCGCCGTGGTCGTGGGCCTGTGGGAGCTCACCTCCCGCCTCCAGGAGCGCAAGGGCATCAAGGCGCCGCTGGTGCCGCTGGCCGTCGGCGGCGCGGCGATGGTCGTGGCCGGGTACGTCCGTGGCGTCGAGGGGGCCTGGGTCGCGATGGCCCTGACGGCCCTCGCCGTGCTGGTGTGGCGGATGACAGAGCCCCCCGAGGGCTATCTGAAGGACGTCACGGCGGGCGTCTTCGCGGCGTTCTACGTCCCGTTCCTCGCGACGTTCGTGGCGCTCATGCTCACCGCCGACGACGGGCCGTGGCGCGTGCTCACGTTCCTGCTGCTGACCGTGGTCAGTGACACCGGGGCGTACGCGATCGGCTGGCGTTTCGGGAAGCACAAACTGGCACCGCGCATCAGCCCCGGAAAGACCCGCGAGGGTCTCCTCGGAGCGGTCGCCTTCGCGATGGCGGCGGGCGCGCTGTGCATGGAGTTCATGATCGACGACGGGACCTGGTGGCAGGGCCTGCTCATCGGTCTCGCCGTGGCGGCGAGCGCGACGCTCGGCGATCTCGGCGAGTCGATGATCAAGCGGGATCTGGGGATCAAGGACATGGGCACCCTGCTTCCCGGCCACGGCGGGATCATGGACCGGCTCGACTCGCTGCTCCCGACCGCTCCGGTGGTCTGGCTGCTGCTGGTGGTCTTCGTCGGTACGACCTGACCCGCGGCCGTCACCCCTCGTACGCAAGGGCTCGCCGTCTCCGGACGGCGAGCCCTTCGTCGTCGTCCGCCCCGAGGCGGCGGCCGGGGCACGGCTCGGGCCGGCGGTGTGGGGGCAGACGGCCGGGACGGCTCGGGTCAGCGGCGGCGGAGCAGACGGCCGCGCAGGGCGGCCCGCGCGGCGTTGGCGCCGGGTGCGCCGTGGACGCCGCCGCCCGGGTGTGCCGAGGCCGAGGCGAGGTACAGGCCCCTGACCGGTGTCTCGGGGCGGCCCGTGCCGGGCGTGGGACGGAAGACGAGCTGCTGGTGGAGCGAGGCCGTGCCGCCGTTGAGGGCGCCGCGGTGCAGGTTCGCGTCCATCGACTCCATCGTCGGCGGGGCCAGCACGCGCCGCGCGCGGATGCGGTCGCGGAAGCCGGGGGCGTAGCGCTCCACCTGTGCCTCCACGCGGTACGCCATCGCCTCCCGCTCCCGCGCGTCCCAGCGGCCGGTGATGCCGTCGGGTCCTGCGTCGCCACGGATGTGCTGGGGCAGGTGCGTGTACGCCCACGCCGACTCGGTCCCCGCCGGTGACCGTCCGGCGTCGGCCGTGGTCATCTGCCCGAAGAGGGCGAAGGGCTCCTCGGGGACGAGTCCCATGGCGATCTGCGCGGCGAACCGCGTCAGCCCGTCCACGCCGTCGGCGAGATGGACGGTCCCGGCCCCCGCCGCTCCCGGCGCCGTCCAGGGCACCGGGGCGTCGAGCGCCCAGTCGACCTTGAAGGTGGCGAAGTCCCACTGGAATCGCCGCAGGTCCCGCAGCAGCCGGTCGGGCAGGTGCGCCGGGTCGACCAGGCGGGTGTAGAGCGCCGGCGCCGACACGTCCGCGAGCACCGCCCGCCGCGCCGGGACCTCCTCCCCGGCCGCCGTACGGACCGCCACGGCCCTGCCCTCCCGTACGACGACGGAGGTGACCTGTTCCCCGCACCGCACCGCGCCGCCCCGGCTCGCCAGGCGGCGGACGAGGGCGGCGGTCAGCTCTCCGGCCCCGCCCACGGGCACCGGGAAGCCGTGGCACTGGCCGAGCATCGACATCAGCCAGCCGTACCCGCCGCTGCCCGCGGCCTCGGGGGCCAGATCGGCGTGGAGCGCGTTGCCCGCGAGGAGCAGGCGCCCCCCTTCGCCGCGGAACTCCTCCTCGCCCAGGCGGCGGACCGGCAGCGCGAGGTTCCTGGCCAGCCGCAGCACGGCCGGCGGGCTCATCCGGGTGGCGAGCCGCAGCGCCGGGCGCACCGGCGGGAACGGAGTGAACAGCGCCCGCAGGATGTCCCCGCCGAGGCGCTCCCACAGGGCGCACATGCCCTGCCAGGCCTCGCCGTCGCCGTCGGCGAACGCCTCGAGGCCCGCAGCCGTCCCGGCCGCGTCCCGGGCGAGCACCGCGCACCGGCCGTCGCGCAGCGGATGCGCCAGCACGTGGGGGGCGTGGCTCCACCGCAGCCCGTGGCGCGCCAGGTCGAGGCCGGCCAGGACGGGGGAGGCCGCGGCGAGCGGATAGAAGGAGCTGAAGAGGTCGTTGACGTAGTCGGGGTGGACGCCGCGGTCGCTGCGCACCGCGCCGCCCGGTTCGGGCTGCTCCTCCAGTACCTCCACGCTCCAGCCGGCGTCCGCGAGGAGGTTGGCGGCGACGAGTCCGTTGGGGCCGGCTCCGATCACCACGGCGTCCGGCACCGGTCACACCGCCCTGGGCCGGGCACCGCCCCGTGCATGGCCCCCGCCCGTGGCCCCCGTAGCGCCCGCTGCCGTACCCGCCGTTTCCGTGTCGCCTTCGACGGTCCTGGCCAGCCGGGCGAGCATGTCCCGGTGGCGCAGCTGGATCACCGCGTCCGAGAGGGTGTTGTGCCAGCGTCCGCCCAGGCCGCGCAGCGGGTGCTCGTCGCAGACGACCAGGCTCTCCTCGCCCCAGGGCCGGACCTCCAGGGCGATCCGCGCCGTCCCGAGGGCGCCGGCGACGGCCTCCAGTTCCAGGATCTTTCCGGGCTCGCAGCGGCGTACGACGGTCTCCCCGTCGCCGGACCAGGGCCCGATCCGGACCGTGTACCGCAGGCGCGACCCCACCTGGGGCCAGTCCCCGTCCAGGGCGTCCGAGTCCGAGGTCCCCACCACCCAGTCGCCGTAGCGCTCGGGATCGGCGAGGACCGCCCAGACGGCCTCGGGGCTCCGGCGGATCAACTGGTGTCGTACGGCCATGGGGTCCTCCGTGTGCGAGATCGGTCCTCCCGGCGTGCGGGTTCCCCGTCGCGCGCGGGACATCCCCCCCGTGCCTACGGTGGGCCCATGGGCGAGGTCTCACCACTGCAGGGCCGAACGGCGGTCGTCACGGGCGCGGCGCGCGGCGTGGGGGAGCGGGTGGCGCTGGCGCTGGCGCGGCGGGGGGCGCGGGTCGCGCTCCTGGGGCACGAGGAGGGGCGACTCGCCGAGGTGGCCGTCCGCTGCCGGGAGTCCGGTGGGACGGCCCTCCCCTGGCCGGTCGATGTGACCGACGACGCGCGGATGGCGGACGTGGCCCGGGAGGTCGGACGGCGGATGGGGCCCGCGTCGGTCGTCGTCGCCAACGCCGGGATCGCGGCCGGAGGGCCGTTCGAGCGGACCGCCCCGGACACCTGGCGCCGGATCGTCGAGGTCAACCTCGTCGGCAGCGCCGTGACCGCGCGGGCCTTCCTGCCCGCGCTCCTCACGACCCGGGGCTACTACCTCCAGGTCTCCTCGCTCGCGGCCCTGGCGCCGGTGCCGATGATGACGGCGTACGGGGCGTCGAAGGCAGGCGCCGAGGCGTTCGCGTCGGGGCTCCGCGCGGAGGTGGCCCACCGTGGTGTGGCGGTGGGCCTGGCCCGGCTCAGCTGGTACGACACCGACCTGATCCGGGCGTCCGACGACCACCGCGTGATGCGCGAGCTACGGCGCCGGCTGCCGTGGCCCGCCGACCGCGTGCACCGCGACGACCGGGTCGGCGAACTCCTGGTCCGGGGCATCGAGCGCCGGGGCGCCGTCCTGCACCTCCAGCCCTGGCTGCGTCTGGTCCCCGCCCTCGGTCCGCTGCTGCCCGCCCTGGTCACCCTCGGCGCGCGGCGCGCCCTGTCCCGCCTCGACGAGGCCGGCACGGACCTCGCCCCCACCGGTCTGCTCGGCCCGGGGGGAAAGGCGGACGGGACCGCGGGGGACGGGAACGCAGGGGGCTGAGGCGACGGGGGGTGTCCGGCGGGTGCGGTCTTGAGGGCGCCCCCGGCCGACGGCGTCGCGCCGGCCGCGGTCATGCCGCGCCGCGCACCCGCTCCCGTTCGGCCCTGACCAGATCCAGCAACTCGGCGCGGCCCGCCGTGGGGCGGGGGTGCTTCCAGTAGGGGTGGAAGTACACCTCCGCCGACAGCCGCAGCAGCCGGCGGCGCAACACGGTGGGGCGGGGCGCGCCGGCGCCGGCGAGCTCCTCGTAGGTCTCGGACCAGGATCGCTGGGCGGTGACGAGGTCGTGGGGGAAGGGATGGTGCCTCATGGTTTCGATTAGATCACCTGTTCGAATAATCGCGCATGTCGCCCCGCCCGGCCGTGGACCTGCCCCTCTCGGCGGAGCGGTGGTCGTGATGGTCCGTGACGCTCGGTGACGAACTCGATGGGGGCGCTCCGGGCGCGGCGGCCGTCGCGGCGGCCTCGCCCGGGGGGTGGCGGGTGACGGTCCGTCACCGGTGTCCGGGCCCCCTGTTGAAGGCTGAAGCAACTGCCCTGGCGGGAGGGCCGAGTTGCGAGACGCTTCCAGGGGGCGAAGACTCGTACGTGGAATGCCAGTGCACCGTTGAGCCATGCGGCTCCGGTGGTTTCGGGCCCGCCCGAGGGTCAAGCCCACAAAGGCAGAGCAATACACCACGAGCGCATCTGGAATCGTCATGGCCAAAACTGCCCGGCGAAGGATCTCCCGCACTGTCGGCGCCTCTTGTCTGGCTGCCGCGCTGGCGGTGCCCGTAGGCATGGGCACCGCGGTGGCAGCGGTACCCGACGCCTCCTCGCACGCCTCGGCGACCGGACTTCTCGATCCCCCGGACCCGCCGCCCCAGCAGGAGGAGGAGCAACAGCCCGAGCAGCAGCCGGAGGAACAGCAGCCGGAGCAGCAGCCGGAGGAGCAGCAGCCCGAGCAGCAGCCGGAGGAGCAGCAGCCCGAGCAGCAGCCCGAGGAGCAGCAGCAGCCGGAAGAACAGCCACCGGAGGAGCAGCAGCAACAGCAGGACGGCCAGCCGAAGTTCGTGACGCCTCAGCAGCAGCAAGAGGTGAAGGGTCAGGCCGCGAAGGCGCCGGAGCAGGTGAAGGCCGAGCTGAACGCGGTGCTGGCCGAGGCGCTGAAGGTGATCAACAGTCCGACGGCGTCGGCATTGGACAAGGCGATCTACGGCGACATCGTCGCGGACATCAGCAAGACGCTGAACGCCATCGACAACCCGAACACCACGGCCGAGGACAAGGCCACGTACACGAAGTTCCTGCAGGGGATCACCGGAGCCCTGAAGATCGCCCAGGACCCGACCAAGTCGGCGAACGAGCGTGCCGCCTACAGGGACGTCGCCGATGACCTCGCCTACTTCGTGACGCGGCTCCAGGACCCCAACACGTCGGCGGCGGACAAGGCGTACTACAAGGCCAACGTGGAGCTGCTCAGCGACGCGATGATCGCCCTGTCCCAGCCTAAGGGCCCGGCGAAGCCTCCCGAGGAGAAGAAGAAGATCGAGACGGGAGTGAAGAAGACCCTGGGCGGTCTGAAGGCGGCCGCGAGCCCGAAGACGAAGCCGAAGGACCCGAAGGATCAGCAGAAGATCCAGCAGGTCCTGGAGACCAACGCCCAGGCGTTGGTGACGGTCCAGAACCCGGACGCGTCGGACGATGAGCGAAACGCCGCCCAGGCGACGGTCGACCAGCTCGACGGCGCCACCCAGAATTCCCAGTACAAGGAGTTCCTGGAGGCGGTCAAGAGCCTCGGTGCGCCCACCGGTTGCGTCAACGCGATCGAGAGCCGCACGAGCGAGGCCGGCTGGCCGGACGGATCGCTGTGGGGCCTGTCGGACCCGTCGTGCGCCGACACGGTGACCAAGGGCGCCAGCGAGGGCGGCAAGTGGGGTCCGGTGTTCGAGTGCGTGTCGAGCAAGCCGTTCTCCGAGTGCGTGAACGCCATTCCCAAGGAGTAGAGCCCCGGCCGCGCCGGTACGCATGAGCCGGCAGGCGGAGAGAGGCCCCCGCGTCGGAAGCGGGGGCCCTCTCGTGCTCCGACCGGCCCCGATGCCGCCTTGGAACTCAGCTCCCGATGCTCTGCTCGGCCGCGTTGCCGCTGATCGTCGTCCGGGTTCCGGAGTCGCCGCCGGGGGACCGGAGGTCCCGGCCCGGGCCATCGGCGTGCCGGGAGGACGAGCCCTCCTCACCGCCGGCGGATCCGGCGATGCCCAGGAGGTCGACGAGCCCGGCCCCTCCCGAAGCGTCGGCCGTGGCGTGGGGGGCCGCGGACAGGGCGAGAGCGGCCCCGGCGAGGGCGGCGGCGGCGCGTACGCGCGTGGTGTTCTTCACGCCGGGCGAACGACGTCCGACGGGGTGGGGTCACGCGCGGGCCTGGCAGGCGCCGCCACCTGGGCCGGGTGTCCCGAGCCGCGCACCGGCCGGTACGGGGCCGGGGACGGCCCACGGAGGCCCACGGCGGCAAGGGCGGCCCGCACCCGGCCCACGGCGGCCCACGGCGGCAAGGCGGCCCGAGACGGGCCGAGGCGGTCCTGGGCGCCCCGGGCCACCAGCGCGCGTCTGCGACACTGGTAGCACCATGCCCAAGCCCGGAGAACTCACTTTCGTCGCCCCCCGCGGAGCCAAGAAGCCGCCGCGGCACCTCGCCGACCTCACGCCCGCCGAGCGCAAGGAGGCCGTCGCCGCGATCGGCGAGAAGCCGTTCCGCGCCAAGCAGCTGTCCACGCACTACTTCGCGCGGTACGCCCACGACCCCGCCGAGTGGACCGACATCCCCGCCGCCTCCCGCGAGAAGCTGCAGGGCGAGCTGCTGCCCGATCTGATGTCCGTCGTCCGGCACATCTCGTGCGACGACGACACCACCCGCAAGACCCTGTGGCGGCTGCACGACGGCACGCTCGTCGAGTCCGTGCTCATGCGGTACCCCGACCGCGTCACGATGTGCATCTCCTCGCAGGCCGGCTGCGGCATGAACTGTCCGTTCTGCGCCACCGGGCAGGCCGGGCTCGACCGGAACCTGTCGACCGCCGAGATCGTGCACCAGATCGTCGACGGCATGCGGGCCCTGCGCGACGGGGAGGTCCCCGGAGGCCCCGCGCGGCTCAGCAACATCGTCTTCATGGGCATGGGCGAGCCGCTCGCGAACTACAAGCGGGTGGTCGGGGCGATCCGGCGGCTGACCGACCCCGAGCCGGACGGCCTCGGGCTCTCCCAGCGCGGCATCACCGTCTCCACCGTCGGCCTCGTGCCCGCCATGCTGCGCTTCGCCGACGAGGGCTTCAAGTGCCGGCTCGCCGTCTCCCTGCACGCCCCCGACGACGAGCTGCGCGACACCCTCGTGCCCGTCAACACGCGCTGGAAGGTCCGCGAGGTCCTCGACGCCGCCTGGGAGTACGCGGAGAAGTCCGGCCGCCGGATCTCCATCGAGTACGCCCTCATCCGGGACATCAACGACCAGGCATGGCGGGGTGACCTGCTCGGACGGCTCCTCAAGGGCAAGCGCGTCCATGTCAACCTGATCCCGCTCAACCCCACACCCGGATCCAAGTGGACCGCCTCGCGTCCCGAGGACGAGAAGGCGTTCGTCGAGGCCATCGCCTCGCACGGCGTGCCGGTGACCGTCCGCGACACCCGCGGGCAGGAGATCGACGGTGCCTGTGGACAGCTCGCGGCCTCGGAGCGCTGACCTTGTAGTCTGAGGTCGAACACATCTCCATATTCCGACAGGGGAGCGCCACAGCGCTGAGAGTGCGGTCACCGGACCGCAGACCCTCTGAACCTCGCCCAGGTCATTCTGGGTAGGAAGTTCGGTCGTTACTCGAGCTGTTGCGCCCTGCCCACCCTCGGGTGGGCAGGGCCGCGTCTCTTCCTGGTCATACCCAGGAGGAATTCCAGTGAGCACCAAGAAGACGGTGGCCGCCGCGCTCGTCGGCGCGCTCGGCGTCACCACCCTCGCCGCGTGCGGCGGCGGCGCGAGCGACAAGGGCGACGCCGCGCGCGCCCCGAAGACCGTGACCCTCGTCGGCCACGACTCCTTCAACGCCTCCAAGGAGGTGCTGGCGGAGTTCACCCGGCAGACCGGCCTCACGGTCAAGGTCCTCAAGAGCGGCGACGCCGGCGAGGCCGTCAACAAGGAGATCCTGACCAAGGGCTCCCCCCAGGGCGACGTCTTCTTCGGCGTCGACAACACCCTCCTGTCCCGCGCGCTCGACAACGGCATCTTCGTGCCGTACGAGGCGAAGGGCCTGGACCGGGTCGCCCCCGAGGCCAGGGTCGACAAGGAGAACCGGGTCACCCCGATCGACTCCGGCGACATCTGCGTCAACTACGACAAGAAGTACTTCGCGGACAAGAGGCTCACGCCCCCGCAGAGTTTCGACGACCTGGCGAAGCCCGCGTACAAGGACCTGCTCGTCGTGGAGAACCCCGAGCGGTCCTCCCCGGGCCTCGGCTTCCTCCTCGGCACCGCAGCCCGTTACGGCGACGCGGGCTGGCAGGACTACTGGAAGAAGCTCAAGGCCAACGGCGTGAAGACCGTCGACAGCTGGGAGCTCGCCTACAACCAGGAGTTCTCCGGATCCGCGGGCGGCAGGAAGGCCAAGGGCGACCGGCCGCTGGTCGTGTCGTACGCCTCCAGCCCGCCGGTCGAGGTGCTCTACTCCGAGCCGCAGCCGGCGACCGCCCCCACCGGCGTCTCCACCGGCACCTGCTTCCGGCAGACCGAGTTCGCGGGCCTCCTGAACGGGGCGAAGAACCCCGAGGGCGGCAAGAAGCTCATCGACTTCCTGATCTCCAAGAAGTTCCAGGACGACGTGCCGCTCCAGATGTTCGTCAACCCGGTGGCCAAGGACGCCACCCTGCCCGCGCTCTTCACCCGGCACGGTGTGGTGATCGACAAGCCGCACACCATGGCGCCCGAGAAGATCGCCGAGAACCGTGACCAGTGGATCCAGCAGTGGTCGTCACTCGTCCTGAAGTAGAGCCCGCCGAGGACGTGCCCGCTCGGGGCAAGCCCGCCCGGGCGGCGCGCGGGAGCGCGGCGCGGCTCGGCCTGATGGCCGTGCCCGTCGCCTTCTTCGCGCTCTTCTTCGCCTGGCCCGTCGCCTCGATCGTCGAGCGCGGAATCCGGGTGGACGGGTCGTGGCAGTTCGGCCGGTTCGGCGAGACATTGAGCCGGCCGGAGATCCTCGACGTCCTCTGGTTCACGCTGTGGCAGGCGCTCGCCTCCACCGCGCTGACCCTGCTGATCGCCCTGCCCGGCGCGTACGTCTTCGCCCGCTTCGACTTCCCCGGCAAGGCGCTGTTGCGCGCCCTCGTCACCGTGCCCTTCGTGCTGCCCACCGTCATCGTCGGCACGGCCTTCCTGGCCCTCGTCGGGCGCGGCGGGCTCCTCGACGAACAGTGGGGCGTCCGCCTCGACACCACCGTCTGGGCGATCCTCCTCGCGCACGTCTTCTTCAACTACGCCGTCGTCGTCCGGACCGTCGGCGGACTGTGGTCCCAGCTCGACCCGCGCCAGGAGGAGGCCGCCCGGGTCCTCGGCGCCTCCCGCTGGACCGCCTGGCGGACCGTGACCCTGCCCGCCCTCGGCCCCGCCGTCGCCGCGGCCGCGCTGATGGTGTTCCTCTTCACCGCGGGCTCCTTCGCCATCGTCCAGATCCTCGGCGGGCCGGCGTACTCCACCCTGGAGACCGAGATCTACAGGCAGACGGTCGACCGCTTCGACCTGTCGACGGCCGCCGTCCTCACGCTGACGCAGTTCGTCGCCGTCGGTGCGGTCCTCGCCTTCCACGCCCGGACGGTACGGCGCCGCGAGACGGCCCTGCGGCTCGTCCCGCCCGAGCGGACCGCGCACCGGCCGGAGGGCGCCGGCCAGTGGACGCTGCTCGGCGGCGTGCTGCTGTCGGTCGCGTTGCTGATCGTGCTGCCGCTGGGCGTGCTGGTCGAGCGCTCCCTCGACACCCCACGCGGGTACCGATTCGACTATTACCGCGCCCTGTGGAGCGTGGACGCCTCCGGCACCTTCCTCGTCCCGCTGGCCGACACCATCGGCAACTCCCTGCGGTACGCCCTCGTCGCCACCGTCATCGCCGTCGCCGTCGGAGGGCTCGCCGCGGCCGCCCTCACCCGGCGGGCCGGGCGGTTCGTGCGCGGCTTCGACGCGCTGCTCATGCTGCCGCTGGGAGTCTCCGCCGTCACCGTCGGCTTCGGATTCCTGATCGCCCTGGACGAACCACCGCTCGACCTGCGGGCGAGCTGGATCCTCGTACCGCTCGCGCAGGCACTGGTCGGCGTGCCGTTCGTCGTGCGCACGATGCTGCCCGTCCTGCGGGCGGTCGACGAACGGCTGCGGGAGGCGGCGGCCGTCCTCGGCGCCTCGCCGCTGAGGGCCTGGCGCGAGGTCGACCTGCCGCTCGTGTGGCGGGCGCTGCTCATCGCGGCCGGGTTCGCCTTCGCCGTCTCGCTCGGCGAGTTCGGCGCGACGGTCTTCATCGCCCGGCCCGACAACCCGACGCTGCCGGTCGCCGTCGCGCGACTGCTCGCCCGGCCCGGCGAACTCAACTACGGCCAGGCCATGGCCCTTTCGACGATTCTGATGGTGGTGTGCGCGGTGGCCCTGCTGCTGCTCGAACGGCTGCGCACCGACCGGACATCCGGGGAGTTCTGATGCTGACGCTCGAGGACGCGACCGTACGGTTCGGGCGGCGCGCCGTGCTCGACTCGGTGGACCTGGAGGTCGCCGAGCACGAGATCGTCTGCGTCCTGGGGCCGAGCGGCAGCGGAAAGTCCACGCTGCTGCGGGCCGTCGCCGGTCTCCAGGCGCTGGACGGCGGGCGGGTGCTGCTCGGTGGAGCCGACCAGGCCGGGATCCCGGTCCACCGGCGGGGCGTGGGCCTGATGTTCCAGGACCACCAGCTCTTCCCGCAGCGGGATGTGGCCGGCAACGTCTCCTTCGGCCTGCGGATGCACGGCGTCGGCCGGGCCGAACAGGCCGTACGGGCGACGGAGCTGCTGGAGCTGGTGGGCCTGCCCGGAGCGGGCCGGCGGGCCGTCGCCTCCCTCTCCGGCGGCGAGCAGCAGCGTGTCGCGCTGGCCCGGGCGCTCGCCCCCCGCCCCCGGCTGCTGATGCTGGACGAGCCGCTCGGGCAGCTCGACCGCGGGCTGCGGGAGCGGCTCGTGGTCGAACTGCGCCGGCTGTTCGGACGGTTGGGTACGACGGTGCTCGCCGTCACCCACGACCAGGGCGAGGCGTTCGCGCTCGCCGACCGGGTGGTGGTCATGCGGGACGGCCGGATCGCCCAGTCCGGTACACCGCTGGAGGTGTGGCAGCGGCCGGCCTCGGAGTTCGTGGCCCGCTTCCTCGGCTTCGACAACGTGGTGGCCGCCATGGTGAGCGGGGGCGCGGCCGACACCGTGTGGGGGAAGGTCCCCGTGCCCGAGGGGACTCCCGAGGGAGCGGTGAGGATCCTCGTCCGCCCGGCCGGCGTGCGCCTCGGCGCCCCGGCGGACGGCCTGCCCTGCGTGGTCGAGGGCCGCACCTTCCGCGGCAGCCGTGTCGCCGTCCTGCTGCGGCCGGCCGACGGCCCGGTCCTGGAGGCCGAGTGCCCGCTCCGCGACGTTCCGGAGGAGGGGGCGAGGGTCGGGGTGACGTTCACGCCGTCGGAAGTGGTCGCGCTCGCCGGGGAGTGTCCGGGCCGCACTGGTGGTCACCTGTGAGGCACGCGGATAGTCGGTCCTCCCGGCCCTCGAGAGGCGTCGGGTGAAGTCCTTGGCATGGCGGACCGAACTCTGCGCAGTGGCGCGAGACCGGATGTAGGACATGAACCGTCCTGGACGCACCCTAGATTGGCTCTTCGACAGGAAAGCCCGCGAATTCCGTGGAGAGGGGCCTCATGACGATTCTGGTGACCGGCGGGACGGGGACCATGGGCCGTCACATCGTGAAGCGATTGCTCCGCACGGGCCGGACGGTCCGCGTGCTGACCCGAGACGCCGACGCCGTCCAACTGCCGCGGGAGGTGGAAGTGGTGGAAGGCGACCTGACCCAGCCGACGTCACTGGCTACAGCGCTGGACGGCGCCGGCGCCGTTCACCTGCTCAGTGCCACCGGGGCGGACCATACACCGCTGCGGACCGGAGTCGAGATCCTGGCGATGGCATCCGATGCGGGTGTGCGCCGCATGACCGTCCTGTCGCCCGGCACCGGGCAGGAGCTGGACGACGCGGTGCGTGGCAGTGACCTGGAGTGGACGTTCCTCTGGCCGATCGACCTCATGGCAAACACCTTGGGGTGGGCCGACGGCATCCGAGCCGAAGGGCGGGTTTGCGAGCCGTACGGGGATCGGCGCACCGCTTCAGTGCACGAGGAGGACGTCGCCGACGTCGTCTGTGCCATCCTGACCGACGGCGGGCATGCCGGTCGCAGCTACGTCCTGACCGGGCCCCAGCCACTTACCCCGGCCGACAAGGTCGCCTCCCTCGCGGTGGCAACCGGCCGCGAGATTCACTTCACGCACCTGACGGACGACCAGGCGCGCGCGAGGTGGCGGGCCGAGGGGTGGCCGGAGGAGGGCATCGATTTCATGCTGCGCATGTGGGCGACGGTGCCCGACACAGTGGCCGAGGTGACATCTTCGGTGGAGCGCGTCACAGGCTGCCCTCCCAGGTCCTTCGCTCAGTGGGCCACCGCACACGCCGAAGCATTTCTTTCCACGGGATCCGAAGCCGATACGGGGGGAGCCGGATAGGCCGGCACCGAAATCGAGCCGAAGCAGCCTGCTCCTCATCGCATCAGACCGCGCGTGATGCGCGACGGGGGCGGCGGGGGATCCGCTGCCAGATGCCGTTCCGCCGGCACCGGCGAACAGGTCGCAGACCCGGTTCCACGGTCCGTACTCGACCGGGACGTTCCCGGCACGGAACTCCGGTCCGCGCCCGGATCCGTATGCCGCCGATCAACTGTCGCCGAGCCCGGACCGGCGGCCGCCCCGACCCGGGACGCTCCGCCAACAGCGGCGCCGGCACCGCCCACTGCTCGTCCGTGAGATCTCCCCGACCCATGATCCGACCCATGAACCGTGATCATTCACAGGCCCGAGATCCACTTTCGATACACGACCTAGCCGAGGCGTACCGGTTCGGGGGCGTCCTCGCGTGCGGCGGGCTCCGCGCCCGGGGTGCCGCCCGGGGCGTCCCCCGGTCCGTCCTCCGGAGCGCCGAACCACGCCACGGCCACCGCGCCCGCGACCGCGAGGAGGAAGCCGGCCACGGCGAGCCAGGCGAAGCCGGGGCGCGAGGCGTCGCCGAGCCACCAGACGCCGATCATGCCGGGGAGCACGGTCTCGCCCACGACGAGGGCCGCCGTCGCCCCGTTCACCGAGCCGATCTGCAGCGCGACGGTGTGCAGGTACATGCCGCCGACGCCGGCCACCAGGATCGCGTAGAGGACCGGGTCCGCGAGCAGTACACCCAGGTCGAAGGGGTCGACGCCGTTCAGGACCCGGACGCCGACACCGAGCGCGCCGAACCCAAGACCGGACAGCAGGCCCGCCAGGATCGCGGCGCGCGCTCCGAGCAGCCGTACGACGACCGTGCCGCCCACCATCAGGAGCAGCGCGATCGCCAGCAGCCACCAGTGGGTGGAGACCGGCGTGTGGCCGCTGCCCTCGGGGCCCGCCGCGCTCGCCAGCAGCACCAGGGCCGAGCAGACCACGCCGATCGAGGTCCACTCCGCGCGGGTCAGACGGATCCCGAGCAGCCGGACGCTCAGTACGGCCGTGATGACGAGATTGGCGCTGATCACCGTCTGGGACAGGAACAGCGGCAGCATCCGGGCGGCCAGCGCCCCGAGCCCGAAGCCGACGAAGTCCAGGATCGTGCCGACGACGAACTCCCAGGTCATCGCAGCTTTCGCGGTGGACGACAGGCTCGGCCCGCCGTGCTCGGTGACCTGCCCGGCCGCCGCCTCACGGCGGGCGGACTTGCGGGAGCCGACGGCCTGGAGCACCGAGCCCGTGCCGTAACAGATCGAGGCGGCGACGGCGGTCAGCAGTCCTATGAGCACGGGAGGCTCCGTTCGGTTCCTGGGGATTCGTTCCGTCTGCCAGACGACGATTCGGCCCCCGAAGTTGCCTCTCCCGCCCATCGGCGTTGATCAACTGCCCTACGCTGCTGCGGATGAGCGGAATAGACGTGGGCAACGGAGTGGTCGGCGCCGTCCTGGGGCTGGTGTTCGCCACCCTGTTCCAGCAGTGGACCCAGGACGTGTGGTTCCGGATCAGACGACGCTCGGCGGGCGTGGTCCGCAGCCTCACCTTCCGGGCCGGTGCCGGGCCGGCCTGGTCCACCTTCTCCCTCGGCCCGCTGCACACCTCCGCGCTCATCGTCGAAGGCGACGGCGACCGCGCCATCGCCGCCGAGTCGATCCACGTCCAGGTGCTCGACGGCGAGGTCGCCCTGCCGGACGACATGGCGGGCTGGCACGCGGAGATCGTGGCCGAGGAGGCCCGTGCCCGGTCGGAGGGCGACCGGGCGCCGGTCTGGAACGGCCCCCGCTACGCGGTGGAGAGCCTGGAGGTGTCGAGGACCGCCCTCGACGAACAGTCGGAGGTCCATCTGCGGCTGCGGCCGACCGACTACTACACCTTCCTCGCCGCCCAGCAACTGGACCGGCGCCTCCCGGACGGCTCCACGCCCCGTACCCGCTACCTCGACCCCGAACAGCCGCTCACCGCGCCCGCGTTCCTCCAGTGCAGCTTCGCCGTCAACGTCGCCGTGGTGACCTCCGACCACCTGCTCGTCGTGAGCCGCCGCAGCAACCGGGTCCGCATGGCCCCGGGCGTGTGGAACTCCTCCGTGAACGAAGGGCTCTCCCGGCACATCGACTCCTCCGGCCGCAACGCCCCCGACCTGCACGCGGTCGCCCGGCGCGGCATGCGGGAGGAGATGGCCCTGGAGCCGAACGAGTACACGCTCTCCCTGCTGGCCTTCGTCCTCGATGTCCACAAGCGTCACTGGAGCGCGCACTTCTACGCCCGGCTCACCGACATGACGGGCGACCGGCTGCGGGAACGGATGGGCAGGGGAGTCGCCGACCGCTGGGAGCACGACAGCATCGAGTACGTGCCCTTCCGCTCGGCCGACGTCGCCCGCTACCTCCTGCGGCCGGACCGGATCCACCGCTGGGCGCCGCTCGCACCCGCCCTCTTCCACCTCGCGCTCGTGCACGTGCACGGCAGGGCCTCGGTGGAGCGGGCGGAGGCGCAGGCGGTCCGCAGGCTGTAGCCGGAGCCGAAACCCGGGAACCGCGGGCGCCGGCGGCCCCCGGACCGCCGAAACCCCGGCACCGCCGGAATCCCGGAACCACCGGCGCCCGCGGACCCGCCGGACTCCGAGGACGGGCATCCCGCCTCGGGGTGCAGCGCCGCGCGCGTCACCGCAGCGGGACCGCCGCCAGTTCGGCCACCAGCCAGGTCAGGGGGAGGAACACCGCGAGCAGGACGCCCGCGCGGAGCAGCGCCGCCGTGCGCAGGACCGTGGGCGGGGCGCCGAGGCGCAGGAGGGCCTCGGTCGTGTGCGCGCGGCACTGCTTGGACTCCAGGGCCGCCGTCAGCAGCGTCGCCGTCGTGCAGGCCATCACCAGACCCGCGCCGAGGCCCGTCAGCAGCCCGAAGTCTCCCGTGCCCGCGTCGTACAGGGTGGCCGCCGCGAGGCCGCCCGAGCCCACCGCGCAGACGACGCCGAGCGGCCGCCCGATGCGCCGGGACTCGTCCATCAGGACGCGGCCGGCCAGCAGCCGGACCGCGCCCGGGCGGACGGACTGGAGGAGGCGGCCGCACCAGTGGGTGATGCCGGGACCCGCCATCGCCAGGCCGGCCGCGGTGAGGATCCAGCCGGCGAGCACGCCGGCGGGGCTGCCTTCGAAGCGTCCCGGCAGGGGGAAGGCGTCGCCGCCGCCCTGCCCCGCGTACGTCTCCACCGCGAGGCCCACGGCCAGCAGCGCCACGCCCCACGGCAGGCCGGACGGGGCCGCCTTCGCCGCGCCCTCCGGGGCGGCCGGCTTCCTCGGCCGCAGCGCGAGGGCGGCCGCGGTCGAGGCGGCCACCGGCAGGATCGCGAGCAGGGTGAGCGCGGCGGCCACCGGGAGCGGCTGCCCGGCGGCGAGCAGGTCGGCGCCCGCCCCGTCGAACGGCAGCCCGGTGATGTCCCCGCGCAGGTGCAGGAAGAGCAGCAGCGCGACCATGGAGCCGAGCGTGCAGGAGACCGCCGTGGACGCGGCGGCCAGGGCCGTCAGCCGGGCGGGGCCGAGTCCGACCGCCGAGAGCCCCGGCCGGGGCCGGGTGCTGGGATCCGTACGGGCCACCGCCACCGCGAAGTGCACGGTCGCCGCCATCGGGATCGCGCACCACAGCAGACGCAGCGTGGAGGCGGCCGAGTCGGCGGGGTGGCCGAGGGCGTACCCCAGCGTGCACAGCAGCAGGAATCCGACACCCGCGGACGCCGCGGCGACCAGGAGCCGCCGCAGCAGGACGAGGGGGTGGGTTCCGCGGACTAGACGGAGAGCGAGCACGTGGCGACGCCCTCCGCCCCTGTCGTACCCGCGCCGCTCACCCGGCGCCCGTCGAGCAGGGCGACCGTGCGGTCGGCGAGGGTGGCCACTTCGGTGTCGTGGGTGGCGAGCAGCACCGTGATCCGGTGCGAGCGGGCCGCGGCCGTCAGGGTGCGCAGCACCTGCGACCCGTCGGCCTGGTGGAGCGAGGCGGTCGGCTCGTCGGCGAAGAGCACCGAGGGGATGGTGACCAGGGCCCGGGTGATCGCGATCCGCTGGCGCTGCGACTGGGTCAGGGCGTGCGGCCGCTTGCGGGCGCACATGCCGATGTCGAGCCGCTCCAGCCACTCCCCGGCGGTGGTCCTGGCAACCCGGTGCGAGACACCGCGCAGCAGGAGGGGCAGGGCCGCGTTCTCCCACGCGGTCAGCTCGGGGACGAGTCCGGGCTCGGGACCGATCCAGCCGAAGCGGTCCCGGCGGAGCCGTTCCCGCTGGGCCTGGCTCAGGGTGTGCACGGGGCTGCTGTTGAACCAGACCTCGCCCTGCTGGGCGACGGCCTGCCCCGACAGGCAGTGCATCAGGGCGGTCTTGCCGCTGCCGCGCGGCCCGAGCAGGGCGAGGATCTCTCCCTCGCGGACCCCGAGGGAGACACCACTGAGCGCGGCGGAGCCCTCCAGGGAGTAGTGCAGGGAACGCGCCCAGAGCACGTCGTTGTCCGGTGGGGCCATCGCGTACACCTCGAGGTCGATCGAAGTCGGATCTGATGTCTGGTCCCCCGTGTTCCCCCGTACGGGGGAACGAAAGGACGGGCCTTCGGGTCACTGGGCACCGTAAGGATTCAGATCCGTTTGTACGGACAGCACGCGGCCCGGGCCGCCGCCATCCACTCGGATGGCGGGCATGCCCGGGCCGGGGGTCACGCCGTGAGGGCGGCGTGAGGTCCTGCGGGGAGGATCAGAGCTTGGTCCACGCCTCGGTGAGCACCGAGCGCAGGATGCCTTCGATCTCGTCGAAGGTGCCCTGGTCGGCGATCAGCGGCGGGGCCAGCTGGATGACCGGGTCGCCGCGGTCGTCGGCCCGGCAGTACAGACCGTTGTCGAAGAGCGCCTTGGAGAGGAAGCCGTAGAGCACGCGCTCGGTCTCCTCGTCCGTGAAGGACTCCTTGGTGGCCTTGTCCTTGACGAGCTCGATGCCGTAGAAGAAGCCGTTGCCGCGGACGTCGCCGACGATCGGGAGGTCGTGCAGCTTCTTCAGGGTGTCGAAGAAGTTGCCCTCCTGGTCCAGCACGTGCTGGTTCAGGCCCTCCTTGTCGAAGATGTCGAGGTTGGCGATGGCGACCGCCGACGACACCGGGTGGCCACCGAAGGTGTAGCCGTGCAGGAAGGTGTTGTCACCCTTGTAGAACGGCTCCGCGAGGCGGTCCGAGACGATGCAGGCGCCGATCGGGGAGTAGCCCGAGGTCATGCCCTTGGCGCAGGTGATCATGTCCGGCACGTAGCCGAACTTGTCACAGGCGAACATCGTGCCGAGGCGGCCGAAGGCGCAGATCGTCTCGTCGGACACGAGGAGCACGTCGTACTGGTCGCAGATCTCGCGGACCCGCTGGAAGTACCCGGGCGGCGGCGGGAAGCAGCCGCCGGCGTTCTGCACCGGCTCGAGGAAGACGGCGGCGACGGTGTCGGGGCCCTCGAAGAGGATCTGCTGCTCGATCTGGTCGGCGGCCCAGCGGCCGAAGGCCTCCGGGTCGTCGCCGTGGATCGGGGCGCGGTAGATGTTGGTGTTCGGCACCTTGTGCGCGCCGGGGACCAGCGGCTCGAAGGGGGCCTTCAGCGCCGGCAGGCCGGTGATCGACAGGGCGCCCTGCGGGGTGCCGTGGTAGGCGACGGCACGCGAGATGACCTTGTACTTGGTGTGCTTGCCCTGCAGCTTGAAGTACTGCTTGGCGAGCTTCCATGCGGTCTCGACGGCCTCGCCGCCACCGGTGGTGAAGAAGACCTTGTTCAGGTCGCCGGGAGCGTAGTGGGCCAGACGCTCGGCGAGCTCGACGGCCTTGGGGTGCGCGTACGACCACACGGGGAAGAACGCGAGCTCCTGGGCCTGCTTGTACGCGACCTCGGCCAGCTCCTGGCGGCCGTGTCCGGCGTTGACCACGAAGAGACCCGCGAGACCGTCGAGGTAGCGCTTGCCCTTGTCGTCGAAGATGTAGGTGCCCTCACCACGCACGATGGTGGGAACGGGCGAGTTCTCGTACGACGACATGCGGGTGAAGTGCATCCACAGGTGGTCGTAGGCGGTCTTGGAGAGGTCCTTGCTCACGGCTATCGGGTTCCCCACATATAGGTCTGCTTCTTGAGCTTGAGGTAGACGAAGCTCTCGGTGGAGCGCACGCCGGGGAGGGTGCGGATGCGCTTGTTGATCACATCCAGCAGGTGGTCGTCGTCCTCGCAGACGACCTCCACCATCAGGTCGAACGAGCCCGCGGTCATCACCACGTACTCGCACTCGGCCATGGCAGTCAGCGCGTCGGCGACCGGATCGAGGTCGCCCTCGACGTTGATGCCGACCATCGCCTGCCGCCGGAATCCCACGGTGAGCGGGTCGGTGACGGCGACGATCTGCATGACGCCCTGGTCGAGCAGCTTCTGGACGCGCTGCCGTACGGCGGCCTCCGACAGGCCCACGGCCTTGCCGATGGCGGCGTACGGACGGCGACCGTCCTCCTGGAGCTGCTCGATGATCGCCAGGGAGACGGCATCGATCGTCGGGGACGAACCGGATGCGGTCCTGGAGTTCGTGCTTTGACTGGCCACAACCTCACTGTGCACCGAGACTCGTCTGTCTGGCAAGCCAGGAGCGATGAAATTCGTCGTTTCGACTTCGCAATGACACTGAATCCGAAGTTGCGGGAGGGCGGGCCTGTCGAAAGCGTCCGCCGAGCGACTACTGTGGTGGTGTCTCATCCATCGGGACAGATCGAACTCTGAACGACAGGAGGGGTGGCAAGTGACCACCGAGCTGCGCCGGCTGCGTAACTACATCAACGGGGAGTTCCGGGACGCCGCCGACGGGCGGACCATCGAGGTGGTCAACCCGGCCACGGGTGAGGCCTACGCCACGTCTCCGCTCTCCGGTCAGGCCGACGTCGACGCCGCCATGGAGGCCGCCGCGGCCGCGTTCCCGGCCTGGCGCGACAGCACGCCCGCCGAGCGCCAGAAGGTCCTTCTCAAGATCGCGGACGCCTTCGAGGAGCGGGCCGAGGAACTGATCGCCGCCGAGGTCGAGAACACCGGCAAGCCGGTCGCCCTCACCGCGAGCGAGGAGATCCCGCCCATGGTGGACCAGATCCGCTTCTTCGCGGGCGCCGCCCGGCTGCTCGAGGGCCGCTCGGCCGGCGAGTACATGGAGGGCATGACCTCGATCGTCCGCCGTGAGCCGGTGGGCGTCTGTGCCCAGGTCGCGCCGTGGAACTACCCGATGATGATGGCCGTGTGGAAGTTCGCCCCGGCTCTCGCCGCGGGCAACACGGTCGTCCTCAAGCCCTCGGACACGACCCCCGCGTCGACCGTCCTGATGGCGGAGATCATCGGCTCCCTCGTGCCCAAGGGCGTCTTCAACGTGATCTGCGGCGACCGCGAGACCGGCCGCGCGATGGTCGAGCACCCGGTGCCGGCGATGGCCTCCATCACCGGTTCGGTACGCGCCGGCATGCAGGTCGCCGAGTCGGCGGCCAAGGACGTCAAGCGCGTCCACCTGGAGCTGGGCGGCAAGGCCCCGGTCGTGGTCTTCGAGGACACCGACATCGCCAAGGCCGTCGAGGACATCTCCGTGGCGGGCTTCTTCAACGCGGGCCAGGACTGCACCGCCGCGACCCGCGTCCTCGTGCACGAGTCGATCCACGACGAGTTCGTGTCGCAGCTGGCCAAGGCCGCCGCCGACACCAAGACGGGTCAGCCGGACGACGAGGACGTGCTGTACGGCCCGCTGAACAACGCCAACCAGCTGAAGCAGGTCTCCGGCTTCATCGACCGCCTCCCGGCCCACGCCAAGGTCGAGGCGGGTGGCCACCAGGTCGGCGACAAGGGCTACTTCTACGCCCCGACCGTCGTCTCCGGCCTGCGGCAGGACGACGAGATCGTCCAGAACGAGGTCTTCGGCCCGGTCATCACGGTGCAGTCCTTCCGTGACGAGAAGCAGGCCCTGGAGTACGCCAACGGCGTCGAGTTCGCGCTCGCGTCCTCGGTCTGGACGAAGGACCACGCCCGTGCGATGCGCATGTCGAAGTCGCTCGACTTCGGCTGCGTGTGGATCAACACCCACATCCCGCTGGTCGCGGAGATGCCGCACGGCGGCTACAAGAAGTCCGGCTACGGCAAGGACCTCTCGGCGTACGGCTTCGAGGACTACACGCGCATCAAGCACGTGATGACGTCCCTGGGCTAGGGAAGGGCGATCCGAGCGGGCGGCCGGGGACGGCGCGTCCGAAGTCGCGGGCGGCCGGGAATCCTTCCCGGCCGCCCGTCGGCGTACTCGCCCCCGGTCCGCCCGTCGGCGGCTACCGCGCCCGGCGGCGGCGTGATCGGCGGGATGTCGGGGCGGTGGCGCTCACGGAGCCGGAGAGTCCACGCGGGGCGGCCCGTGCCCGGGCGCCGTGCGCCGCGCGACCCCCAGTTTTTGAACGCGTTCATGAGGGGCGTACGCTGCGATCATGAGCGACACGAACGGGCCGAGAGCCCTCCTCAAGCGCATCCGCGTCTGGCTGGTCGTCTTCATCGTCTGCCTGGTGCTCAGCGGGGTCACCGCCTTTCCCCTGGTCACCGAAGTGCGCCTGCTGGAGAGCGCCCTGACCTCCTGGGCCGCCCCCGTCGCGGACGTCCTCCCCGGGCTGCTGGAATGGATCCGGCGCGTCGGCGAAGGCCTCGACACCGCCGACACGCGCTACCCCTTCCTGCTCTACGGCACCGACTGGCTGGCCTTCGCCCACCTCGTCATAGCCGTCGCCTTCTACGGGCCCTACCGCGACCCGGTCCGCAACATCTGGGTCGTCGAGTTCGGCATGATCGCCTGTGCCGGAGTCATCCCCCTCGCCCTGATCTGCGGACCGATCCGCGGCATCCCCTTCTGGTGGTCGGTCATCGACATGTCGTTCGGCGTCGTCGGGATCGTCCCGCTGCTCGTCGTGCGCAGGATGATCAAGCGCCTGGAGGCGCTTCAGGCCGTCGGCGCGCCGTAGGCCGCCACCACGAGGTTCCTCGCCACCTCGTTCATGCCCTGACCCTTCGTGTCCGTGGAGTTGACGCTGTAGACCAGCGTGCGCGAGCCGTCCCGGGTCGACGCGATCGCCGCGTTGTAGCCCCAGCGGCCGCCCGTCTTGCCCCAGACCTCGCGCCCTCCGAGCTTCTGCATCGAGAGCCCCGCCGCGTACGCGGCCGGGGCGCCGGTCTTGACGTCGGTCACCTCCGGAAGCGTGAACATCTCCTCGAGGAGGGGGCCGCGCACCACCCGTCCCTGGAAGAGCGCCCGGGTGAAGCGCTCCAGATCGGCCGTCGTGGAGATGAGGTCACCGGCCGCCCAGCCGTCCGTCGTCCCCCACACCGACACGTCGCGCAGCCCGGTCGTGCCGTCCTCCAGCACCATCGCCTGGTAGCCGTGGTTGTGCGGCCCCCGGATGCGGGGGTCGGCCCCCGGCAGGTACGTGTCGCGCAGTCCGAGCGGCCGCAGGACACGGGCGGTGACCTGGTGCTCGAAGGTGTCACCCGTCACGCGCTCGATCAGCAGACCGGCGATCGTGTAACCGATGTTGAGGTAGTGCTGCCGGGTCCCGGGCGCGAACTCGCGCTCCTTCGCCGTCGCCGAACGGACCATCTCCCGGGGGTCGTACACCCGGAAGCGGTCGGCGTACCACTCCTCGACCGTGGTCCCGGCGAAGTCGGGCGCCGGGATGCCGTGGGTGTGGTTGACCAGCTGACGGACCGTCACCCTCCCGTAGGAGGCGGGGATCAGCTCCGGCAGATAGGAGCGGGCCGACCGGTCCAGATCCAGCCGTCGCTCGGCGGCCAGCTGGAGGACGACCGCCGCCGTGAACACCTTGGTCACCGAGCCGGCCCGGAAACGGGCGTCCGGATCGGCCGGGGCGCCGGTCTCCAGATCGTGCACGCCCGCACTGCCCCGCCAGGTGCCCTCCGTGCCCCCGACCCGGGCCAGCGCCGCCGTCGTGCGCCCCGTCGGCAGCCCGGCGATCGCCGCCTCCAGGGCGGAGTCCGACACGGGCGCGTGCAGCGCGGGCGAGGCGACGGAGGCGCCGGCCGGGGCGGCGGCGGCCGGCAGGACGGCCGGACCGGCCGCGACCCCGAGGACGAGGGCGGCGGCGAGCAGCGTGCGGGTGGTGCTCTTCATGGTGAACTCCGTGGAGGTGAGCCGTTGTCGTCGATGGCTCCATCCTGTCGACCGGAGCCCGGATCCGGATCGCCCGCACCGGCGGTCTTCGC
The DNA here is from genome assembly GCF_040677675.1 of Streptomyces sp. NPDC053755. Taxonomy (NCBI): domain Bacteria; kingdom Bacillati; phylum Actinomycetota; class Actinomycetes; order Kitasatosporales; family Streptomycetaceae; genus Streptomyces; species Streptomyces sp. NPDC053755. Next base: position 28,562 of record NZ_JBFASK010000033.1, on the reverse strand, counting down.
GCGGTCAGTTCCTCGCCGACGCGGGGGAGGAGGACCCGCCCCCGTCTCCCCCGGCGGGGGGAGAGCCCGCCGTGACCAGCCCCGTCTCGTACGCGCAGATCACCGCCTGGATCCGGTCGCGCAGGCCCAGCTTCCCGAGCACGTTGCCGACGTGGGTCTTGACCGTGTGGTCGCTGACGACCAGTTCCGCCGCGATCTCCGCGTTCGACAGACCGCGGGCGAGCAGCAGCAGCGTCTCGCGTTCCCGGGTCGTGAGCCGTTCGAGCCGGGGATCCGTGCGACGCGGGCCGCCCGAGGTGTACTGCTCCACGAGCCGCCGGGCCACGGACGGCGCGAGCAGCGAGTCCCCCCGCGCCACCACCCGGACCGCGTGGACCAGGTCGTCGCGGCGGACGTCCTTCAACAGGAAGCCGCTCGCCCCCGCGTGCAGGGCGTCGTAGACGTACTCGTCGGAGTCGAAGGTCGTCAGCATGACCGTCCGGCACCCCGAGCCGGCGCCGATCGTCCGGCACGCCTCGATGCCGTCCATGCGCGGCATCCGGATGTCGAGCAGCGCCACGTCGGGCGCGTGCAGGCGCACGGCCTCGACCGCCTCGATCCCGTCCCCGGCCTCCGCGACGACCTCGATGTCCGGCTGCGCGTCGAGGATCATCGAGAACCCGCTGCGCACCAGCTCCTGGTCGTCGGCCACCACCACGCGGATCGTCAACGCGCCACCTCCGCCCGAGAGGTGACGGGCACCCGGGCCCGCACCTCGAAACCCCGGCCGTGCGGTCCAGGACCCGTGACGGCCGTACCGCCGTGTGCGGCGGCGCGCTCGCGCAGCCCGACGAGACCGTGCCCGCCGGAGCCAGGCTGCGGGCCCCGACCGTCGTCCCGCACCACGATCTCCAGGGCCCGGTCCTCGTAGGCGAGCAGGACGGACACCGTCCGGGCGCGGGCGTGCCTGACCACGTTGGTCAGCGCCTCCTGGACGATCCGGTACACCGTCGCCCCGGTGGCGGCGGGCAGCGCCCGCACCTCGCCGGCCGTGGCATAGGTGACGTCGAGCCCGCCGGCCCGCACCCGCTCCATCAGGCCGGGCAGGCCCGCGAGGTCCGGCTGCGGCGCGCGCGGGGCGTCGCCGGACCCGTCCGGCGGGCCGTCGCCCTCCCGCAGGACCCCCAGCATCCGGCGCAGCTGCGCCATGGCCTCCCGGCCCGTCTCGGAGATCGCGTCGAAGGCGGCCTCCGCCCGTTCCGGAGCCGTCCGGACCGCCACCGGACCCGCCTCCGCCTGCACGATCATGAGGCTCACGGCGTGGGAGAGGATGTCGTGCATCTCCCGCGCGATCCTGGCGCGCTCGCGCGCGGCGGCCTGTTCCGCCTCGACCCGGTGGGCCCGCTGACGGGCGTCGGTCAGCCGGCCGAAGACGTACGCCGCCGCGAACACGAAGAGCGAGAAGGTCAGTTCGCGCACCGACCGGGTGTTCAGCCACACGGAGACGGGCACCGCGAGCATGAGCAGGACGACCGTGACCAGACGGTCGCGGGGCGGGCAGATCGCGGCGATCGTGTAGACGATGACCAGGCCGGTGTACGGCAGGGGCTGCCCGGGGCCGTCCACGGCGATCCGGTACAGCGCGCTCGTCGCCAGGATCGCCAGGAGGACGGTCATGGGCGCGCGCCGCCGCCACGCCAGCGGCAGGACGGTGAGGGTGGTCAGCCCGTACGCCTGCCACGTCGCGGGCTCGAGCCCGGGGGCGCGCGGTACGACGAACGGCATGGTCATCGCCGCCTGGACGAGCAGGGCGAGGCCGATGTCGACCGCCCAGGGCCGGGCGCCGAGCAGGGTCCTGCCCCGGTCCCACCAGCCCCGCCCCGCCGCCCGTATCCCCGCCCCCCACATCCCTATCCCCCGCCGCCCTTAGGGCTTGCGGCCCACCGCGCCGAACTGGGCCACCTCGCTCGCCGGGGCGAAGCGCCAGCTCGCGCACGAGACGACGCCGGGGTCGAGGATCTCCAGGCCGTCGAGGAAGGAGACGAACTCGGCGCGGCTGCGGGCGGTGATCGGCGGGGTGGCGTTCTCGTTCCAGAACTCCATCGCCGCCACGTTGCCCTCGCCGCCGAGCTCCGGCTCCAGGGTCGGATGGGTCAGCACGAGATGGCTGCCCGACGGCACCGCGTCCATCAGCGTGCGGACGATGCGCCGTGCCTCGTCGGTGTCCAGGACGAAGTTGAGGATGCCGAGCATCATCACCGCGACCGGCTGCCCGAGGTCCAGCGTCTTCGCCGCCGCCTCCACAATCCGCTCCGGCTGCCGGGCGTCCGCGTCGACGTACTCGGTGACGCCCTCGGGGGAGCTGGTCAGCAGCGCGCGGGCGTGGGTCAGCACGATCGGGTCGTTGTCGACGTACACGACCCGGGCGTCCGGCGTGATCCGCTGGGCGACCTCGTGGGTGTTGTCGGCGGTCGGCAGTCCCGTACCGATGTCGAGGAACTGGCGCACCCCGGCGTCCGCGGCCAGATGGGTCACGACACGGCCGAGGAACGCCCGGTCCGCGCGCGCCACTTCGCCGATGCCGGGATAGAAGCCGGTGACCTGGTCACCGACCGCGCGGTCCACCGGGTAGTTGTCCTTGCCGCCCAGCCAGTAGTTCCACACCCGGGCGTTGTGGGCGACGTCCGTACGGATTCTCTCGGTGCCGGTCACCTGGGGACATCCCTTCGCAGTTCGGCGGCGAGCGCGTCCACACGGTTCGTGGTGATCGAGTCCACGCCGTGGGTGATCAGCTTACGCATGCTCCGCCGGGTGTCGGCGGTCCAGGCCGAGACGAGGTAGCCGTCGCGGTGCACCTTGTCCACCAGCTCCCGACTCACCAGGCCGAAGCGGTAGTTGAGCCAGCGAGGCCGGACCGCGTCCAGCAGGACGGCACGGGGCGGGGAGAGCGAGTTCCACGTCAGGGAGATCTCGGCGGACGGGTCGGCCGCCCGGATCTGGAGCATGGCGACGCCGCCCGCGCAGTAGTAGACGCGCTCGGCCGCGCCGCACTCGCGGACCGTGCCCACGATGGTGCGGACCGACGTCTCGTCCCCTCCGGGCAGGTCGAGCAGCAGCCGGTGCGGCCCCGCCGCGATCAGGGCCTCGCGCAGGGTGGGGACGCCGTCGCGGGTCAGCTCCCGCAGCTGTGCGAGGGAGAGGGCCGAGAGTGCCCGGTCGTGGCCCCAGAGCCGTTTGAGGGTGTCGTCGTGCAGGAGGACGGGGACACCGTCGCCGGTGAGCCGTACATCGATCTCGACGGCGTCCGCACCGGCCTCGATCGCCGAGACGATCGAGGGCACGGTGTTCTCGCGGACGCGGTAGGGGTCGCCGCGGTGGCCTACGGCAGTGACGTGGTCCATGGGCCCCATTGTGGCGGCTGTCAGCGGCCCAGCCAGGTGTCGGTGTACGTGTCGATCTCGGCGCTGATCCGGGCCTTGCCGGGCGCGTCGAGGAAGGACGCCTCCACCGCGTTCTTGGCGAGGGCGGCCAGGCCGCGCTCGTCGAGGTCCAGGAGACGGGCGGCGACCGCGTACTCGTTGTTCAGGTCGGTCCCGAACATCGGCGGGTCGTCGCTGTTGATCGTGACCAGGACCCCGGCGTCCACCATCTCCTTGAGGGGGTGCTCGTCCAGGTGCGTGACCGCGCGGGTCGCGATGTTGGAGGTCGGGCAGACCTCCAGGGCGATGCGGTGCTCGGCGAGGTGGGCCAGCAGGGCCGGGTCCTTCACCGCGCTGGTGCCGTGCCCGATGCGCTCGGCGCGCAGGTCGTGCAGGGCGTCCCAGATCGTCTGCGGCCCCGTTGTCTCGCCCGCGTGGGGAACGGAGTGCAGGCCGGCCGCGATCGCGCGGTCGAAGTAGGGCTTGAACTGCGGGCGCGGCACCCCGATCTCCGGGCCGCCGAGACCGAAGGAGACCAGGCCCTCGGGGTGCAGGTCGACGGCGAGCCGGGTGGTCTCCTCGGCGGCGGCCAGACCGGCCTCGCCGGGGATGTCGAAGCACCAGCGCAGCATGACGCCCAGCTCGGCCTCGGCCGCCTTGCGGGCGTCCTCGATGGCCTCCATGAAGGCGGCCTCGTCGATCCCCCGACGGGTCGAGCTGAACGGGGTGATCGTCAGCTCGGCGTAGCGGATGTTCTGGCGGGCCATGTCACGGGCGATCTCGAAGGTCAGCAGCCGGACGTCCCCCGGGGTGCGGACGAGGTCCACGACCGAGAGGTAGACCTCGATGAAGTGCGCGAAGTCGGTGAACGTGAAGTAGTCGACGAGCGCCTCCGGGTCGGTGGGGACCTTGGAGTCGGGGTGGCGGGCGGCCAGCTCGGCGACGATGCGGGGGGAGGCGGAGCCGACGTGGTGGACGTGCAGCTCGGCCTTGGGGAGCCCGGCGATGAAAGGATGGAGATCGGTCATCCGATCATCGTAGGCGGGCCGTTCCACCGTGGGGGCGAGGTCGTAGCATGGCGGCACCACGATGGGGGAGGCCCATGTCAGAGAAGAGCGACCAGCCGCAGGGCGGGTACGACCCGGCGGATCCGTGGGCTCCGCCGAACCGCGACGGGGTGGAACTGAGCAAGCCGGCCACGCCGCCGGCGCAGGACCGTCCGCCGGTCCACGACCAGCCGACGATGACGGCGATGCCGACGGGGGACGGCGGCACGGGCCAGGTGCCGCCGCCTCCGGTGGCGCCCGGCGGCCCGGCGGCCGCGCCCGGGGCGTACGGCTACCCCGCGGCGCCCACCGCGCCGACGACCCCCGGGGGCACGGCCGGGTACGGCTACTCCGCCTATCCGGCGTACGGCTCGACCCCTTACGGCTCCACCGGGTACGGCGCCGGTGGCTACGGCCAGACCGGTTGGCAGCAGGCCCCGGCCAACGGCATGGGGACGGCCGCGATGGTGCTCGGCATCGTCTCCGTGGTCGGCTTCTGCCTGTACGGCCTCGGCGGCATCCTGGGCGTCCTCGCGCTGATCTTCGGGATCATCGGCGTGAAGAAGGCGGGCCGGGGCGAGGCGACGAACCGGGGCATGGCGGTCGCGGGCATCGTGCTCGGCGCGATCGGGATCCTCATCAGCGCGGCCTTCCTGGCCTTCGTGATCTGGGCGGTCCAGCAGGACCCGTCGACCTTCGAAGAGGACCCGTCGGACCCGTTCGCGACGAGCCTGGTCGCGGACCGGCGGTAGGCACGGGACCGGCCCGGCCCGGCGCCACGAGGCGGCGGCGCGGTCGGACGGCGGGAGGGGCGGCCCCCGAGGGGCCGCCCCTCCGCGTTTCCGCCCTGGTGCGTCGCGCCCCCGCACGCTGCCGCCCCTCCACGCTCCCGCCGCTCCCGACCCCTCGCGCTCCCGCCGCTCGCCGTAGGCGGCGTTCGGCGTCCCCGCCGGTCGGCCCGGGCGCTCCCGCCCGTCAGCCCAGCCGCTCCCGGGCCTCCATCAGGGCGAAGCCGAGGAGGTTCAGGCCGCGCCACCGGGAGGGATCCGTCGCGCGGGCGTCGTCGGCGGCCAGACCGATGCCCCAGATCCGGTCCATCGGGCTCGCCTCGACCAGGACGCGTCCCCGGGTGCCGAGCAGGAACCACCGCAGCCGCTCGTCGGAGGAGAACTTGTGGACGCTTCCCTCCACGACGATCCCGAAGCGCTCCCGCTCCCAGACCTCGCCGTCGAAGCCCCGCACCAGGCGCCCCGCCTTCTTCGCCTCGGCGGGCGAGGACGCGGCCAGCGCCGCCCGCTCGGCGTCCGCGTCCCCGAAGAGCCGCGCCTTCTCGGCCATCATCCAGTGCTCGGCGGTCGCGTACCGCACTCCGGCGACCTCGAACGGTGACTCCCACCACTGGCTGAGACAGCTGGCCGAGAGGGCCCCGTCCGGCCGTGGCCGGTGACCCCAGAAGTGCAGCCACTTCACGCGCTCACCACTGCTGACCTGCTGCGTCAGCTCCTCGATCTTCCCCATGCATGCGAGTGTGGCAGTCGCCACGGACACTCCGTACGGGTATTTCCCGGGTCCCTCGACACATGGTCGACCGATTCCGTCGCGTAACCAAAAGGCAACAACGGAATCCCTTGTTGGGCAAGCGTGCCTCTGTCAGGATCGGCACTCAATTCGAGCTGGAACAACGGAGAGCGTCATGGGCAACCGCTTCCAGGTGACGGACCGCTTCGCGGCCGGCGCACAGTACATCGGCGGGCGGCTGCGGCCCGGAACCTCGGGTGAGGAGCACAGCGTCGTCGACCCGGCCACCGGCGAGAGCGTGTACACCTACGCCCTCGCCTCCACCGCCGACGTCGACGCCGCCGTCGCCGCGGCCCGGGAGGCCTTCCCCGCATGGGCGGCCGCCACCCCGGGCGAACGCTCCGACGCCCTGCACCGCTTCGCGGGCGTGCTCGCCGAGCGGGCCGAGGACTTCGCCCGCGTCGAGTCCCTCCAGTGCGGCAAGCCGATCAGGCTCTCCACCGAGTTCGACGTCCCCGGCACGATCGACAACACCGCCTTCTTCGCCGGCGCCGCCCGCCACCTCCAGGGCCAGTCCGCCGGCGAGTACAGCGGCGACCACACCTCGTACGTACGGCGCGAGCCCATCGGTGTCGTCGGCTCCATCGCCCCCTGGAACTACCCGCTCCAGATGGCCGCCTGGAAGGTCCTCCCGGCCATCGCCGCCGGCAACACCATCGTCCTCAAGCCGGCCGAGCTCACCCCGCTCACCTCGCTGATGTTCGCCCAGGCCGCCACCGAGGCGGGCATCCCCGACGGCGTCGTCAACATCGTCACCGGGGCCGGGCGGACCGCCGGCGAACACCTCGTCGGCCACCCCGACGTGGCCATGACGTCCTTCACCGGATCCACCCCCGTCGGCAAGCGGGTCGCCGAGATCGCCACCTCCACCGTCAAGCGGCTCCACCTCGAACTCGGCGGCAAGGCGCCCTTCGTGGTCTTCGACGACGCCGACCTGGAGGCGGCCGCACACGGCGCCGTCGCCGCCTCCCTGATCAACACCGGCCAGGACTGCACCGCCGCCACCCGCGCCTACGTCCAGCGCCCGCTCTTCGACGCCTTCGTCGCCCGCGTCGCCGAACTCATGGAGAGCGTCCGCCTCGGCGACCCCTTCGACCCCTCCACCGACCTCGGACCGCTGATCAGCCACGCCCAGCGCGACCGGGTCGCGGGCTTCGTCGACCGTGCCCGCGGCCACGCCACCGTCGTCACCGGCGGCGAGGCCCCGGGAGGCGAGCTGAAGAACGGTGCGTACTATCGTCCGACCCTGATCACCGGCGCCGCGCAGGACAGCGAGGTCGTGCGCTCGGAGATCTTCGGACCGGTCCTGGTGGCCCTGCCCTTCGACGGCGACGACGAGGGCATCCGGCTCGCCAACGACACCCCCTTCGGACTCGCCGCCTCCGCCTGGAGCCGCGACGTCTACCGGGCGAACCGGGCCACCCGCGAGATCAAGGCGGGCTGCGTCTGGGTCAACGACCACATTCCGATCATCAGCGAGATGCCGCACGGCGGCTACAAGGCGTCGGGATTCGGAAAGGACATGTCGGCGTACTCCTTCGAGGAATACACGCAGGTCAAGCATGTGATGTTCGACAACACCGCGGTCGCCGCGAAGGACTGGCACCGCACGATCTTCGGGGACCGATAACCATCCGAAACGCGGCTCACGCCGCATGGCCTGCCGTCCGACCAGCGGCGAAACCATCCCGAAAGGCACAGCGCATGGAGCAGTACGAGCCCGACCGCCTCTCGGCCGCCCAGCTCGCGGCGATGCGACGCAGTCTGACGAGCGGCCGCGGAGCCCTCAGCCGCCGTTCGATGCTGCGCGCCGGAGGAGTCGGCGCGCTCACGGTCGGCGGCCTCGCGTCCCTGAGCGCCTGCGGCATCCCGCCGGCCAAGCGGGAGGGCCAGGGCCCCGCGTCCACGGACTTCTCGGCCAAGGAGAAGCAGCTGAGCTTCTCCAACTGGACCGAGTACATGGACGTCAGCGAGGACGAGAAGTCCCGCCCCACCCTGGAGGCGTTCACCAAACGCACCGGGATCAAGGTCAAGTACACCGAGGACATCAACGACAACGTCGAGTTCTTCGGCAAGATCAAGCCGCAGCTCGCGGCCGGCCAGGACACCGGCCGCGACCTGATCTGCGTCACCGACTGGCTCGCCGCCCGCATCATCCGGCTCGGCTGGGCGCAGAAGCTCGACCCGTCGAACCTCCCCCACGCCTTCGCCAACCTCTCCGCCCAGTTCCGCCGCCCCGACTGGGACCCGGGCCGCGCCTACTCGTACCCGTGGACCGGCATCTCCACCGTCATCGCTTACAACGCCAAGGCGACCGGCGGCAAGAAGGTCGACTCGGTCACCCAGCTCCTCGACGACCCCTCCCTGAAGGGCCGGGTCGGCTTCCTCACCGAGATGCGCGACTCCGTCGGCATGACCCTCCTCGACATGGGCAAGGACCCGGGGGCCTTCACCGACGCCGACTACGACCAGGCGATCGGACGGCTGCAGAAGGGCGTCGACAAGAAGCAGATCCGTCGCTTCACCGGCAACGACTACACCTCCGACCTGGACAAGGGCGACCTCGCGGCCTGCCTCGCCTGGGCCGGCGACGTCATCCAGCTGCAGGCCGACAACCCGGACATCAAGTTCGCCATCCCCTCGGCCGGCTACATCACCTCCAGCGACAACCTCCTGGTCCCGGCCAACTCCCGGCACAAGACCAACGCCGAGAAGCTCATCGACCACTACTACGAGCTTCCGGTCGCCGCCCAGCTCGCCGCGTACATCAACTACGTCTGCCCGGTCGACGGGGTGAAGGACGAGCTCGCCAAGATCGATCCCGAGCTCGCGAACAACACGCTGATCCTCCCCGACAAGGCCATGGCCGCGAAGTCGCGCGCCTTCCGCTCGCTGACGAGCCGGGAAGAGACGGCGTACGAGGAGAAGTTCGCCAAGCTCATCGGTGCGTGAGCAACCGTCGTCCACCTCTTACGAACACCGGGATCGCAACCCATGACTGACACGACCACCGGCGGCGACGTCCGTCTCACCGGCATCAGCAAGACGTACGGCTCCTTCACCGCCGTCCACCCGCTCGACCTGACCGTCCCGCAGGGCTCCTTCTTCGCCCTCCTCGGCGCCTCCGGCTGCGGGAAGACCACCACCCTGCGCATGATCGCCGGCCTGGAGGACCCCACCACCGGGTCGGTCTTCCTCGGCGACAAGGACGTCACCGACCTCCCGCCGTACAAGCGGCCGGTCAACACCGTCTTCCAGTCCTACGCGCTCTTCCCGCACCTGGACATCCACGAGAACATCGCCTTCGGCCTGCGCCGGCGCGGCATCAAGTCCGTGAGGAAGCAGGTCGGCGACATGCTCGACCTCGTCCAGCTCGGCGACAAGGCCAGGCACAAGCCGCACCAGCTCTCCGGCGGCCAGCAGCAGCGCGTCGCCGTGGCGCGCGCGCTCATCAACCACCCGCAGGTGCTGCTGCTCGACGAGCCGCTCGGCGCCCTCGACCTCAAGCTGCGCCGCCAGATGCAGCTGGAGCTCAAGCGGATTCAGACCGAGGTCGGCATCACCTTCGTCCACGTCACCCACGACCAGGAGGAGGCCATGACCATGGCCGACCAGGTCGCGGTGATGAACGGCGGCCGGGTCGAGCAGCTCGGCGCGCCCGCGGACCTCTACGAGAACCCGCGCACGACCTTCGTCGCCAACTTCCTCGGCACCTCCAACCTCATCGAGGCCGAGGTCGCCGAGACCGGCGCCAACGACCTGGTCGTGACGGCCGGCGGCGGCAAGCTCCGGCTGCCCGCCGACCGCTGTACGGCGGCCGTCCGCGCCGGCGGCAAGGTCCTCGTCGGCGTCCGCCCCGAGAAGATCTCCCTCACGCACGCCGACGACGCGGGAAGCATCGCCGACGGCCGCAACAAGGTCACCGGCCGGATCGTCGACTCCTCCTTCATCGGCGTCTCCACGCAGTACGTGGTGAACAGCCCGGCGGGCGCGGAGCTCCAGGTGTACGAGCAGAACATCGAGCGGGACGCGCGCCTGACGCCCGGCGCCGAGGTCGTCCTGCACTGGAACCCGGCCCACACCTTCGGTCTCGACGCGGCCCAGGCCATCGACGCGGGCGTGGAGACGCTGGAGGACGCCTCGTGAGCACCACCCTCGCCAAGGAGGCGCCGCCCACGCCCCCCGCGCCGGACCTCCCGGTCCGCAAGGCGGCCACTCGCAAGCGGCTCGTCCCGTACTGGCTGCTCCTCCCCGGCATCGTCTGGCTGCTCGTCTTCTTCGCGCTGCCGATGGTCTACCAGGCCTCCACCTCGGTGCAGACCGGCTCCCTGGAGAAGGGCTTCGAGGTCACCTGGCACTTCCGGACCTACTGGGACGCCTTCCAGGAGTACTGGCCCCAGTTCGTCCGCTCCCTGCTGTACGCCGGTACCGCCACCCTGCTGTGCCTGCTGCTCGGCTACCCGCTGGCCTATCTGATCGCCTTCAAGGCCGGCCGCTGGCGCAACCTCCTCCTCGTCCTGGTCATCGCGCCCTTCTTCACCAGCTTCCTCATCCGGACGCTTGCGTGGAAGACGATCCTGGCCGACGGCGGTCCGGTCGTGGACGTCCTCAACACCCTGCACGTCCTGGACGTGACCAGCTGGCTCGGCTGGACCGAGGGCGACCGGGTGCTGGCCACCCCCATGGCGGTGGTCTGCGGACTCACGTACAACTTCCTGCCGTTCATGATCCTGCCGCTCTACACCTCCCTGGAGCGGATCGACGGGCGGCTGCACGAGGCGGCCAGGGACCTCTACGCCTCGCCCGTCACCACCTTCCGGAAGGTGACCTTCCCGCTCTCCATGCCGGGCGTGGTCTCGGGCACGCTGCTCACCTTCATCCCCGCGAGCGGCGACTACGTCAACGCCGAACTCCTCGGCTCGACCGACACCAAGATGGTCGGCAACGTCATCCAGTCGCAGTTCCTCCGGGTGCTCGACTATCCGACGGCGGCCGCGCTGTCCTTCATCCTCATGGCGATCGTGCTGGCCATGGTCACCGTCTACATCCGCCGCGCCGGAACGGAGGACCTGGTCTGATGCGCTGGATTCGTCGCAACCTCGTCGTCATCGCGGGCCTGCTCACGCTCGCGTACATGATCGTGCCGAACGTCGTCGTGATGGTGTTCTCGTTCAACAAGCCGAACGGCCGCTTCAACTACGCCTGGCAGCGCTTCTCGCTGGACGCCTGGAAGGACCCCTGCGGCGTCGCCGACCTGTGCGGCTCGCTGACCCTCTCGCTCCAGATCGCCGCCTGGGCGACGCTGGGCGCCACGGTCCTCGGCACGATGATCGCCTTCGCGCTGGTCCGCTACCGCTTCCGCGCGCGGGGCGCGATCAACTCGCTGATCTTCCTGCCGATGGCGATGCCCGAGGTCGTCATGGCCGCCTCCCTGCTCACGCTCTTCCTGAACATGGGCGCCGAGCTCGGTTTCTGGACGGTCCTGATCGCCCACGTCATGTTCTGCCTGTCCTTCGTCGTCACCGCCGTCAAGGCACGCGTGATGTCGATGGACCCGCGACTCGAGGAGGCCGCGCGCGACCTCTACGCGGGCCCGGTACAGACCTTCGTACGGGTCACGCTGCCGATCGCGGCCCCCGGCATCGCCGCCGGAGCGCTGCTCGCCTTCGCCCTCTCGTTCGACGACTTCATCATCACCAACTTCAACGCGGGCTCGACCGTCACCTTCCCCATGTTCGTCTGGGGCTCGGCGCAGCGCGGTACGCCCGTCCAGATCAACGTCATCGGTACGGCGATGTTCGTCCTCGCCGTACTGGTGGTGGTGGCCGGACAGATCATCACGAGCCGGCGCAGGAAGACAGCGGCAAGCTGAGTAGGCACAGAAGCACCTGAAGGAGTTGGAAACCATGGCCCCCGTCGCCATGCGTCTCGCTGCACAATCTCTCTCCGACGCCCAGCCCGTCCCCTTCTGGCTGGAAGACCCCGGCAAGCCCGGCGCCCTGCCCGCCCTCACCGGCACCGAGAAGTGCGACCTTCTCGTCGTCGGCGGCGGCTACAGCGGACTGTGGACCGCGCTCCTCGCCAAGGAGCGCGACCCCTCCCGGGACGTGGTCCTGATCGAAGGCCGCGAGGTGGGCTGGGCCGCCTCCGGCCGCAACGGCGGCTTCTGCGCCGCCTCCCTCACCCACGGCTTCGGCAACGGGCTCGCCCGCTGGCCGGGCGAGCTGCCGAAGCTGGAGGAGCTCGGCGAACGCAACCTCGACGCCATCGAGGCGGCGGTCGCCCGCTACGCCCTGGACTGCGACTTCGAGCGCACCGGCGAGATCGACGTCGCCACCGAGCCGCACCAGCTCGCCGAGCTGCACGAGGTGTACGAGGAGATCGAGCGGCTCGGCCTCGCCGACGGCCTCGCGCTCCTCGACGGCGACGCGGTCCGCGCGGAGGTCGACTCCCCGACCTTCCTCGGCGGCCTCTGGGACCGGCGCGGGGTCGCCATGCTCAACCCGGCCAAGCTGGCCTGGGGCCTCAAGCGCGCCTGCCGGGACCTGGGCGTACGGATCTACGAGAACACCCCCGGCCTCGACCTGGTCTCCGCCGGCGCCGGCATGGGCGTGCGCACCCCGTACGGCCGGGTTCTCGCCCGCCGGGTCGCGCTCGGCACCAACGTCTTCCCGTCGCTGGTCAAGCGCGTCCGGCACTACACCGTCCCGGTCTACGACTACGCCCTGATGACCGAGCCGCTCTCGGCCGAGCAGCTCGCCGCCGTGGGCTGGAAGAACCGCCAGGGCCTGGGCGACAGCGCCAACCAGTTCCACTACTTCCGGATCACCGCGGACCACCGCATCCTGTGGGGCGGCTACGACGCGATCTACCGCTTCGGAGGCAAGGTCGCCGCCGAGATGGACCACCGTCCGGAGACGTACCTCAAGCTCGCCGAGCACTTCTTCCGCTGCTTCCCGCAGCTGGAAGGGCTCCGCTTCAGCCACGCCTGGGGCGGAGCGATCGACACCTGCTCGCGCTTCTCGGCCTTCTTCGGCACGGCGTACCAGGGCAAGGTCGCGTATGCGGCCGGCTTCACCGGTCTCGGGGTGGGCGCCACCCGCTTCGGCGGCGACGTGATGCTCGACCTGCTGGCGGGGGAGCGCACCGAACGGACGGAGCTGGAGATGGTCCGCTCCAAGCCGCTGCCGTTCCCCCCGGAGCCGATCGCCTGGGCCGGCATCGGCCTCACCAAGTGGTCCCTCGCCCGCGCCGACGAGAACGGCGGCCGGCGCAACCTGTGGCTGAAGGCCATGGACCGCGTCGGCCTGGGCTTCGACAGCTAGGCGTTCGACCGGCAGTCGTCTCCCGAAGACGGTCAGTCGGGCATGACGGTGGGACACGAAGGCCTCCGTGTGGTGGAGATTCGACACCTCCACCACACACGGGGGCCTTCGCCATGTTCAAGACCCAACCGTGTCAACAACGTCCGTGATCAATACACCTAGGGCGCGACCCGGCGGGGTCACGGAGTCGTCCGGGGCCCCGCCGGGCCGTCACCGCCCGCCCGGGTCATCTCGCCCTCGCCCTCGGTGTCGACGTGCGGCAGGATCCGGTCCAGCCAGCGGGGGGTCCACCACGCCCACTTGCCGAGCAGGGTCATCACGGCGGGCACCAGCAGCAGCCGCGCGACCGTCGCGTCGATGAGGACGCTCGCGGCCAGGCCGAGCCCCATCATCTTCACCACGATGCTGTCGTTGAGGACGAAGGCCGCGAAGACGCTCACCATGATGAGCGCCGCGCAGGTGATGACCCGGGCCGTGATCTCCAGGGCGTGCGCCACGCTCGCCTTCGCGTCGCCGGTGCGCAGCCACGCCTCGTGGACCCGGGACAGCAGGAAGATCTCGTAGTCCATGCTCAGGCCGAAGACGATGGCGAACATCATCATCGGCACATAGCTCTCGATGGGCACGTCGCCGGAGACACCGAGCGCCGGGCCGCCCCAGCCCCACTGGAAGACGGCGACGACGACGCCGTACGAGGCGGCGATGGACAGCAGGTTGAGCACCGCCGCCTTGGCGGCGACCAGCGGGCCGCGGAAGACGACCAGGATGACGAGGAACGCCAGGGCGACGACCACCGCGATGATGAGCAGCAGCCGACTGGAGACGATGTCGAGGAAGTCGACCTGGCTGGCGGTGGTGCCGGTGACGTACGTCGCCGCGGTGGTGCCGGCGACCGCCTGCGGGAGGACGTCGTCGGCCAGGTGATTGGTCAGGGTCGTGGTCCGCTCGTCCTGCGGGGCGGCGGCCGAGTAGGCCGTGGCGATCAGGACGTCCCCGTCCGAGGTGGGCGTGAGCGGGGTGATCAGGACGGCGTCGGGCACCCCGGTGAGCGCCTTCTGCGCCTGGCTCGCCAGGGCCGAGCGGTCGGCCGCCGGGACCGACGTCTGGTCGATCACCAGCGTCAGCGGGCCGTTGGAACCGGGCCCGAAGGCCGTGGACATCAGGTCGAACGCACGCCGGTCGGTGAAGGACTTCGGGTCCGCGCCGTCGCCGATGTGCCCGAGCTGGATGGAGAACAGGGGGATGGCGAGCACCACGAGGACGACGACGCCCGAGGTCAGGAACCACCAGGGGCGGCGTTCCACGCGCAGGGCGTACCGGTGCCAGGTGCCGTGGGCCTCGCCGGGTGCCCCGGTCGTCGCTCCCTTCGTCTCGCCGTGCGTCCCCCCGCTCGTCGCGGGGTTCGTCCCTCCGCCCGTCGCGTCGTTCGTCTCGTCGGTCTCGGCGACGGGGGTGCGCAGATGGAGCCGGTCGATGTGGCGCCCGATGAGCCCGAGCATCGCGGGGACGAGCGTGAGGGCTCCGGCGACGGCCGTGACGACGGTGGAGGTCGCGGCGAGCCCGAGCAGGCCGATGAAGCTCAGTCCGGAGACCCACAGGCCGCCGAGGGCGATGACGACCGTGCAGCCGGAGACGAGGACGGCCCGCCCGCTGGTCGCGGTGGCGACCCCGGCCGCGGTGACCGGATCCCGGCCGTTCATCAGCAACTGCCGGTGCCGGGTGATGAGGAAGAGGGCGTAGTCGATGCCGACGCCGATGCCGATCATCGTGGCGAGGGTGGGGGAGACGGTCGCGAAGTTCCACACCGCGGCGAGGAGGCCGAGGAGCGCGAGGCCGCAGACGGCCGCCACCAGGGCGGTGACCAGGGGCAGCACGGCGGCGATCAGGCTGCCGAAGCCGATGATCAGGACGATGATCGCGACGCCGAACCCGATCGCCTCGCTCAGCCTGTCGTCCGCCTCCGGCCGGGCCAGCTCACCCAGCGCACCGCCGTACTCGACCTGGACCCCGGCCGCGCGCAGGGGCTCCACGGCGCTGTCGACCCCGGTCAGGTAGTCGTCGCCGAGGGTGCCGGGCTGGACGTCGAAGCGGACGGTGATGTAGCCGGTCTTCCCGTCGGTGGACAGCGGACCGACGTCGGGCGTGCCCGACGGCGGGGGAGTCGGCTGCGCGCCGGGCGCGGGCAGCGGGCTCGTGGCGTTCAGGACGTGCGGAAGCCTCTTCAGCGCGTCCACGGCGGACGAGACCTGGTCGCCGACGTCGGTGAGCGGTTTCGCGCCGTCGTAGAGCACCACCTGGGCGCTGTAGCCGCCGGCTGCGGGCTCGTGCGCGCGGAGCACGTCGAGCCCCTCCTGCGACTGGGTGCCCGGCAGCGAGTAGTTGTCGGAGTACTCGCCGCCGTAGGCGTGGTTCAGCCCCACCAGGGCGCCCAGGGCGACGACCCAGGTGACGAGCACGATGACGCAGTGGCGGGCCGACCACTCGCCGAGCCGGCGCAGGGCCCCCTTGCCGGAGGCGGACGACCCCGGAGCGGGGGTGGAGGGAGTCCTCCTCCCGCCCGGAGCGGGGCCGGGACCGCCCAGCGGGGGCTCCGACGACTGCGGGAACGGCATGGGTCCTCCCGGTGCGGGGCGGCGCGCCGAGACGCCGAGGGGGACGCGACGGCGCGGGCATCACGGACATCGCGGACGTTCCGCGTGGAACGCCCATCCGAACACGCCGGAGGCGGGCGGTGACGCGGCTCCCGGGGCGCCCAGGTCCCGTCCACCCGATCGGGCGCGTGCCGGGGGCCGGTGGCGGCGAGGCCGTTGCCGTGCGCCCGGACCGGAGGCCGGCCGGTGTCCTGCGCCGGAGTCGTGCGCCGGGTGGGCGCCGGGGGCGTGCACCTCTTGATCGACGTGTGACCCGGATCACCACCCTTCCGGAGGGCGAACCCGCGTAATGATCGTCGCCCGCCCCGCTCTCTGTGTGTGGGCGCGCGTCCGCGGGCCCGCGTAGGGAAGGGAGGCCGTTGGTCATGAGTGGTTCGGGGGCCAGGACCGCAGTGGAGTGGCTGGCGTCGGTGGCGCCGGATCCCGACGCCTGCCGATGGGAGTGGCAGCGCAACCCCCTCGGCGTCGCGCTGCTGCCGGCGGGCCGGCGGTGGGACGTGCTGATCCTGCCCGGCGAGCTGGGCTACCCCACCCTCGACGTGCTGGGGCGGCTGGTGGACCGGCCGGGGCCGGTCCTCGCCGACTTCGGAGACGCCCGGACCGGCTTCTTCGTGCCGCCGGGCACGGCGGCGCGGTGGCTCGGCACGGGGGTGCGGGGCGCCGGCCGCGGTACCTGGATCGTGGTGCCCTACCCGGGCCGGGCGACCGGTGGCGTGCGCTGGCTGGTGCCGCCGGACGGGGCGGGGACGCTCACCGACGCGGCGCTCCTGGAGCTGGCGATGCACGAGGCGGCGGGGCGGCTCGCCAAGGGGGAGAGGGGTGCGGGCGGGAGGTAGCCCCGGGCGCGTGGCCGGGCAGAGGTCTTGACCACTTGATTGGTCTGGACCATGCTGTGGCGCGCTCCACCTCGATTCCCCCACCCCCGGAGGCAGTTGTGGACCGCACCTCCCCACGCACCAGACCGCTCACGCTTCTGCTGGCGGGCGTGCTCGCCGCCGGCGGACTCGTCGCCCTCACCCCCGCGGCCCAGGCCGCCGACACCGACCTCGCGCGCAACGGCGGCTTCGAGTCCGGCCTGGACGGCTGGAGTTGCACGGCGGGCAGCGGCGCCGTCGTCTCCTCGCCCGTGCACGGCGGCACCAAGGCGCTGCGCGCGACGCCGGCCGGCAGCGACAACGCCCGCTGCTCCCAGACCGTCACGGTGAAGCCGAACTCCGACTACACGCTGAGCGGTTGGGTCCGCGGCGGGTACGTCTACCTCGGCGCGTCCGGCACCGGCACGACCGACGTCTCGACCTGGACCCCCTCCGCCACCGACTGGCAGCGTCTGACGACCACTTTCAGGACCGGCGCGTCCACCACCGCGGTGACCGTCTACACCCACGGCTGGTACGGCACCGCCGCCTACCACGCCGACGACCTGAGCCTCGTCGGCCCCGGCGGAGCGCCCGTGGAACTCCCGGCCGCCCCCGCGGGTCTCACGGCGGGCAGCCCCACCTCGTCGAGCGTCCCGCTGACCTGGTCGGCGGTCCCGGGTGCCACGTCCTACCACGTCTACCGCGGCGGCACGCGGATCCTGACCGTCCCCGGCACCACCGCCACGGCGACCGGCCTGACGCCCGCCACCTCGTACAGCTTCCAGGTCTCGGCCGTGAACAGCGCCGGCGAGTCCCCGAAGTCGGCGGCGGTGACGGCGACCACGACCACCGGCGGAGGCGGGAACCCGGGCGGGCAGCTGCCCGCGCACGCCCTCGTCGGCTACCTCCACGCCAGCTTCGCCAACGGCTCCGGCTACACCCGGATGGCCGACGTCCCGGACTCCTGGGACGTCGTCAACCTCGCCTTCGGCGAGCCCACCTCGGTGACCTCGGGCGACATCCGCTTCAGCCTGTGCCCGGCGACGGAATGCCCCGGCGTCGAGACACCGGCGGAGTTCAAGGCGGCGATCAAGGCGAAGCAGGCGGCCGGCAAGAAGGTCCTCATCTCCATCGGCGGCCAGAACGGCCAGGTCCAGCTCTCTACGACCGCCGCCCGGGACACCTTCGTCTCCTCCGTCTCGAAGATCATCGACGAGTACGGACTCGACGGTCTGGACATCGACTTCGAGGGCCACTCGCTGTCCCTCCAGACCGGCGACACCGACTTCCGCAACCCGACCAGCCCGGTGATCGTCAACCTCATCCAGGCGGTCAGGACCCTCAAGGCGAAGTACGGCGCCGGCTTCGTCCTGACGATGGCTCCGGAGACGTTCTTCGTGCAACTCGGCTACCAGTACTACGGCTCCGGCCCCTGGGGCGGACAGGACCCGCGCGCCGGCGCCTACCTCCCGGTCATCCACGCCCTGCGCGACGACCTCACCCTGCTCCACGTGCAGGACTACAACTCGGGCTCGATCATGGGCCTGGACAACCAGTACCACTCCATGGGCGGTGCGGACTTCCACATCGCCATGACCGACATGCTCCTCACCGGCTTCCCGGTCGCCGGCAACACCGACCGCGTCTTCCCCGCCCTCCGCCCCGACCAGGTCGCCATCGGTCTCCCGGCATCGACCCAGGCGGGCAACGGCCACACCACGCCCGCCGAGGTGAACAAGGCCCTGAACTGCCTGACGCGGAAGACCGACTGCGGCTCCTACCAGACCCACGGCACCTGGCCCGCCCTGCGCGGCCTGATGACCTGGTCCATCAACTGGGACCGGTTCAACGCCTGGGAGTTCAGCCGCAACTTCGACGCCTACGCCTGGAGCTGACGGCCGGCCCACCACCTCGTCGAACAGCCGGGCCGGAGCCGACACGGGCTCCGGCCCGGCCGCGCGTGCGCCGGTCACCCAGGGGGGCGGCCGTACCGTTCGGCCACCGCGGGCCAGCGCAGCAGGGGGAGGCACAGGGCGAGCGAGGCGATCACGTCCAGGGGCCAGTGGTAGCCCCGCAGGATCAGGGCGGTTCCCGTCAGCGCCGTCAGGACGGCGGCGACCGGGATCAGTCGGTTCGAGACCAGGAAGGCGGCGCCGAAGTAGGCGACCATCGCCGTCGCGGTGTGGCCCGAGGGGTAGTAGCCGGCGGCCCAGGGTTCCAGCGGGCCCGGGCGGGCCGTCCACTCCTTCAGGGGGACGACCAGGGCCGGGACGAGCGCCATGACGAGGCCCGCGGACAGTGCCTGGGCGCGGTGGCCGCGCCACCACGCGTACGCCATGGCGCAGGCGAGGACCGGCAGGGCGACGGCCAGGTCGCCGAGGGCGGAGCCGAGTTCGGACAGGCCGCGCGGGACGGTGTCCACCAGGGCGCGGGAGAGGCGTTCGTCCAGCCGGGCGGCCGGGCCGTCGACGAGGACCTGCCAGGTGACGAGGGCGAGGGCGACGAGCGCCGAGAAGACAGCCGGCCTCCCCGGAACAGGGGGGGTGGTTCCGGGGAGGCCGCCTTGACCGGGCTGCCGCTCGCCCCGGGGGGTGTGGGGCGGGCGGCCATCCGATCGGTGAGGAGTTCCGGAGCCCGAGGCTCCAGCGGTGTGCGCGAGGGCACGGTCAAGGCGGGGCTGGGGAGGCTCCGCCCTGGTGTCGCCCGCAGTCTCCTGCGAGCGGGGTGTTTCTCTCATCTGCAGAAACCGTACGTCACGGAAGAGGGGGCCGACAGCCGGATCCCCATCCCGCCATCGGCCCCCCACAGCTTCTTCACACCAGGTGTCGAACGCCTCAGATTCCGGCGAACGCGTTCTCGATGATGTCGAGGCCCTCGTTCAGCAGGTCCTCGCCGATCACCAGCGGAGGCAGGAAGCGCAGCACGTTGCCGTAGGTGCCACAGGTCAGGACCAGCAGGCCCTCGGCGTGGCAGGCCTTCGCCAGCGCGCCCGCCGCCTCGGGGTGCGGCTCCTTGGTCGTCCGGTCCTTGACCAGCTCGATGGCGATCATGGCGCCACGGCCGCGGATGTCACCGATGGCGTCGAACTTCTCGGCCATCGCCGACAGGCGGGCCTTCATGATCGACTCGATGTTCTTCGCCTTGGCGTTGAGGTCGAGCTCCTTCATCGTCTCGATGGAGCCGAGCGCACCGGCGCAGGCCACCGGGTTGCCGCCGTAGGTGCCGCCCAGACCGCCGCCGTGGACGGAGTCCATGATCTCGGCGCGGCCCGTGACGGCGGCGAGCGGCAGGCCGCCCGCGATGCCCTTGGCGGTGGTGATCAGGTCCGGGACGATCCCCTCGTCCTCGCACGCGAACCACTGGCCGGTGCGGCAGAAGCCGGACTGGATCTCGTCGGCCACGAAGACGATGCCGTTGTCGTTGGCGAACTTCACGAGCGCCGGCAGGAAGCCCTTGGCCGGCTCGATGAAGCCGCCCTCGCCGAGGACCGGCTCGATGATGATCGCGGCGACGTTCTCGGCGCCGATCTGCTTGCTGATCTGGTCGATCGCCTGGGCGGCGGCCTCGGGGCCGCAGTTCTCGGCGCCGGTGGGCCAGCGGTAGCCGTAGGCGACCGGGACGCGGTAGACCTCGGGAGCGAACGGGCCGAAGCCCTGCTTGTACGGCATGTTCTTCGCCGTCAGCGCCATCGTGAGGTTGGTGCGGCCGTGGTAGCCGTGGTCGAAGACGACGACGGCCTGGCGCTTGGTGTACGAACGGGCGATCTTGACCGCGTTCTCGACGGCCTCGGCGCCCGAGTTGAAGAGCGCGGACTTCTTGGCGTGGTCGCCCGGGGTGAGCTCGGCCAGCGCCTCGCAGACCTCGACGTACCCCTCGTACGGCGTGACCATGAAACAGGTGTGCGTGAAGTCGGCGAGCTGCGCGGCGGCGCGGCGGACCACGGCCTCGGCGGAGGCGCCGACGGAGGTCACGGCGATGCCGGAACCGAAGTCGATCAGGCGGTTGCCGTCGACGTCCTCGATGATGCCGCCGCCGGCCTTAGCCGTGAAGACGGGCAGCACGGAGCCCACGCCGCCGGCCACGGTGTCGAGGCGGCGGGCCTGCAGCTCCTGCGACTTCGGACCGGGAATGGCGGTGACGACGCGCCGCTCCTGCGGGACAGCGTTCATGCGGGGCTCCTGGGATGTTCTGGACGCACTTGTGGTCTCTTCGCAGGCTAGGCGTGGTGGAGGGGGGTGGGCATGCGCCGATAGGGAGTGTTGCGAGGGTCGTCGTTGTCCGTGGCGGACATAGGCACCCGCGCACGACACCGGCGCGAGTCGCTGAACTCACTCCCGTGGGGGCACTAGATTGACCGTGCACAGGCGGGCCTGGCTGGTCAGGGGGCAGCGGTTCATGGATTCCGAAGGCACATTCGACGCACGGGGCACGCGGGCCAATCCCGTGCCACGCCCGGCGACGCCCCCGCGGATGCCGGCCGCCCCGCCGCCGGCCGGGGCCGGGGCCGGGGCGGATGCGGCGCCCGTGTACGGATCCCACGCCCCGCCCCCGGACGGCGCGTCCGCGGCGCGGCCCGCGCACGCGCTCGGCACGCCGCCCGCCGGTTCGCCCGCGATGCCCCGGCACGCTCCGGTCACCCGGCCCGCCGTCGCCGACTGGCTGCGTGTGCCCCGGCCCGCGGCCGCCCCCGGCGTCTGGCGGTTCGGCCACCGCGAGCGGCCCGAGGAGGAGCCGGACCTCGTGCCCGGCCGCCAGCTCCTCACCGGGGCCTTCGTCGCCTACCTCTGCGGCTGGCTGCTCTGGTCGCTGCTGTTCAACGGCTATCTGGAGGGGTGGTGGATCTTCGTCGACGACTGGTGGCTGCTGCCGATGACCCTCCTCGTCCCCGACTCCTGGCAGTCGCAGCACAGCCCCCACATCCAGTGGTTCATCGCCGCGACCTACCTGTGGGACGCCATCGTCCTCGCCCTGCTCGCCGTCGGCTTCGGGCGGATCGGCAACTGGCGCGAGGTCTGGCTGCGCTACGGCGTCCCGCTGTGGCCGCTGTTCGTCCTCGTCCAGGGCGTCTGGAACGACATGCCCCGCGACATCGAGACCTGGCTCACCTGGGCCTCCAACCTCTATTACGTGCTGCTCGCCGCCGCCGTGGCCGCGGCCGTCACCCGCGTCGGCACCTGGCCCGCCGTCCGCCGCCGCCTGGGCACGGCCGACCCGGCCGCCGAGACGCCACCCCCGCCCACCGCCGACCCCGCCGAATGGCCGGAACTCCGCGAGGCCGGACTCACCGAAGCCGCGGGGACCCTCACCGACGCCACGCGCCGGGGCACCCTCGGCGACGTCGACTACGCCCGGATCCACCGGGCCTGGCAGGGCGTACGCACCCGGCCGGAGCGGCTCGCCGCCTTCGACGACGCGGTGCGCACCCGGGGCGCCGCCGCCTGCGCCCACCCCTCGGGGGTGCGCGACCTGCCCGTCCGTACCGCCACGCACGACCTCGCCACCGCGCAGGTCCTCATCGGCACCGCCGCCGACCACCCCCGCAACCCCTACGCCCGCCGCACCACCGGCGTCGCCCTGGAACCGGGCCTGCTCGGCACCTCCCTGCTCGCCGTCGGCCCCGCCGGTTCGGGGAAGACCGTGCGCCTCGTGCGGCCGGTCGTCGAGTCGCTCTGCCTGCAGGCCCTCGCCAACCGGGCGGCCGTCATCGCCGTCACCGCCCACGGCACCGCCGTCGGACCCGACGACTCCTTCGACGTCGTCGTCTCCGTCGGACGCCCGGACTCCACCCACGACCTCGACCTGTACGGCGGCGCCGACGACCCCGACGAGGCCGCCCGGATCCTCGGCGAGGCTCTCGTCGGCGACCTGGCCGCCGACAGCCGCCGGGCCGCCACCGCGCTCGCGCAGCTCCTGGGCCCCTTCCACAGCGCCTACCACCGCTTTCCCGCCGTCCCCGAGCTGCGCGAACTGCTGGCCGGAGCGCCGGCGGCGATCGGCGCGCTGCGCGAGGCCGTCGCGGGCGACCCCGCCCAGCTGCGCGAACTCGACGCCCGCGCCCGCCAGGCCGAACGCGGCGACGACGTCGGCGTCCTGCTCGCCGAGCGGATCGCCTTCCTCGACCGGCCCGCGTTCGCCCGCTTCTTCCGTACGGAGGGCGCGGAGCGGCAATTCTCCCTGCGGACCGTCGAGCACCCGCTCCGGGTCCGCGTCGACCTGCCCGAACGCGGCCACGCCGAAGCCTCCCGGATCGTCTCCCGGCTGCTGCTCGCGCAGTTCGCCGAGGCCGCCCTCGCCCGCCGCGACCGGTCGCTCTTCGCCTGCCTGGTCCTGGACGACGCCTCGTACACCGTCACCGGCGAATCGGTCCGCGCGGTGCAGCGGCTGCGCTCGGCGAACGCCGGGGTCGTCCTCGCCCTGCGCAGTCTGGAGGAGGTCCCCGAGACGCTGCGCGGCGCGCTGCTCGGCGCGGTGGGGTGCCGGATGGCGTTCGCCGGGATCGCCCCCTGGGACGGCGGGCGGTTCGCGGAGACGTGGGGCACCGAATGGGTGCAGACCAGGGACGTCACCAACCGGCAGATCATCTCCGACGAGCCCCTCACCAAGGCCCTGCACTTCATGCGGCGGGTGGTGACCGGCAAGGCGGCGACGGCCGAGGCCGTGACCGTACGCGAGGTGGAGCGGGAACGCTGGTCGGCCTCCGACCTGGCCCACGCGGTCCCGGCCGGGCACGCCGTGCTCTCCCTCGCGCACGTCCGGGGCGAACACACGCCACCGCTCCTGGTGGACCTGCGGAGCTGAGGGGGCGCTCGACCGCGCGGGCCGGGCGGAGGCGGGAGGGGCCGCCGGGCCGCGGCGGTGGGAGAAGGACGGGGCGCGGTGACACGGGCGCGGGCCGGGCCGAGGCGCGCGGGGCCGGGGGGGGCGCGGGTCCGGGCCGGTGTCGTCGGGGCGGTGACGAGCCCACGCGCGAGCCGGTGGGCCCTGGCACAATCGGGGGCGCCGCTCGGCTGAGCGGCGCCCCCTCGCTCAAAGGTCCGACGGTCTCCAATGCCGCCCACCCTCGCCTCCCTCGTCCACCACTCGGCGCTCAAGCTCACCGTCCGGGCCGGTGAGGACCGGCTCGACACCCCGGTGCGCTGGGCCCACGTCAGCGAGCTCGCCGACCCCGTCCCGTACATGGAGGGCGGCGAACTGCTGCTCACCACCGCCCTCACCCTCGACGCCGAGGACTCCGAGGCGATGCACCGCTACGTGCGGCGGCTGCTCGCCGCCGGGGTGGTCGGGCTCGGCTTCGCCATCGGCGTCAACTACGAGGACATCCCCGGGGCGCTCCTCGACGCGGCCCGGGCGGAGGGCCTGCCCCTCCTGGAGGTGCCGCGGCGCACCCCGTTCCTGGCGATCAGCAAGGCGGTGTCGGCGGCGATCGCGGCGGACCAGTACCGGGCCGTCACCGCCGGCTTCGAGGCGCAGCGCGAACTCACCCGGGCGGCGCTCGCCGAAGGCCCGGACGCGGTCGTGGCGCGGCTGGCGGCGCACGTGAACGGATGGGCGGCGCTGTACGACACCTCCGGAACCGTCATCGCCGCGTCCCCCGAGTGGGCGGCCCGCAGGGCCGCCCGGCTGACGTCCGACGTCGAGCGGCTGCGGGACCGGCCGGCGCCGGCGAGCGCGGTGGTCGGGGGCACCGACGACCGGGTCGAGCTGCAGTCCCTGGGCACCGGGCGGCGGGTCCGGGGCGCGCTGGCGGTCGGCACGGCGGCGCCTCTGGGGACGGCCGAACGCTACGCCGTGCACTCCGCCGTCGCCCTGCTGACGCTGACGACGGAGCGGTCGCGCTCCCTGCGGGCGGCGGAGGGGCGGCTCGGTGCGGCGGTGCTGCGGATGATGCTGTCGGGGCAGCCGGACCACGCGCGGGCCGTGGCGGGGGACCTGTACGGCGGGCTGCTCGACGCGCCCTTCCGGCTGCTGATCGCGGAGCCCTCGCCCGGGGAACCGGAGGGCGAGCCGCCGCTTCCGGCGCTCGCCGACGCGCTGGAGTCGGCGGCGGCCCGGGCGGGCGAGACGGTCCTCGCGGTGCCCGAGGGCGAGGACCGCCTGGTGGTCCTCGCGGGGGACGGCGGAGCGGTCGTGACGGTGTGCGAGGCATACGCGGAACGCGAGGCGGAGGAGGCCGGCGTGGTCGTCGGGCTGTCGGCGCCGACGGGCCCGATCGCGGCGGCCGCCGCGTACAAGCAGGCCGAGCAGGCGCTGTCGGTGGCGCGGCGACGGGGCAGGGCGCTGGTCGAGCACGAGGACCTGGCGGCGGGCTCGGTCCTGCCGCTGCTGGCCGACGACGCGGTGCGCGCCTTCGCCGACGGCATGCTCCGCGCCCTCTACGAGCACGACGCCACGGGCCGCGGCGATCTGGTCGCGTCGCTGCGGGCCTGGCTCTCCCGCCACGGCCAGTGGGACGCGGCGGCCGCGGACCTGGGCGTGCACCGCCACACCCTGCGCTACCGCATGCGCCGCGTGGAGGAGATCCTGGGCCGCTCCCTGGACGACCCGGACGTCCGGATGGAGCTGTGGCTGGCGTTGAAGGCGACGGGCGCGGAGGCGTCGGGGGAGCGGTGACGGCGCGGGTGCTCGTACCCGCACCGGTGCGGGCGAGGGTGCCGGTGCGGGTGCCGGTGCTCGTACCCGCACCCGTGCCGCGCTGGGGGCCGCGCTCTCCGGTCCGCCCAACCTCCACTTCCTGCCCGATGGCGGGCAGATTTCTGGCCTTCGCGTCGCGGATTACCTAGTCTCCTGCTCATGACAAGCCCCGCCGTCGATCCGGCCTCCGAGGTCCAGACGTCCGCCTCCGGTACCCCCGGGGCCCCCGCCCCGCGCGCGCCCCGCCGGATCTCCGGCGCCGTGTGGGCCGCGCTCGGCATCGTCTACGTCGTCTGGGGCTCCACGTACCTCGGGATCCGGATCGTCGTCGAGACCATGCCGCCGTTCCTCTCCGCGGGCGCCCGGTTCGTCACCGCCGGACTCCTCCTCGCCGGGCTCATCGCCTGGCGGCAGGGGCCCGCCGCCCTCAAGGTCACGCGCCGGGAACTCGCCTCCGTGGTCGTCGTCGGCCTGCTGCTGATCCTCGGCGGCAACGGCCTCGTCGTGCTCGCCGAGACCTCCATCCCGTCCGGCCTCGCCGCGCTGCTCATCGCCGTCGTGCCCGCCTGGGTCGTCGTCCTGCGGGCCGCGTTCGGCGAGCGGCCCGGCGGCGGCGCCGTCACCGGCGTGCTCCTCGGCCTCGCCGGCCTCGCCGTCCTCACCCTCCCCGGCCTCAGCGGCGACGTGCGGATCGGCGGCGTCCTCCTGGTCGTCCTCGCCACGGTCATGTGGTCCGTGGGGTCGTTCTCCTCCGCCCGGATCCCGATGCCCGCGAACCCGTTCACCGCCAGCGCGTACGAGATGATGGCCGGCGGTCTCGGCGGCCTCGCCCTCGGCCTGGTCCGCGGTGAGCAGCACGGCCTCGATCTCGCCGCCGTCTCCACCCGCTCCTGGACCGCGCTCGCCTACCTGATCGTCTTCGGGTCGCTGATCGCCTTCACGGCGTACGCCTGGCTCCTGCAGTCCGCCCCCCTCTCGCTCGTCGCCACCTACGCGTACGTCAACCCCGTCGTCGCCGTCCTCCTCGGCGCCCTCGTCCTCGACGAGGCCCTGACCTGGCCGATCGCCCTGGGCGGCGCCATCGTCGTCGCGGGCGTCTGCCTCATCGTCACGACCGAGCGACGGTCCTAGGGCGTGTTTCGAAAGGAGCGCCGTCCGCCCGGAGGGCGGGCCGCGCGGCGTCCGGTGCGTGTGATCGCACGGCGGAGGGTCGCCCTCGTACGGGACGTACGTGGACGATCCCGACAACGCGGCGAGCGTGCGTGCCAGGCGTCGCGGGGCAGGCGGGACTTTCGAAACACGCCCCAGGTGTATTGACCCGCGGCGTTGTCGACACGACCCGGGGGCAGCCGGAACGGCGCCCGGGGCGCGACGCCCCGCCCGTGCGACCGCCCCGCCGGAGCGGCCGCGCCGCGCCCGCCCCGCCCCTTCCGCCAAACCGTCGGAAGACCCACCCCCCACTACTCCACCACGGACAAACGACGCCTCGCCCACTCGGCTCTAACGTGGCACGCAGACACGTCAGCGACACCCACTGACGGACCAACCGATACGAAAGGGCCGGGACGCAATGACTGCCACCCACGCCTTCTGGCTCGCCGGCCGCGAGGCCACCGGCGAGGCCACCTTCGACGTCACCTCCCCCTGGGACGGCCGTCTCGTCGGCACGGTGAGCGTTCCCACCGAGGCCCAGGTCGAGGAGGCCGTCGCCGCCGCGCACGCCGTCGTCGACGAGTTCGCCGCCACCCCGGCGCACGTGCGGGCCGCCGCCCTCGACCACGTATCGAAGCGTCTCGTCGAGCGCACCGAGGAGATCGCCCAGCTGATCTCCGCCGAGAACGGCAAGCCCATCAAGTGGGCCCGCGGCGAGGTCGGCCGCGCCGTCTCCGTCTTCCGCTTCGCCGCCGAGGAGGCCCGCCGCTTCAACGGCGGCGAGGCCCAGCGCCTCGACACCGACGCCGGTGGCGTCGGCCGTCTCGCGATCACCCGCCGGATGCCCAAGGGCGTCGTCCTCGGCATCGCGCCGTTCAACTTCCCGCTGAACCTCAGCGCCCACAAGGTCGCCCCCGCCATCGCCGTCGGCGCCCCCATCATCCTCAAGCCGGCCCCGGCCACCCCCCTCTCGTCCCTCGTCCTGGGCGAGCTGCTGGCCGAGACCGACCTCCCGGCCGGCTCCTGGTCCGTCCTGACCGTGCCGAACGACCGGATGCCCGCCCTCGTCCAGGACGAGCGCCTTCCCGTCATCTCCTTCACCGGCTCCGACAAGGTCGGCTACGCCATCCAGGAGTCCGTGCCCCACAAGCACTGCACCCTGGAGCTCGGCGGCAACGCCGCGGCCGTCGTCCTCGGCGACTGGGCCTCCGAGGCCGACCTGGACTGGGCGGCGACCCGTATCGCCACCTTCTCGAACTACCAGGGCGGCCAGTCCTGCATCTCCGTGCAGCGCGTCATCGCCGACGCGGCGGTCTACGACCGGCTCGTCCCGAGGATCGTCGCCGCCGTCGAGGCGCAGGGCACCGGCGACCCGTCGGACGACACCACCGACGTCGGCCCGCTCGTCAGCGAGGACGCGGCCAAGCGTGTCGAGGCCTGGGTCGAGGAGGCCGTGAAGGACGGCGCGACCCTCCTCACCGGCGGCAAGCGCGACGGCGCGACCTACGCCCCGACCGTGCTCGCCGACCTGCCGGCCGGCACCACCCTCGCTTGCGAGGAGGTCTTCGGACCGGTCCTCACCCTCAAGAAGGTCGACGGCGAGGCCGAGGCCTTCGCCGAGGTCAACGACTCGAAGTTCGGCCTCCAGGCCGGCGTCTTCACCCACGACCTCCAGACCGCCTTCCGCGCCCACCGCGCCCTCGAGGTCGGCGGCGTGATCGTCGGCGACGTCCCGTCCTACCGCGCCGACCAGATGCCGTACGGCGGCGTCAAGCAGTCGGGCGTCGGCCGCGAGGGCGTCCGTTACGCCATGGACGACTACACCTACGAGCGGGTCCTGGTCCTCACCGGTCTCGCGCTCTAGGGCGCGTTTCGAGAGTCCCGCCTGCCCCGCGACGCCTGGCACGCACGCTCGCCGCGTGGT
>NZ_JBFASK010000032.1:0-78451 GCF_040677675.1 Streptomyces sp. NPDC053755 | reverse complement strand
CACAGCACCGCCCGCAGCTCGGTCCCGCGCATCGCGTCCGTGTCGCCCGCCGTCTCCGGCAGCTCCTCGGTCGGGTACTCGTTCAGCTTGCGACGGCGCCACGCGCTGATGTGCAGGTTCGTCATGGTGCGGCGCAGATAGCCGCCGACCGCCGCCTTGTCGCTGATCCGCTCCCAGGCGCGGTAGGTCGAGAACAGCGCGCTCTGCAGCAGGTCCTCGGCCTCGTAACGGTCACCGGTCAGGTGATAGGCGGTGGCGTACAGGGAGGCCCGGCGCTCCTGGACGTAGGCGGTGAACTCCGCCTCCGACAGGGACTCGCGCTCCCCCGTGCCCTCCCCGTACGCCGCTCCCCCGTCAGCCACGGCGACCATGTACGGCGCCTTGTGCTGACGCCCGGCACCGCGAACGCACCCCCGCCCGTTCACCGCGCTCCGTACGACGTCGTGGAGACGCGTGACAACTGCGCTTGAGGTGGTGCTGTGCAGTGCGTTCATCCCACGCCCCCCGTCGGTTGGAGTCAGCTTCGGTCCGTGTGCCAAGAAGCTTGCCCCGGCCACTTCATCGCGGTGTCCGTCGACTGTCACAGCCGTGTCACAGGGGCTGGTGGCGCCGCACAGTCGAACTCGGAGGGCCGCATGGGACAGAATGGCGCCGTGCCTTTCCTGTTGCTGATCGAGGACGACGACGCCATCCGCACGGCCCTCGAGCTCTCCCTGTCACGCCAGGGCCACCGAGTGGCCACCGCGGCGACGGGCGAGGACGGCCTGAAGCTGCTCCGTGAACAGCGGCCCGACCTGGTCGTGCTGGACGTGATGCTGCCCGGGATCGACGGCTTCGAGGTGTGCCGGCGCATCCGGCGCACCGACCAGCTGCCGATCATCCTGCTGACCGCGCGCAGCGACGACATCGACGTGGTCGTCGGCCTCGAGTCCGGGGCGGACGACTACGTCGTCAAGCCGGTGCAGGGGCGGGTCCTGGACGCCCGGATCCGTGCCGTGCTGCGGCGCGGCGAGCGGGAGTCCACCGACTCGGCGACGTTCGGCTCGCTCGTCATCGACCGCTCGGCGATGACCGTGACGAAGAACGGGGAGGACCTGCAGCTCACGCCGACCGAGCTGCGGCTGCTCCTGGAGCTGAGCCGGCGGCCGGGTCAGGCCCTGTCCCGCCAGCAGTTGCTGCGCCTGGTGTGGGAGCACGACTACCTGGGCGACTCGCGGCTGGTCGACGCCTGCGTCCAGCGGCTTCGCGCCAAGGTGGAGGACGTGCCGTCCTCCCCCACCCTGATCCGTACCGTGCGGGGCGTCGGTTACCGACTGGACGTCCCTGCGTGAGAAAGGGGATGTTCGCGGGCCTGCGCTTCACCAGCCTGCGGCTGCGTCTGGTCGTCGTCTTCGCCCTGGTGGCGCTCACCGCCGCCGTGTCCGCGTCCGGCATCGCGTACTGGCTGAACCGCGAGGCGGTCCTCACCCGCACCCAGGACGGGGCCCTGAACGACTTCCGGCAGGAGATGCAGAACCGGGCCGCGACCCTGCCGCTGCGGCCCACCGAGGAGGAACTGCGGGGCGCCGCGGAGCAGATGGCGGACGGCAGCGCCGGGTACAGCGTGCTGCTGCTCGGGGAGCGGGACGAGGGGAAGCCGATCATCGGGGCCTCCGACCCGGACACGTTCACGCTGGCGGACGTGCCGGCCGCGCTGCGCGAACAGGTGGAGAAGCGGCGGCCCGTCACGGAGACCAACCCGTATCCGTACCACCTGTTCTGGCAGCGCACCCAGCGCGGCGGGACGCCGTACCTGGTGGGCGGGGCGAAGGTCGACGGCGGCGGCCCGACCGGCTACATGTTCAAGTCGCTCGAGGCCGAGCGGGCCGACCTGAACTCGCTCGCCTGGTCGCTGGGCATCGCGACCACGCTCGCCCTGATCGGCTCCGCGCTGCTCGCGCAGGCCGCCGCCACGACCGTGCTGCGGCCGGTGCACCGGCTCGGCGAGGCGGCCCGGCAGCTGGGCGAGGGGAAGCTCGACACCCGGCTGCGGGTCTCGGGGACGGACGAACTGGCCGAACTGTCAAGGACGTTCAACAGCGCGGCCGAGTCCCTGCAGAAGCAGGTCGCGGACATGAGCGCGCGGGAGGAGTCCAGCCGGCGGTTCGTCGCCGACATGTCGCACGAGCTGCGCACCCCGCTGACCGCGCTGACCGCCGTGACGGAGGTCCTGGAGGACGAACAGGACACCCTGGACCCGATGATCGCGCCGGCCGTGGCGCTGGTGGTCAGCGAGACGCGCCGGCTCAACGACCTGGTGGAGAACCTGATGGAGGTGACCCGCTTCGACGCGGGCACGGCCAGGCTCGTCCTGGACGACGTCGACGTCGCCGACCAGGTCACCGCGTGCATCGACGCGCGCGCCTGGCTGGACGCGGTGGAGCTCGACGCCGAGCGGGGCATCATGGCGCGGCTCGACCCGCGCCGGCTCGACGTGATCCTGGCGAACCTGATCGGCAACGCGCTCAAGCACGGCGGGTCGCCGGTGCGGGTGGCGATCCGTACGGAGGACGACGCACTCGTCATCGAGGTGCGGGACCACGGCCCGGGCATCCCGGAGGAGGTCCTCCCGCACGTCTTCGACCGGTTCTACAAGGCGAGCGCGTCCCGGCCACGGTCGGAGGGCAGCGGCCTCGGCCTGTCGATCGCGATGGAGAACGCGCTGATCCACGGTGGTTCGATCACCGCGGCCAACTCCCCGGACGGCGACGGCGCGGTGTTCGTGCTGCGGCTGCCGAACCAGGGGGAGCCCGGGGAGGGTGGGGAGCGGTGAACCGGATTCGTCGTACGGGAAGGGGGCGCCGTACCGCGATGGGCGCGGGCGCGGCCGTCGTCGCCGCGCTGACGGTGCTGCTCTCGGGGTGCGGGATCAGGACGACGTCCGTGCCCGTGGACGCGGGCCACGCCCCTTCGCGGGTGCCGTGCAGCATCGAGGACGAGGACGTCAGCGCGCAGCCGCCGGGCGTCCCGGTCCGGGTCTTCCTGGTGTGCGGTTCTCAGCTGGAGGCGGTGGAGCGCCGCTCGCCGCTGCCGGAGGAGAAGGCCGGCGGGGACCCGGTGCGCACGGCGTCGGTCCTCCTCGCGCAGCTGGCCACGGAGCCGTCGCGAAGCGAGCGCCAGGCCGGGTTCACCACGGCCGTGAAGGGGCCGCTGGTCGTCTCCGGCGGGCATCCGGGGGACCCGGCGGGCACGCTGCGGCTCAGCAGGCAGCCGGAGGACCTGGCGCCGACGGCGCTGTCGCAGATCGTCTGCACCTTCGCGCCGAGCGCGGCGGGGGCGGGCGCGGACGCCGTCGTCCTCGGCGGCCCGGGCGCCTATCCCCCGCGCCGCTACCGCTGCACCACGGAGCTGAGGGAGCGGCCGGAGTCGGCGGCCCCGACGGCGGGCCTGCCGACACCGACGGCCTCCTGAAGCCGGCCTCGCGCGCGCTCCCGATCCCCGCGCCGCTCCGTCACGCCCCCCCGTGGACACGCGGCTGCGCCGCACCCGGCGGCGCGACGCCCAGGCGCGCGGCGCCGGGGGGCCGAAGGGAACGCGGCGTTCTGTGGGGCGGCGGAACCGATTCCGGCTCGGAGCGCGTCTTGGGGGGCGTGCAGCGTCAAGGTTCGAGCGGCAGCGCCGCCGTGGTCGTACGTCGGGCGGGGTTCGCCCTCCTCCTCACGCATCTGCTGCTCGTCGCCTGGGTGTCGCTGCGCCCACTCGACGTCGCCTGGGTGACGGCGCCGAACCTGACCCCGCTGGCGGGGCTCGAGGCGGACCTGGCGCTCGGCCCGGCCGAGGCGGCCCGCCGCATCGGGGAGGGACTGCTGCTCCTGGCCCCGCTCGGGGTCCTGCTCCCGATGGCCGACGGGCGGTTGTACGTCTCGCCGTGGGCGTCGCTGGCCCGTACGGTCGCGGCCGGGGTGCTGGTCTCCCTCGCCGTGGAGCTGCTCCAGACCGCCGTGCCGGGACAGGTCGTGGACGTCGACTCGGTGCTACTCAACGGCGTCGGGGTCGCGCTGGCGCATCTGCTCGTGGTGCCCGCCGGGCGGGCGCGGCTGCGCCGCAGGGAGGACGCCGGGCGGGGCCGGTCCTCCTCGGGGAGGACGGCCCGCAGGGGTCCGTCCCTGCCCCGGGACGAGGGCGGTCAGGGAACGACCCCGACGATTCCCAGGGTCGGGATCGCCCCGTAGACCGACGCTTTGTCCCCCGACGGGGACGAGTATGGAGTCACCGGGAGCCCGGGAAAGCGGCTCCCGGGCCACGCCTCTCGAAGGAGCCCACCATGGCCGCACTTGCCCGCCCCCGTGACGGACGCATGATCGGCGGAGTGTGCGCAGCGCTGGCACGGCGCTTCGGTACCTCGGCCACCACCATGCGGGTCATCTTCCTCGTCTCCTGTCTGCTGCCCGGCCCGCAGTTCCTGGTCTACCTGGCGCTGTGGCTGTTCCTGCCGACGGAGAAGCCGGCGGGCACGGCCTGGTAGAGGCCGGCCGCCGGCGCGCGAACGCCGATGGGGCGCCCACCCGGTGCGGGTGGGCGCCCCATCGGCGCGTACGCGGTGGGTCAGCCGATCGGCAGGCCGCTGAGCGGCAGGCCGCCGAGCAGGCCGCCGACCGCGCTGCCGCCGAGGGCGCTGGTCGCACCCTCCAGCGGCACGCCCTCGGCGGCCTGGCCGGCCGCGGCCGGGAGGGTCTTGACGCCCTGGTCGACGCTGGTGCCCAGGGCACCCTCGGCGCCCGAGAGGGACTCGGACGCGCCGTCGGGGAGCTCGGTGAGACCGTCGCCCAGCGGCACGGTCTGGGTGACCAGGCCGAGCACCTCGGGGGCGGCGGGCGCGGCGGGGGCCGCGGTGGCCGTGCCGGCGGCGGCAGCGGCGAAGGCGGCACCGAGAGCGGCGACACCGAGCTTCTTGGCGGCAGACTGCTTCATCAGAAAATCATCCTCTGAGGATCTTGGAGCTGCGGGAAAGCAGGAATTCGGGGAATGCAGGGCGGCTTTGCAAACTAGCCAGCAATGAACGCTCCCGCAAACACCGAAAAGCGGCCGGGATCGTGTCACCCGGCCGCTTCAGGCCCTTTTCCCGGTCGCCCGTCAGTCGCTCTGGCGGGAAGACTCGCTGGTCGCGGCGGTCTGCTGGAACAGCCATTCGGACTTCAGCTCCGCATAACCCGGCTTGATCACGTCGTTGATCATAGCGAGCCGTTCATCGAAAGGAATGAACGCTGATTTCATCGCATTGACAGTGAACCAGGCCATGTCGTCGAGCGTGTAGGCGAATGCATCGATCAACAGCTCGAATTCCCGGCTCATGCTCGTCCCGCTCATCAGCCGGTTGTCGGTGTTGACGGTGGCCCGGAAGTGCAGCTTGCGGAGCAGACCGATCGGGTGCTCGGCGATGGAGGAGGCCGCACCCGTCTGGAGGTTGGAGGTCGGGCACATCTCCAGCGGGACGCGCTTGTCGCGGACGTACGCCGCGAGCCGCCCGAGCGTCACCGAGCCGTCGTCGGAGACCGCGATGTCGTCGATGATCCGGACGCCGTGGCCGAGGCGGTCGGCGCCGCACCACTGGAGCGCCTGCCAGATGGACGGCAGGCCGAAGGCCTCGCCCGCGTGGATGGTGAAGTGGTTGTTCTCGCGCTTCAGGTACTCGAAGGCGTCGAGGTGACGGGTGGGCGGGAAGCCGGCCTCGGCGCCCGCGATGTCGAAGCCGACGACGCCCGAGTCGCGGTAGCGGTTGGCCAGTTCGGCGATCTCCAGGGCGCGGGCGGCGTGCCGCATGGCGGTCAGCAGGGCGCCGACGCGGATGCGGTGGCCGTTCGCCCGCGCCTGGCGCTCGCCTTCGCGGAAGCCCTCGTTGACGGCCTCGACGACCTCTTCGAGGCTGAGGCCGGCCTCCAGGTGCTGCTCGGGCGCGTAGCGCACCTCGGCGTAGACGACACCGTCCTCGGCGAGGTCCACGGCGCACTCCGCGGCGACGCGCACGAGCGCCTCGCGGGTCTGCATGACGGCGCAGGTGTGCGCGAAGGTCTCCAGATAGCGCTCCAGCGAACCGGAGTCGGCGGCTTCGCGGAACCAGATGCCGAGCTTGTCGGGCTCGTTCTCGGGGAGGCCGTCATAGCCCTGGGCGGCGGCGAGGTCGATGATCGTGCCGGGACGCAGTCCACCGTCGAGGTGGTCGTGCAGGAGCACCTTCGGGGCCCGGCGGATCTGGTCCTTGGTCGGGAGGTTGCGGGTCTGGCTCGTCATTGCGGCACTCTAGCCCCTACGCGCGTAGAGCGCGCCCCGTCCGCGCGTCTGCCGGCCCGCTCGCGTCGATACGTAACAGTGACCGCGCGTACGGATGGCGTACACCTCCACTTCTGAGACTGTTCTGCCATGGCGCACTCCGCACTCGTAGGGACCGCCGTCGCCAGCCGGGCACCCCGGCTGGGACGGCCGGTCGGCGCATCGCTCCCGCTCACGGCGGTGGGCGGTGTGGTCCTGCTCCTTCCCGACGGCGAGGTGGCGTCGGGGCGGCGCGCCTCGGTCCGCACCCACCTGGCCGCGCTGCCGCTGGCCCGGCGGCTGGCGGCGGCGGGGCGCGAGGAAGGGCTGGTGGCGCACGTGGTGCGCTACCGGGGGCGCGGCTGGAACGGCACCGACAGGCAGCTGGCGGCGGACGCGACCTGGGCGGTCACGGAGGCGGTACGGCGCTACGGCGACATCCCCGTCTGCCTCGCCGGGCACGGCATGGGCGCCCGGGCGGCGCTGCGGGCGGCCGGGCACACGGCGGTCGACTGCGTCCTGGCACTGGCGCCCTGGCTCCCGGAGGACGACGTGGCGGCGGAGCCGGAGCCGGTGCGGCAGCTGACGGGCCGCAGGGTGCTCGTCGTGCACGGCACGAACGACGCCCGGACGGATCCCGAGCTGTCGTACCGGCTCGCCGAACGGGCCAAGAAGTCCAACCGCGACACCTGCCGCTTCGAGGTCCACTCCGACGGCCACGCGCTGCGCCAGTACGGCGCCGAGGTGCGCGCCCTGGCCTGCGACTTCGTGCTCGGCTCCCTCTTCTCCCGGCCGTTCGCCCGCCCGCTCGCCGACGCGCTGGCGGCGCCGCCGCCGCTGGGTCTGCGGATGCCGCTGGCGGCGGGCTTCGGCCGCTCGACGAGGTCGTGACGGGCCGCTGACCGGTACGCACGGGGAGCGGCCGGTCGCTCAGGCGGCTGCCCGGGTTCCGGGAGAGCCGGGGCGGCCCCCTCACGGGAAGCCGGTCACTCCGGGAGGGACCGCCCCTCCGGGAGCAGCCGGCCCCGCTTGCTCAGCAGGAACTTCTTGAAGGCGGCCACCGGCGCCGTGTCCGGGTGACCGTCCAGCCAGGCGACGCCGATCTCCCGGACGGCGCGCGGGGCCGTGACGGTGAGCTCGACGACGCCCGGGCGGGGGACGGCCGGCGGGGGCAGCAGGGCCACGCCGAGACCGGCGGCGACCAGGCCGCGCAGGGTCTCGGTCTCCTCGCCCTCGAAGGCGACGCGAGGCGTGAACCCCGCCTCTGCGCAGAGGTTGTCGGTGATGCGGCGCAGACCGTAGCCGGGCTCCAGGGTCACGAAGGTCTCGTCCGCGGCCTCCGCGAGGCGGACGCGCTTGCGGGAGGCCAGGCGGTGGTCGTCGGGCACCACCAGACGCAGGCGCTGTTCGTCGATCCGGCGGGCGACCAGGTCGGGCGCGTTCGGCACCGGTGAGGTCAGGCACAGGTCCAGGTCTCCGGCCCGCAGGCGTTCGATCATCGCCTCGCCGTAGTTCTGGACCAGGGTGAACCGGACCTTGGGGTGGTCCACCCGGAAGGCCCGGATCAGCCCCGGCACGGTCTCCGAGCCCATGGTGTGCAGGAAGCCGAAGGCGACGCGCCCCGCGGTGGGGTCGGCGTCCGCGCGTACCGAGTCCGCCGCCCGCTCCACCTCGGCGAGCGCCCGCTCCGCCGAGGCGAGGAACGTCCGGCCGGCCGGGGTGAGCGAGACCGTACGGCCCTTGCGGGCGAAGAGCGCGACTCCCAGGTCCTGTTCGAGGCGGACCATCGCCCGCGAGAGCGTCGACTGCGGCACCCCCATCTCGGCCGCCGCCCGGGTCACGTGCTCGTGCCGGGCCACCGCGGCGAAGTACGCGAGGCGGGGCGCGAGCAGCAGCCCCATGTCTTCTTCGTAACTGCTCGGTGACAGCCGACCCTGTGACCTGTACTCATGCACCATGGGAACGATTACAGCAGTTCCATGCATTGGACGCATCAGCCATCGCACCCTACGTTCGAGGTATGCCTTCCGCCAGTACCAAGGCGGCCGCCACCAGCACGGCCGCCGACACCCGCCTCTCCCCCGGTGCCCCCGGCTACCGCCGTATGAGCTTCGCCCTCTTCGCCGCCGGACTCGCCGCCTTCGCGCTCCTCTACTCCACCCAGGCCCTCCTCCCCGCCATCTCGGCCGAGTTCGGCGCCACGGCGTCCGCCGCCTCCTGGACCGTCTCCGCCGCCACCGGCGCCCTCGCCCTCCTCGTGCTCCCGATGAGCGCCCTCTCCGAGCGTTTCGGGCGGCGCACGCTGATGACCGCCTCGCTCGTGGTCGCGGTGGCCGTCGGACTGCTCGTCCCGTTCGCCCCGAACCTGGAATGGCTGGTCGCCCTGCGCGCCGTCCAGGGCGCGGCCCTCGCGGGCCTGCCGGCCTCGGCCATGGCGTTCCTGGCCGAGGAGGTGCGGCCGAAGGCGCTGATCGCCGCGATCGGCCTGTTCGTCGCGGGCAACTCCATCGGCGGGATGAGCGGCCGGATCGTCACCGGCTGGGCGGCCCAGATGTGGGGCTGGCGCGCGGGGCTCCTCGCGGTCGGTCTGATGGCGGCGGTGTGCGCGGTCGTCTTCCGCCTGCTGATCCCGAGGGCCCGGCACTTCACGCCCGGTTCGCTCGACCCCCGCGCGCTGGCCGGGACGGTCCGCACGCACCTCTCCGACCCGCTGCTGATGCGGCTGTACGCGATCGGCGCCCTGTTCATGACGGTGTTCGGCGCGGTCTACACCGTGATCGGCTACCGCCTGGCCGAGGCCCCCTTCTCGCTCCCGCAGGGCGTGATCGGCTCGATCTTCCTCATCTACCTCGTGGGCACGGTCTCCTCGGCCGCCGCCGGCAAGCTGGTGGCCCACACGGGCCGGCGCGGGGCGCTCTACCTGGCCGTCGGCACGACCGCGGCCGGGCTGCTGCTCTCCCTCTCCGCCACGCTCGGCGCCGTCCTGCTCGGCCTGGTCCTGATCACCGCGGGCTTCTTCGCGGGCCACGCGGTCGCCTCCTCCTCGGTGAGCCGCACGGCGAAGACGGGCCGCGCGCAGGCCTCGGCGCTCTACCAGTCGGCGTACTACGTCGGCAGCAGCGCGGGCGGCACGCTCGGCGCGATCGCCTTCCACGCGGGCGGCTGGTCCGGCACCGTCCTGCTCGGCCTGGTCGCGGTCCTCGGCGTCGTGTCGATCACCCTGTACGGAAGCCACAGCGCGCGGGTCTCGGCGCGGGCCGAGGCGAACCGCTTCCAGGTCCGTACCGCCGCCTGAATCCTCGCCGTTCCCGTACAACCGCCACGGCTCTCCGTTCGTCCTACGGCATAGGAAACGAAGGGGGAGATGGTGATCATGGGAGCCATACGCAAGCGGACCGGGATCGTCCTCGGCATCACCTCGATGGTGGTGCCGTTGACGGTCGCCCTCGGCGCCGGGCCGGCCCAGGCGGCCTCGTGCAGCGCGACGACGGGGCCGTACCAGAAGCAGGTCGAGCAGTTCCTCGGCCGACCGGTGGACGGCCGCCAGTCGAGCGCGGACTGTCTGGCCATACAGGCGTTCCAGCGCAAGCACGGCATCACGCCGACGCTGGGGTACGCGGGCCCGCTGACCTGGCAGACGATGTACACGATGTACACGCAGCAGTGGGCCGGCACCACCCCGAACAAGGCCGGGAAGTGCCCCACCAACCGGGGCCGGATCGCCTGTGTGGACCTGACCCGCCAGCTGAGCTGGATCCAGGACGGCGCACGTCTGAAGTACGGCCCGGTCCCGGTGCGGACGGGCCGGAACGGCGCGGAGACCCGGACCGGCTCGAAGAAGATCTACTGGCGGAACATCAACCACTGGTCGACGCTCTACAACGTCTCGATGCCGTACGCGCAGTTCTTCGACGGCGGCCAGGCCTTCCACTCGGTCACCAAGTCGATGTGGAACCCGCCGGGCTCGGCCGGCTGCGTCAACATGCGTCCGGCCGACGCGAAGGCGTACTGGAACCTGCTCAGGAACGGCGACGACGTCCACGTCTACGGGCGCAAGCCGGGAACCTGACCCCCGCTGTCAGTGGGCTGCGGTAACTTCCCCTCACCGGTATCGCGTTGGTGCCGGTGAGGGGCGAGTGGGGTGGACCCGATGAGCGATACCGCAACGACCGACGACCTGGATTCCCGGCTGGAGAAGTACCGCACCGAGCTGACCGGCTACTGCTACCGGATGCTCGGTTCGGCCTTCGAGGCGGAGGACGCCGTGCAGGACACGATGGTCCGCGCCTGGCGGTCCATCGGCTCCTTCGAGGGACGCTCGTCGCTGCGCTCCTGGCTGTACCGCATCGCGACCAACGTCTGCCTGGACTCGCTCAACGCGGGCAACAAGCGCGCCCGGCCGATGGACCTGACCGCCGCCACGCCGGTCGCCCAGGCGCAGCTGACCGCCCGGCCGGAGATCACCTGGCTGGAGCCGGTGCCGGACGGCCGGGTGCTGCCGTCGGTCGCCGACCCCGCGGACACGGCGGTGTCCCGGGAGACGGTGCGGCTCGCGTTCGTGGCCGCCTTGCAGCACCTGCCGCCGAAGCAGCGGGCGGTGCTCATCCTGCGCGAGGTGCTGGCCTGGAAGGCGAGCGAGGTGGCCGAGCTGCTGTCCACCACGGTCGCGTCGGTCAACAGCGCGCTCCAGCGGGCGCGGGCGACGCTCGCGGAACACGGGCCGGCCGCCTCGGACACCGCCGACCCGCTCGACGAGGAGCAGAAGGAGCTCCTGGAGCGCTATGTCGCCGCCTTCGAGGGGTACGACATGAAGGCGCTGACCGCGCTCCTGCACGAGGACGCGACGATGTCCATGCCGCCGTACGACCTCTGGCTGCGGGGCCACGACGACATCGTGGGCTGGATGCTGGGCGTCGGCGAGGTCTGCTCGGGCTCGAAGCTGGTCCCGACCGTGGCGAACGGATCGCCGGCGTTCGCGCAGTACCACCCGGATCCGGAGGGCGGATTCAGCCCGTGGGCGCTGATCGTCCTCGACATCCGCGACGGCAAGGTCGCGGGCATGGACTTCTTCCTGGACACGAAGCGGTGGTTCCCGCTCTTCGACATGCCCGAGCGCCTGGAGGCGTAGCCCGGTCCGGGCGGGTCCCGGCGGTTCTCCCGGGCGTCGTCATACGACGTCGGCGAGGCCGACCAGGTCGAGGAGGAGCCGCAGTTCGGCGCGGGCCCCGTGGAAGACGAGACGATGGCCGCGGCGCCCGGCGGTCAGCCGCAGCCGGGCGAGGGCGTCGACGGCCGCGAGGTCGGCGTGCGTGAGCGCGCCGACCTCGCAGCGGACGTCGGTGGGCGGCACGGCTTCGAGCACGGCGCACAGCCGGGCCACCTCCTCGGAGGTCGCCCGGGCGGCGAAGGTCAGAACGAGCGGTCGACTGGTGTCCACATCAGGGAGACCCCCGTCACGGCCGGAACTCATCGGACGCCTTAGGCTCCGCGGCATGACGCGTGAAGCTGAGGGCCCGGTCGAACTCGTGATCTTCGACTGCGACGGCGTCCTGGTGGACAGTGAACGGATCTACTGCCGCATCGACCGCGAGGTCTTCGCGTCGCTCGGCGCGGAGTTCAGCGAGACGGAGATCGTCGACCACTTCGTGGGCTCGTCGAGCGAAACGCTGACGAAGATCCTGGAAGAGCGCCTCGGCCGGACCCTGGAGCCCGACTGGCACCATGCCTACCGGCCGCTGTACGACCGGGCGTTGGACGCGGAGCTGACGGTGGTCGAGGGCGTCACGGACGCGCTCGACGCGCTGGACGTCCCGTTCTGCCTGGCGTCGAACGGAAGCCATCCCACGATCCGCCGCAACCTGGCCCGGACCGGGCTGCTGGACCGTTTCGAGGGCCGGATGTTCAGCGCCCGCGACGTCGCCAGGGGCAAGCCCGCGCCGGACCTCTTCCTGCACGCGGCGGCCACGATGGGCGTCCCGCCGGAGCGCTGCGCGGTGGTCGAGGACAGCCCGTACGGCGTGGCGGCGGCCCGCGCCGCGGGCATGCGGGCGTTCGGCTACTGCGGGGGCCTGACCCGCGCGGACCGTCTGATGGGGCCCCGGACGCTGGTCTTCGACGACATGCGAGAGCTGCCGAGGCTCCTGGGTGAGCCGCTGGTGTGAGGGGGCGCTCCGCCCCTGCCGGAGATCCGGCACGGGCGGAGCGGCCGTTCGACCGAGGGGAGGGCCGTCAGGCGATGCGGTCCAGGACGATCGGGTTCGGGGTGAACGCCGTGTCCTGCGCCTCGATGTCCCAGGCCGAGCCGAGGGACCGCAGCGCGTACTCGAACTTCTCCGGGGTGTCCGTGTGCAGGGTGACGAGCGGCTGCCCCGCCGTCACCCTGTCGCCCGGCTTGGCGTGGAGTTCGACGCCCGCACCGGCCTGCACCGGGTCCTCCTTGCGGGCGCGACCGGCGCCCAGGCGCCAGGCGGCGATGCCGATGTCGTAGGCGTCGAGGCGGGTCAGGACGCCCGA
Source organism: Streptomyces sp. NPDC053755 (assembly GCF_040677675.1). Taxonomy (NCBI): domain Bacteria; kingdom Bacillati; phylum Actinomycetota; class Actinomycetes; order Kitasatosporales; family Streptomycetaceae; genus Streptomyces; species Streptomyces sp. NPDC053755. The sequence continues at coordinate 65,653 of NZ_JBFASK010000032.1, read as the reverse complement.
GGACGGGGCCGTCACGACGTGCTGCTCGCGGGCGACCGGGAGGGCCGCGTCCGGGTCGCCGCCCTGGGCCGCGATCATGCGGCGCCAGACGTCCATCGCCGAGCCGTCGGCCAGCGCCTTCGCCGGGTCCGCGTCCTTGATCCCGGCCGCGTCGAGCATCTCGCGCGCCAGCGCGAGCGTCAGCTCGACGACGTCCGCCGGGCCGCCGCCCGCCAGGACCTCGACCGACTCGCGGACCTCCAGGGCGTTGCCGGCGGTGAGGCCGAGCGGGGTCGACATGTCGGTGAGCAGGGCGACCGTCTTCACCCCGCTGTCCGTGCCGAGTCCGACCATCGTGTGGGCCAGCTCCTGCGCGTCCGCGAGGTTCTTCATGAAGGCGCCGGAGCCGACCTTGACGTCCAGGACGAGCGAGCCCGTGCCCTCGGCGATCTTCTTCGACATGATGGAGCTGGCGATCAGCGGGATCGCCTCGACCGTGCCGGTGACGTCGCGGAGCGCGTAGAGCTTCTTGTCCGCCGGGGCCAGACCGTCGCCCGCCGCGCAGATCACCGCGCCGGTGGTGTCCAGGACGTGCAGCATCTCCTCGTTGGAGAGCAGAGCGCGCCAGCCCGGGATCGACTCCAGCTTGTCCAGGGTGCCGCCGGTGTGGCCGAGCCCCCGGCCGGACAGCTGCGGCACGGCCGCGCCGCACGCGGCGACGAGGGGCGCGAGCGGAAGGGTGATCTTGTCGCCGACGCCGCCGGTGGAGTGCTTGTCGGAGGTGGGGCGCGACAGGGACGAGAAGTCCATGCGCTCGCCGCTGGCGATCATCGCGGCCGTCCAGCGGGCGATCTCGCCGCGGTTCATGCCGTTGAGCAGGATGGCCATGGCGAGGGCCGACATCTGCTCGTCGGCGACCTCGCCGCGGGTGTAGGCGTCGATGACCCAGTCGATCTGCTCCGGGCTCAGCTCACCCTTGTCCCGCTTGGTGCGGATGACCGAGATGACGTCCATGAAGTGCCTCTTTCTACGCGCATAGAGGGGTGGAAAAGGGAGAGCGGCCCTCCCATCGTGCCGGAAGGGCCGCTCCGAGGTGCTACGGGGCCAGGTGACCCGGGCCGAAGGCCTGCGGAAGCATCTCGGCGAGCGTGGTCCGCCCGGCCGGAGTCTCCAGGACGAGCTCGGGGCCGCCGAACTCGTACAGCAGCTGCCTGCAGCGCCCGCACGGGACGAGGGACTCGCCGCGTCCGTCCACGCACACGAAGTGCGTCAGCCGCCCGCCCCCGGTCGCCTGGAGCTGCGAGACGAGCCCGCACTCGGCGCACAGGCCGATGCCGTACGAGGCGTTCTCGACGTTGCAGCCGAAGACCACCCGGCCGTCGTCGACGAGCGCGGCGGCGCCGACCGAGTAGCCCGAGTACGGCGCGTACGCGTGGGACATCGCCTCGCGCGCGGCCTCCCGCAGGGTCTCCCAGACCGCTTCCGGCACGGGGGGCGTCACTTGCCCTGCCCCTTGCGGTAGCGCATGCCGTCCGCCTTGGGCATCCGCAGCCGCTGCGCGGAGAGCGAGAGCACCAGCAGCGTCACGACGTACGGCGTGGCGCTGACGAACTCGACCGGGACGGTGTCCGTGCCGAGGTACCAGATCAGGACGCCGACGGCGATGACGGTGCTGATCTGGGCGGTGATCCAGCGCTTCTTGTACGCCTTCCACACGGCCAGGATCACGAGGATCGCGAAGAGCAGCAGGAGCAGGGCGTGCACGGACTGGCCGCCACTGCGCAGCTGGAGCGCGTCGGCGAAGCCGAACAGGCCGGCGCCCATGGCGAGGCCGCCGGGCCGCCAGTTGCCGAAGATCATCGCCGCGAGGCCGATGTAGCCGCGGCCGCCGGTCTGGCCCTCGTTGTAGATGTGCGAGGTCACCAGCGACAGGAACGCGCCGCCGAGTCCGGCGAGGCCGCCGGAGACGACCACGGCGATGTACTTGTACTTGTACACGTTGACGCCGAGGGACTCCGCGGCGATCGGGTTCTCGCCGCAGGAGCGCAGCCGCAGACCGAACGGGGTCTTCCACAGCACGAAGTACGTGCCGATCACGAGCAGCACGGCGAGGACCGTCACCAGCGAGAGGTTGGTGACCAGACCGCCGAGGATGCCGGCGAGGTCCGAGACGAGGAACCAGTGGTGCTTCTCGATGTCGGCCAGCCAGTCGGACAGCCCCGGGACGGTGATCGAGGTGATGTCCTCGGCCGGCGGGGACTGCTTGGGGCTGCCGCCCCTGGCCGCGGCCTCGCCGGTGTTGAACCACAGCTTGGCGAAGTAGGTGGTGACACCCAGCGCCAGGATGTTGATCGCGATGCCGGAGATGATGTGGTCGACGCCGAAGGTGACGGTGGCGACCGCGTGGAGCAGGCCGCCGAACATGCCGCCCACGATGCCGGCGAGGACGCCGAGCCAGGGGTCGGTCTGCCAGCCGGCCCAGGCACCGAAGAAGGTGCCGAGGATCATCATGCCTTCGAGGCCGATGTTGACCACGCCCGCGCGCTCGGACCACAGGCCGCCGAGGCCGGCGAGGCCGATCGGGACGGCGAGGGAGAGGGCGGCGCTGATCTGGCCGGCCGAGGTGAGGTCCTGCGCACCGGTGATGGCGCGTACGGCGGAGAGGGCGATGAGCCCGCCCGCCACGATCAGCAGGATCCAGGGAAGCGAGAGGCGGGCGCGGCCGCCCTTGCCGCCGGACACCTTGGGTGCCGCGGGCGGCGGGGTGGAAGTCGCCGTGGCGGTCACGCCGACACCTCCGTCTTGTCGTTGGAACGAGCCTGGGCCGCGAGCTTCTCGCCGACCTGGCGCTGCTGGCGCTTGAGGCCGTAACGGCGCACGACCTCGTAGGCGATGACGACACAGAGGACGATGACGCCCTGCATGACGCCGACGATCTCCTTGTCGTACCCCTCGAACTCGAGCTTGCCGCTGCCGCGCTCCAGGAAGCCCCAGAGGATCGCGCCGAGGGCGATGCCGACCGGGTGGTTGCGGCCGAGGAGGGCGATGGCGATACCGGTGAAGCCGATGCCGACCGGGAAGCCGCCGCCGTACTCGTAGGAGTCGTTGAGCAGGGTCGGCATACCGATCAGACCGGCCATGGCGCCGGAGATCAGCATGGACGTGACGACCATCTTCTTGACGTTCACACCGCTGGCCGCGGCGGCCGTGTCGGACTGGCCGACCGTGCGCAGGTCGAAGCCGAAGCGGGTGCGGGAGAGGGTGAACCAGTACCCGACGCCGGCGATGACGGCGATGACCAGGAAGCCCCAGATGGGCTCCGGGGTGGTCGGGAACTCGAAGAAGTGCGAGGACTCCGGGAGCGGGCTCGTGGCGACCTCGGTGCCGGCCGCGTCCAGGTAGCCGAGGCGGCCCGGCTGGAGGAGGTAGCCGATGATCGCGGTCGCGATGAAGTTGAGCATGATCGTGGAGACGACCTCGCTCACACCCCGGGTCGTCTTGAGGACACCCGCGATGCCCGCCCACATGGCGCCGACGATCATCGCGGTGATGATGATCAGCGGGATCTGGACGATGCCCGGCAGCGTCAGCGCGCCGCCGACGGCGGCGGCGAAGAACGCGGCGAGGCGGTACTGGCCGTCGACGCCGATGTTGAACAGGTTCATGCGGAAGCCGATGGCCACCGCGAGACCCGCCAGGTAGTACGTCGTCGCCTTGTTGATGATGTAGACCTGGCTGTCCGACTTCACGCCGTACTCGAACATGATGCCGAAGGCGCTGAACGGCTCCTTGCCGGTCGCGACCAGGACCAGAGCGGTGATCAGGAAGGCGGCGACGACCGCCAGGAGCGGTGCCGCGAGGCCGAGGAGCAGCCGCTCCTTGTCGATCTTCTTCATCGGGCCTCGTCCTCCGGGCCGTCGGTGGCCTCGGGGCTGTCGCCCTCGGGGCCTTCGTGCGCAAGGTGGCCGGTGGCGGCACCGGTCATGGCCGAGCCGAGCTCCTCCGGCGTGATGGTGGCCGGGTCCGCGTCGGCGACCAGACGGCCGCGGTACATGACGCGCAGCGTGTCGGAGAGGCCGATCAGCTCGTCGAGGTCGGCGGAGATCAGCAGCACGGCCAGACCCTCGCGGCGCGCCTCGCGGATCTGGTCCCAGATCTGCGCCTGCGCGCCGACGTCCACGCCCCGGGTGGGGTGCGCGGCGATCAGCAGCTTCGGGTCGTGGCTCATCTCGCGGCCGACGATCAGCTTCTGCTGGTTGCCGCCGGAGAGCGAGGCCGCGGTGACGTCGATGCCGGGGGTGCGGACGTCGTACTCGCGGACGATCCGCTCGGTGTCCCTGCGGGCGGCCTTCAGGTCGAGGATGGCGCCCTTGGAGTTCGGCTTCTCGGTGACGTGACCGAGGATGCGGTTCTCCCAGAGGGGGGCCTCCAGGAGCAGGCCGTGCCGGTGGCGGTCCTCGGGGATGCAGCCGATGCCGTCCTCGCGCCGCTTGCGGGTGGGCGCGGCGGAGATGTCGGCGCCGTCCAGGGTGAGCACACCGTGATCGGGGTGGCGCATGCCCATGATCGCGTCGACGAGCTCGGACTGGCCGTTGCCCTCGACGCCGGCGATGCCGAGCACCTCACCCTTGTGGATGGTGAAGGTGATGCCGTCGAGCACCGCGCGGACGATGCCGTCGGGGTCCACGGCGCTGAGGGACAGGCCCTCGACCGTGAGCATCGGGACGTCCGTGACCGTCGACTCGCGGGTCTCCGGGGAGGGCAGCTCGCTGCCGACCATCAGCTCGGCGAGCTGCTTGGGCGTGGTGGAGGCCGGGTCGGCGGTGCCGACCGTGGTGCCGCGGCGGATGACGGTGATGTCGTCCGCGACGGAGAGGACCTCGCCCAGCTTGTGGGAGATGAAGATGACCGTGAGGCCCTCGGCCTTGAGCTCGCGCAGGTTGTCGAAGAGCGCGTCGACCTCCTGCGGGACCAGGACGGCGGTCGGCTCGTCGAGGATCAGCGTGCGGGCGCCGCGGTACAGCACCTTGAGGATCTCCACGCGCTGACGGTCGGCCACGCCCAGGTCCTCGACGAGGACGTCGGGGCGGATGCCGAGACCGTACGCGTCGGAGATCTCCTTGATCTTCGCGCGGGCCTTGTCGCCGATGCCGTGGAGCTTCTCGGAACCGAGGACGACGTTCTCGAGGACGGTGAGGTTGTCCGCGAGCATGAAGTGCTGGTGGACCATGCCGACACCGCGGGCGATGGCATCACCCGGGTTGCTGAACGACACCTGCTCGCCGTCGATCGCGATGGTCCCCTCGTCCGGCTTCTGCATGCCGTAAAGGATCTTCATCAGGGTCGACTTGCCCGCTCCGTTCTCGCCCACGAGGGCGTGCACGGTGCCGCGGCGCACGGTGATGTCGATGTCGTGGTTGGCCACGACGCCCGGGAAACGCTTGGTGATGCCGCGGAGTTCTACGGCGTGGGGACTACTGGAGCTGGAGGCTTTGATGGCGCACTCTCCTAGGCAGGGAGCGTGAGGAGGATGAGGCAGGACGCAGGCGCTGTCGGTGGCGAAAAATACCGCGTGGACCGGGAGCTACGCGCGTAGCGTTCGCGAAAATGTTCAACTGCCCATGGGCATACGTGTGAAGGGGGCCCGGAGTGTCGGCCGAAGCCGCAGTCCGGGCCCCCTCCGACGAGCGTCAGAGGGTCGTGGCGACCTTGATCTGGCCGTCGACGATCTTCTTCTTGGCCTCGTCCAGCTTGGCCTGGATGTCCTCGAGGTGGCCGCCCGTGGTGGTCAGGGAGACGCCGTTCTCGGCCAGGGAGTAGATGTGCTCACCGGTCAGCGGCTTGCCGTCCTTGACGGACTTGATCAGGTCGAAGACGCCGGTGTCGACGTTCTTGACGACCGAGGTCATGATCGAGCCGGCGTACTTGGACAGGGCCGGGTCCTTGGCCTGGTCCGAGTCGACGCCGATCGCCCAGGTGCCCGGCTTGGCGGCGACGGCCTCGATGGCGCCGGCGCCCGAGCCGCCCGCGGCGGCGAAGATGACGTCGATGCCCTTGTCGAGCATGCCCTTCGCGGCGGCCTTGCCCTTGTCCGGGGCACCGAAGCCGGAGAGGTCCGTACCGGTGGACAGGTACTGGATCTGGACGGTGGCGGCCGGCTTGGTGTCCTTGACGCCCTGCTGGAAGCCGGCGGCGAACTTCTTGATCAGCGGGAGGTCGACACCACCGATGAAGCCGATCTTGCCGTCCTTGGACTTCAGCGCGGCGGCGACACCGGCGAGGTAGGAGCCCTGCTCCTCGGTGAAGACGATCGAGTCGACGTTCTTCTTGTCGGACACCGAGTCGATGAGGCCGAAGGTGGTCTTCGGGAACTTGGCGGCGACCGCGTCGATCGCGTCCTTGTAGGCGAAGCCGACACCGATGACGGGGTTGTAGCCGCCCTCGGCCAGCGAGGCGAGGCGCTGCTCACGGTCGGCCGGGGTCTCACCGTTCTTGGCGGTGAGCTCCTTGGTCTCGACGCCCAGGTCGGCCTTGGCCTTGTCGAGACCGCGCGCGGCGGAGTCGTTGAAGGAGTTGTCGCCACGACCACCAACGTCGTAGGCCATACCGACCTTGATGGTGCCCGAGTCGGAGCCCGTGTCCTCGGTGGAGGACTCTCCGCAGGCGGTGGCAGTGAGAGCGAGAGCCGCGGTGACAGCACACGCGGCGGTGATCTTGGATACCCGGCGCACGAGGAGGTCCCTTCAAGACTGACCGAAAGCGCCTCTTGCGGCGCTGGTTTCGGGCGATCGTAACGCGCGTAGATGTCAGTTAAAGACCCGTTCACGAGTCGTTACCGGATCGAAGCGCAGCATCCGGTCCCACGCCGGACGCTCCCCCTCCGCCGCGGCCGGGATCCGCACGCTGTGCTCATCGATCCTCACCCGGCAGTCTCCCACCGGACCCCTCGGCGCTCAACCGAGGCCGCGCCGCGCGAGCCGGAGGTTCACCCTCACCGCCGGGCGCTCCGCTCGGCCGGCTCCGGCGTCGAGGTTCTCCGCCGGTAGCCCCCGTGCGTACGGCCGGGCTCGCGCGTGCGGGGCGGGGGCGCGCCGGGGGTGACACCGCCCCCACGACGGAGCGGGAGGACGCGTGCGCCGCGTCCTCCCGCTCCTCGCGTGCCGGGGCGACCGGCCGCGCCGCCGCGTTTCGGCCATCCTCCGCCGCCCGGCAGGCGGCCTCGGGGCGGCGCGCCGCGGGGATGCGGCTACGCGCCGCCGTTCAGCAGGGCGGCGGCCGTGAAGAGTTCCACACCGACCTCGATGGCGGCCTCGTCGACGTCGAAGTCCCCCGCGTGCAGATCGCGGCGGGTGGTGTCGCCGGGGACGCGGACGCCGAGGCGGGCCATGGCGCCCGGGACGTGCTCCAGGTACCAGGAGAAGTCCTCGCCGCCGAGGCTCTGCTCGGTGTCCTCGATCGCATACGGTCCGCGGCGGGCGGTCATGGCGGCAGCCAGGAGGTCGGCGACGGCCGGGTCGTTGACGACCGGCGGGACGCCGCGGACGTAGCTGATGGTCGACTTGGCGCGGTGCAGCGTGGCGATCTCGTCGACCGCCGCGTGGACCAGGTCGGGCGCGTCGCGCCAGGTGTGCAGGTCGAGGCAGCGGACGGTGCCGGAGAGCGCCGCGTTCTGCGGGATGACGTTGCAGGCGTGGCCGGACTCGATGCGGCCCCAGGTGACCGAGAGGCCGGAGCGGGCGTCCACGCGGCGGGCGAGGACGGCCGGCACGTCGGTGGCGACGCGGGCGACGGCGGTGATCAGGTCCGTGGTCATGTGAGGACGGGCGGTGTGACCGCCGGGGCCGTCCAGGGTGACCTCCAGCCGGTCGCAGGCGGAGGTGATGGGGCCGTGGCGCAGCCCGATCCGGCCGGCGTCGACCTTCGGGTCGCAGTGCACGGCGATGATCCGGCCGACCCCGTCCAGCACACCGGCCTCGATCGCGTCGGCGGCGCCGCCGGGCAGCACCTCCTCGGCGGGCTGGAAGATCAGTCGCACGGCGTTCGGCAGGAGCCCCCGGCTGTCGAGGTCGGCGAGGACGAGACCGGCGCCGAGGACCGTGGTGGTGTGGACGTCGTGGCCGCAGGCGTGCGCGCGGTTGGGCACGGTGGAGCGGTACGGGACGGTCTTGACGTCCGGGATGGGCAGCGCGTCGAGGTCGGCGCGGATCGCCAGCATGGGGCGCACCCCGTCCCAGGTGCCGATGTCACACACGAGCCCCGTGCCCGCCGGGAGGACCTTCGGCGCCAGGCCGGCCGCCTCCAGGCGGCCCATCAGGGCCGCGGTCGTACGGAACTCCTGGTTGCCGAGCTCGGGATGCATGTGCAGGTCACGGCGGAAGGCGATCAGTTCTTCGCGCAGCGACGCGGACAGCGTTCCGGGCAGAGCGACGGAGCCGGGCTCACGGGACTTCAACTGGTTCACCTTTTGAAGGGTAGGCCCCCAGGGTGGTCAACTGCCCGATGATCACGAAAAGTTCAACCCGATAGGGGAAAGAAAACCCGCTGACGAGGCGTGACGGCCGTCCTTTGTGGGTAACCTCACCCGAATTCGAGCCGTTCGACGGCCGGGGCGGCACGGGCGGTGAGCCGGTCGACCTCGTGGGCCGCGGTGCCGGCGACACCGGCCAGGAAGCCCTGGGCCCGGGGGGAGACGTGCGCGCTCAGCCACTCGGGCGCGATCTCGCAGACGGCGACCTTGACGCCCGTGCCTTCCAGGGCCAGCGGAAGGGTGTGCACGACCGTGGACGGGAAGCTGACCACCGTACGGCCGATGGGGCCGCGGCGGGCGATCACCTCCAGCGGGAGGTCGGGGCGGACGATCTCGAGCCCGGTCTCCACCGCGATCCGGTGCAGTTTCTCGGTGCTCTCGCGGCGGTGGGCGAAGTACCGGGTCGCGCCGTGGGCGCGGGCGAGGTCGGCCACGGCCTGTGTGTACCGGTCGGCGTCGACCACGCCCGTCTCGACGAGCGAGGTCCCGACGAGGTCGGCGCCGCGGGTGAGGCGGGGCGGTCCGAAGCGGGCCCGGGTCCAGGCGAAGGTGTGCGGTGTGACCGTCGTGCCCGGGGGCGGGTCGACGGGGAGCGAGGTGAAGATCTCCACCGTGCGGTGCCGGGTGGGGGCGAGCCGGCGGCGGGCCAGGGCGGAGACGGGGGCGAGGACCAGCTCGCGGGGTCCCCGGCTGCCCTTGCGGTGCCAGCGGACCAGGCGCTCGCCGCGCGCGAGCTGGGCGGCGTACTCCATCGTGGCGGTGCCGTCGTCGACGACGGTGAGCCGACGGGGGCCGAACAGGGTCAGCAGCAGCTGGACGTAGCGGGAGAACGGGTCGCCGACGATCACCCGGTCCGCGGCCCGCAGCAGCGGTGCCAGGTCCCGCAGCGTCCGGACGAGGGCCCCCCGGCCTCCGCGGGCCTCCTGCCAGCGGACGTGGAACCCCTCGTCACGGGCCAGCTGCGCCATGCGCCGCAGCTGGCCGCGGGACATGGGGTCGGTCGGGGAGAGCACGACGATGGTGAGCCGGGGGGCGGACGCGGGAGCGTCGGCGGCCGAGGCGGGGGTGGGGGCGGAACCGGGAGCCGGTTCGGTGGTGGAGGGCGTGAGGGGGGCTTTCCCGGCGCCGGGGGGCGGGAGGTCCGGCGCCTGGGGTGCGGGGGCGTGGGGTGCGGGGGCGTGGCCCCCGTCGGGCGCCTGGGGTGCGGGGGCCTCGGGTGCGGATGGCGCGGCCGGCCGGGGCCCCGGGGGCGTCGGGGGCAGGCCCGCCGGGTCGGCCGGGACCGTCGTCCGGTGGCGGGTGCGCTGGGCCGGAAGGGCAGGGAGGGCCGGGAGGGCCGCCTCCGGGCCCGCGGTGGCTGCCCGGTCCGGCACCGGGGCGGTGGAGGCCGCGCCCGGCGCGGGGGCGGCGGCCTCCCGTTCCGGGGCGGTCGCCGCGGCGTGGGCCCATTCCAGGACGTTCAGGAGCTGGACCGGGCTCTCGACGAACGCCAGCTGCCCGGTCATGCGGCGACGAGCCCCTGGACCCGACGGAGCTTCTTCATGGGGCCGAGCTCGGACTCGTAGACCTTCTTGACCCCGTCACCGAGCGCGGTCTCGATGGTGCGGATGTCGCGGACCAGCCGCTGGAGGCCCTGCGGCTCGACGGACGCGGCCTGGTCGGAACCCCACATCGCGCGGTCGAGGGTGATGTGCCGCTCGACGAAGGTGGCGCCGAGGGCGACGGCGGCCAGCGTGGTCTGCAGGCCCGTCTCGTGGCCGGAGTAGCCGATCGGGACGTTCGGGTACTCCTCCTTCAGGGTGTCGATCACCCGGAGGTTCAGCTCCTCGGCCTTGGCCGGGTACGTCGACGTGGCGTGGCAGAGCAGGATGTTGTCGCTGCCCAGGACCTCGACGGCGTGGCGGATCTGCTTCGGCGTCGACATGCCCGTCGAGAGGATGACCGTACGGCCGGTGGCGCGCAGCGCACGGAGCAGCTCGTCGTCCGTGAGGGAGGCGGAGGCGACCTTGTGGGCCGGGACGTCGAACTTCTCCAGGAAGGCGACGGCCTCGGTGTCCCACGGGGAGGCGAACCAGTCGATGCCCCGCTTGCGGCAGTGCTCGTCGATGGCGCTGTACTCGTCCTCGCCGAACTCCACGCGGTGGCGGTAGTCGATGTAGGTCATCCGGCCCCAGGGGGTGTCGCGCTCGATGTCCCACTGGTCGCGCGGGGTGCAGATCTCCGGGGTGCGCTTCTGGAACTTCACCGCGTCGCAGCCCGCGTCGGCGGCCGCGTCGATGAGCGCGAAGGCCTTGTTCAGGTCGCCGTTGTGGTTGATGCCGATCTCGCCCGTGACGTAGACGGGGTGGCCGGGGCCCGCGACCTTGCTGCCGAGGGTACGGGTGCGGGTGTCGGTGCTCATGGCTCGTGTGTTCCTTACGCGTCGGGGGTGTGGAGCTCGGGTCCGAGGAGCCAGGCCGCGATCTCGCGGATGGCTCCGGAGCCACCGGGGGTGACGGTGACCGCACGGGCGGCGGCCCGTACGGAGTCGTGGGCGCTGCTCACCGCGACGGGCCAGCCGACGAGGTGGAAGCAGGGCAGGTCGTTGACGTCGTTGCCCGCGTAGAGCACGCGCTGGGGGTCGATCGCCTGCTCCTCGCACCACTGCTTGAGGGCGAGGTCCTTGCGCTCGATGCCGTGCAGGACCGGGATCCGGAGCTTGCGGGCCCGGGCGGCGACGACGGGGTTCCGTTCGGAGGAGAGGATCAGGAGCGGGACGCCGGTGCGGCGCAGGGCCGCGATGCCGAGGCCGTCCCCGCGGTGCACGGAGACGAACTCCCGTCCTTCGGCGTCGATGTGGACGCGGTCGTCGGTCTGGGTGCCGTCGAAGTCGAGGACGATCGCGTCGACGTCGCCGATCCGGGGCGTGACCGGGGTGTCGAGGAGCGGCGCGAGGGCGCGGGCGCGGGCCAGGTCGTGGGGGTCGTCGATCTCCAGGACCCGGGACGGGTCGGTGACCACGAGCGCGGTGCGGCCGAAGAAGCGGTGGCGGTGGGTACGGAAACCCTCGGCGTCCATGGCGTAGACGGCGCCGGTCTCCAGGTACTCCGGCTCCAGGTCCTGGCGGCGGGGACGGTGTGCCTTGTCGTGGTTGACGCCGGTGCCTCCGCCCTCGCCGGTGCGCCGCCACAGGAAGCCGTGGCTGGGGGCGACGGTGAGGGCCGTGTCGGCACCGGCGGCGATCTCCGCCACGGCGCCGTTGACGTCCGCCGGGGTGAGGAAGGGGCTGGTGCACTGGACGAGCAGGACGGTGTCGACGCGCCGGCCGGCGGTGGCCTCGAAGGCGTCCAGCGCGTGCAGCACCGCCGATTCGCTGGTGGCGGTGTCACTGGAGAGGGACGGGGGACGCTGCACCGCCTCCGCCCCGGCGGCGCGGGCCTCGGCCGCGATCGCCGCGTCGTCGGTGGAGACGACGACATGGGTGACCAGACGGGCACCGAGGCAGGCCCGGATCGCGCGGGCGACCAGCGGGACGCCCGCCACGGGGGCCAGGTTCTTGGCGGGGACGCCCTTGGAACCGCCGCGCGCCGGGATCACGGCGAGGACGGTGCCCGTGCGCTCCGGCGGGAAGGTGCTCGCGTGCGCCGCTGCCGCCTGAACAGCGGTCGGCTGGGCAGCGGTCGCCTTCCCCGCGGCCGGCTTCGTCACGGCCGCCTTCGTCCCGGTCTTCTTCCCGGCGGTCGCCTTCGTCGCGGTCATCAGAGTTCTCCCAGCCTGCGGATGACGGGGGCCACGCGCTGGACGCCGTGGCGGTACGCGCCCCGCGCCGCCTCCCGGATGACGCGGCGCAGTCCGCTGTCGCGCGGCTCCGGGGCGGTCACGTCGAGGCGGTGGCGGGCGAGGATGCCGGGCAGGTAGCCGGGGGCCGTCTCCGCCGTGTAGTAGGGGGCGATCGGGGGCAGCCCGGACGGCCGGTCCAGCAGCTCGCCGACGCGTGCCCGCGCCGCGTCGAAGGCGTTCGCGTACGAACCTCCTCCCGCGGTGCCGGCGGCGGCCACGCCCTGGCGCGCGAGCCACTCCTCGTCCGGCGTCGGCCGCACCCCGGCGTCGAGGCGGTCGAAGGAGGTCAGCATGCCCGAGCCGAGGAAGTGGTGGTTGCCGAGCACCTCGCGGACGCCGAGGTCGGTGAGGACCGCTGTGGGGATGCGCCGGTGCAGCGCTTCGAGCGCGGCCGTCGAGGAGACCGTGACCAGCAGGTCGGTGCGGTCGAGCACCTCGCCCATGTGCCCGTAGACCAGGCGGAAGTTGGGCGGCACCGCGAGTTCGCGCACCAGTCGCTGGTACGGGAGCTCCTCCAGGTGCGTCGTGTGCTCGCCCGGCTTGGAGCGCAGCTTGAGGAGGACCTCGCGCTCCGGGTGCCTGCGGGCGTGTCCGACCAGCCGGCGCAGCAGGTAGGTGCGTTCGGCGCGGGTGGCCGGCACGGACGGCTGGGCGGCGAAGACAAGGGTGTCGCGGCCGGGCTCGGGGGCATAGGGGGCGCCGCCGAGGAAGGGCAGCGCGGCCTCGACGACCGGGGAGGGGTCGGCGCCCACCCCCTCGTACACCGCGCGGAACCGCTCGGCGTCGTGCCGGGAGTTGGCGAGGACGACGTCGGCCCCGTGGCGCAGCAGCAGGCCGTCGGCGAGCTTCTCGTAGACCACGCCGACGTAACCGGTGACGATCACCGGCCGCCGGTCGAGGGCGAGTTCGGCCAGCCCGTGCAGGACGGCGCGGACCGTGCCGCCGACGAGGGCGAGGACGACGACGTCGAACCCCTCGCCACGGGCCGCCGCGTCCCGTACCGCGCGCAGGAACTCCGCTCCCGTCACCTCGCGCGGAGGCGTCGTGGACGCCCCGGTCTCGGCGAGCTGGCGCGCGGTCGGGGTGGCCCGGCCGCGCAGGAGGAAGCCGGCGGGTTCCACGGCGTCGGCCGTGATCCGGCGCGCGGTGAGCGCGCCCCATTTCCACCGGGTGTCGGAGTCGGCGAGTACGGCGACACGCGCCGTTTCTCTGGTACTTACTGGCACGCCGAGGACGTTAGAGAGCCATTCCGGTGGTCGGCCCAACTGGGACGCAACAAACGGTGAACAGCACCGCTACGCCTTCTGAAAACGGCCGTGAAAGGGGTGTCGCCGACGTTGCCGTGGCTTTTCCCGGGGTCGGTTAAGGGCCCCGCCGCTTTGTGTTCACCGGGCATCTCTCTGCCGGTCAGTACGAATGCCGGGGCGGCGCATAGCGTCGGCCGCGTGGTCAAGCTCTCCGTCGTCGTGCCGTTCTACAACGTGCACGCATACGCCCCGGACACCCTCAGGAGCCTGCGCGCCAACGCCCGCGAGGACTTCGAGTTCCTTCTCGTCGACGACTGCTCGACGGACGGGACCACGGAGCTGCTCGAACGGGCCGGGCGCGAGGTCCCGGGCGCCGTCCTGCTCCGACACGCACGCAACGAGGGCCTCGCCACCGCGCGCAACACCGGCCTGGACGCGGCCCGCGGCCGCTACCTCGCCTTCCTCGACGGGGACGACTGGATCGCCCCCGGCCACTACGCCGAACTGGTGGAGACCATCGAGCGGTTGGGATGCGACTTCCTGCGCACCGATCACGTGCGGGTGACCGGCCGGGCCCGTACGGTGCGCCGGTCCCCGGTCGGGCGGCGCGGCGAGGTGCTGCGCCCGCGGGACGCGATCCTGCCCGCCGACCGGACGACGTCGGTGGACTACCCGTACGCATGGGCGGGGCTCTACGACCGGCGGCTGCTCGACCGCGGCCTGCTGCGCTTCACGCCCGGGCTGCGGACGGCGGAGGACCGGCCGTGGATCTGGAGACTGCACCGGGAGGCGGATTCCTTCGCCGCGGTGAGCACGCTGGGAATCTTCTACCGGCGCGGAGTCTCCACGTCTCTCACACAGGTCGGCGATATACGACAGCTCGATTTCATTCGCGCATTCGACCAGGTGATCGACGAAACAATGGACGATCATGAAGCCGGCCTCCTCCTCCCGAAAGCGGTCCGCACCTATTGCGCGCTCATTTCCTACCACCTCGGCAACACCGGGCGATACGAACCGGCCGTGGCCAGGGAATTGCGGGCGATGAGCGCGGCGGCGCTGCGGCGCATGCCGCGGGACGTTCTCCACGAGGCGCTGGGATCGATGGACGCCCAGCGTGCCGCGGTGCTGCGCAGGCTGCTCCGCCGTCACCGCGCGGCCGCCGTCGCCCTCCCCCGGGCCCGGCGCGCGGAGGTGCCCGCGTGAGGACCACCCGGATCTTCTACGCCTCCACCCTGTTCGGAGCCACGACGCTGGCCGCCGCCCTGGACAGCGGCTGCTTCGGCCCCGCCGACAGGCGGCTGCTGGTCGTCGCCGACAACGCGGCGGTGCCGGAGACGACGGCCGCGCTGGACGAGATGCCCGGTTTCGAAGGACTGCGGGGCCGTTTCGACGCCGTCCTGTCCTGGAACGAGGCGATCTCGCCGCTCCACCCCGCCGGCTGGACCCCCCGGGCCGACGACCTGCCCCTCCTGGAGCGCCATCTGCGGCTGCTGTGGGGGCTCGGCGACGACCGGCTCGAACTGGCCCTGGAGTCCGTGCAGGTGACGCCCGCGCTGACGCTCGCCCGGCTGTTCCCGGACGCGGCGCTCGACGTGTACGCGGACGGGCTGATGAGCTACGGCCCGACCCGTAACAAGATCGAGCCGCTCGTCGGCGAGCGGGTGCGGCGGCTGCTCCACCTCGACCTGGTGCCCGGCCTCGCGCCGCTGCTGCTCGCGGAGTACGGGGTGCGGGCGACGGTGGTCCCCACGGAGGCGTTCACCAAGGTTGTCGCCGAGCTGGCGGAGACGTCCGGCGACGTGGCGGGAGCCGAAGGCGCGGCGGGTACGGCGGCGGGAGCGGGGGCGGAGCCGGGGGCGGGTGCTGCGAGTCCGGCAGGCGCGGGCGGCTCAGCGGGCGCGGGCGAGGAGGACGGGCCCGCTCTGCTCCTCGGGCAGTACCTGGCGGCGCTGTCCCTTCTCACCCCGGCCGAGGAGGAGGAGCTGCACCTGCGGATGGTCCGCGGCGCGATCGCGCGCGGGCACCGGCGGCTCGCGTTCAAGCCGCACCCCACGGCGCCGGACGCCTGGACCAGGAGCCTGGCGCTGGAGGCGGAGCGGCTCGGCGCCGAACTGACCGTCCTGGACCGCCCCGTCCTGGCCGAGGTGCTCTACCGGGAGCTGCGGCCGGCGCTGGTGGTCGGCTGCTTCTCCACCGGACTCTTCACGGCCCGCGCCTTCTACGGCATCCCGGTCGCCCGGGTCGGCACCCGGACGCTCCTGGCCCGGCTGACCCCGTACCAGAACAGCAACCGGGTCCCCGTCACCCTCGCCGACGCGCTCCTGCCGGATCTGGAGGAGGACGCGCCGGGCCGGGTCCCGGAAGCGGAGGACCTGGCCGGGCTGGTCGCGGCGGTCGGGTTCGCCATGCAGCCGAAGATCCGTCCGGACCTGCGGGACGCCGCCGTGCGCCATCTCTCGGGGCCGCTCGCCGAGCGCACCCGGCACCACTTCACGCGCCGCCGCCTGACCGTGCTCGGCCTTCCGGGCGGCCTCCCCGTTCCCCGGCATCCCCGCGTCCGCCGCCTCGCCCGCCACGCGCTGCGCCTGAAGCGGGCGCTGAGCCGATAGCGGGGCGGGGCCGCGGGAGGGGCGGGGCCGCGGGAGGGGCGGGGCCGCGGGAGGGGCGGGGCCGGTCCGGCCCCGTCCCCCGCCGCGGGCCGGCCGTCACACGCGGACGACCGCCTCCTGGAGTTCCGTCACCCACTTCGACCTGTCGTCCGGGCATTCCAGGTACAGCTCCCTGGCGTAGCCCGCCGAGCGGTATCCGTGGGCGTCGATCCAGGTGGCCAGGGTCTGGGCGGTCGGCAGGATGTCGTCCATCGGGCCCCGGTGGACGACCGTGGCCGCCTCCTCCAGCCCGGGCAGGACGACGAAGTCGACCCCGTCCGCCTCCGCCCCGTCCGGGACGGTCATACCGGCGTGCACGACGACCGAGCCGTCGCCGTTGCCCGCGTCCTCGTAAGAGGCGATCCCCGGGCCGAACCCGGACACGCCCGCCGCCGCCAGCCGCTCGCACAGCCGGTCGAAGAGGGGCTGGATCACCGGCCCGATCTCGCCGGGCCCGAAGCCGGCGGCCACCCCGCTCAGTTCGGCCAGACGGACCGGCGGCACCTTCTTGATCACGACGTCCTGGGTGGACATGCGTCCCTCGCTCTCGATGGCCCGGAGCCTCGACCCGACCTGGGCGAGCCGTCCCGCCGCCTCCGCCAGCGCCGTCTCCAGCTCGGCCTGGCGCAGCCGCAGCATGCCGCGCAGCTCCTCGGCGCCGACCCGCTCGTCGAGGATCACCCGCACCTGATCGAGGGTTAAGCCGAGTTCCTTGAGCGCGATGACGCGGTTGAGCCGGGCGAGCTGATCCGCCTCGTAGAAGCGGTAGCCGCTGTGCGGGTCGACGTGGGCCGGGCGCAGCAGTCCGATGGCGTCGTAGTGGCGCAGCATGCGGACCGACACCCGCCCGTGCCGGGCGAAGTCTCCGATGATGAACATGACGCCCCCTACGGAACGGCCTCACACGGTGTCAGGGTCAACCAGCTCCGGCCCCCGGGGCTCGGGCGCCGCGGCCGCACGGCGCCGGACCGCTCGCCTGTTCGTTCGGCCCCGGCCCCTGAGGGCGCGGACGCCGGAGTTCAGGCCCCGGCCAGCGAGAGCTTCGCCGCGAAGCCGAGGAAGAGGGCGCCGGCGGCCGTGGTCGCTCCCGCCGCGAGCCGGCGGCGGGAGCGGAAGGCCGCCGCGAGCCGGGTCCCGCCGAATATCAGCGTCGTGAGGTAGAGGAAACTGCCGAGCTGGAGCAGCGTGCCGAGGACCAGGAAGGAGAGCGCCGGATAGGCGTACCCGGGGTCCACGAACTGCACGAAGAAGGAGATCAGGAAGAGGATCGCCTTGGGATTGAACAGGCTGATGATCAGCGCGCGGCGGTACGGCCGCTCCTCGGGGGCGGCCGGGGCCTCGGCCGGCCCGTCGGCGGACATCTCGCCTCGGGCCCGCCACATCGCCCACGCCGCCCGCAGCATCCCGACGGCCATCCAGGTCAGATAGCCCGCGCCCGCGTACTTCACGATCATGAAGAGGAGCGGCGTGGTCTGCAGCAGCGACGCCGCCCCGAGGGCGGCGAGCGTCATGAGGACCGCGTCGCCGGTGAAGACGCCGGCCGCGGCCTTGTATCCGGTCCGGGTGCCCTTGCGGGCAGCGACGGACAGCACGTACAGCGAGTTCGGCCCCGGCAGGAGGATGATGAGGACGAGGCCCGCGAGATAGGTCGGCAGATCGGTGACACCCAGCATGAGGCGGAGTCTCGCACAGGGGTACGACACTCCGCCTCGTGATTCCGTATGCCGGAAAGGCCGGAAAGATCAGAAGGCGTCGGTCGGGACGTAGGTGCCCCAGACCTCGCGCAGCGCGTTGCAGACCTCGCCGACCGTCGCGCGCGCCCTGAGCGCGTCCTTCATCGGGTAGAGCACGTTGTCGGTGCCCTCCGCGGCCTTCTTCAGCTCGACGAGCGCCGCGTCCACGGCCGCCTGGTCCCGCTCGGCGCGCAGCCTGGCGAGCCGCTCGGCCTGCTGGGCCTCGATCGCCGGGTCCACCCGCAGCGGCTCGTAGGGCTCCTCGACGTCCATCGTGTAGCGGTTGACGCCGACGACGACCCGCTCACCGCTGTCGGTCTCCTGCGCGATGCGGTAGGCGGAGCGCTCGATCTCGCTCTTCTGGAAGCCGCGCTCGATCGCGTTGACGGCGCCGCCGAGGTCCTCCACCTTCTCCATGAGGGCGACCGCGGCCGCCTCGACGTCGTCGGTCATCTTCTCCACGACGTACGACCCGGCGAACGGGTCGACGGTGGCGGTGACGTCCGTCTCGTAGGCGAGGACCTGCTGCGTGCGCAGGGCGAGCCGGGCGCTCTTGTCCGTCGGCAGGGCGATGGCCTCGTCGAAGGAGTTCGTGTGCAGCGACTGGGTGCCGCCGAGGACGGCCGCGAGCCCCTGGACGGCCACGCGCACCAGGTTCACCTCGGGCTGCTGGGCGGTGAGCTGCACGCCGGCGGTCTGGGTGTGGAAGCGGAGCATCAGCGACTTCGGGTTCTTCGCGCCGAACTCCTCCTTCATCACCCGGGCCCAGATCCGGCGGGCGGCACGGAACTTCGCGACCTCCTCGAGGATGGTCGTACGGGCCACGAAGAAGAAGGAGAGCCGGGGCGCGAAGTCGTCCACGTCCATGCCCGCGGCGACGGCGGTACGGACGTACTCGATGCCGTCCGCGAGGGTGAACGCGATCTCCTGCGCGGGCGAGGCGCCGGCCTCGGCCATGTGGTAGCCGGAGATCGAGATGGTGTTCCACTTCGGGATCTCGGCCTTGCAGTACTTGAAGATGTCCGCGATCAGCCGCAGCGACGGCTTGGGCGGGAAGATGTACGTGCCGCGGGCGATGTACTCCTTGAGCACGTCGTTCTGGATCGTGCCGGTCAGCCGGTCCGCCGGGACGCCCTGTTCCTCGCCCACGAGTTGGTAGAGCAGGAGCAGCAGGGCGGCGGGGGCGTTGATGGTCATCGAGGTCGAGACCTTGTCCAGCGGGATCCCGCCGAAGAGCACGCGCATGTCGTCGATCGAGTCGACGGCCACGCCGACCTTCCCGACCTCGCCGTGCGCGATCGGGGCGTCGGAGTCGTGGCCCATCTGGGTGGGCAGGTCGAAGGCGACGGACAGGCCCATGGTGCCGTTGTCGATGAGCTGCTTGTAGCGGGCGTTGGACTCGACGGCGGTGCCGAAGCCCGCGTACTGACGCATCGTCCAGGGCCGGCCGGTGTACATCGACGGGTACACGCCGCGGGTGAAGGGGTACGAGCCCGGCTCGCCCAGCTTCTCGGCGGGGTCCCACCCTTCCAGGGCGGCCGGTCCGTAGACCGGCTCGATGGGCAGCCCCGACTCCGACTCCCGCGCCATCTGCTGTGCCTCCCGATAGACCTACTCAGCGGTACCGAACGTCGTGACGGACTGTAGCGGCGGCCGTGCGGCGGATGGAGGCCCGCACGCTGGGACCTTCCTCACAGCATGCTCCGGACTTTCCGCCGCCGCGCAACCAAGCGGGGCCGGTAGGCATCACATAAGTCACAGACTCATTCGGGGGGCAGAGATGAACCGTTCGTCCGTCATACGCAGAGCACTTCTGGCCGCGGCCGCCGTGGCCCTGGCCACCGGCTGTACGGCCCAGGCGGCCGGCTCGGGCGGGACGGCGGCGCCGTCGTCGTCGCCCACCTCCGCGTCGTCCTCCCCGGCTCCCGAACCGAGCGACTCCGCGTCCTCGGCGGAGCCGACGGAGACCCCCTCGACGGACGACGAGCCGTCCTCCTCGCCCACCGCGGACGCGCCCGCGGGCAAGGTCCTGATGAAGGACGGCGACGAGAACACGCAGGTGCGGGAGCTGCAGGCGCGGCTGCGCCAGGTCGGCTACTTCGACCGGGCGCCCACCGGCTTCTACGGCACGATCACGGGCAAGGCCGTCTCGGCCTTCCAGAAGAAGCGGGAGCTGCCGCAGACCGGTTCGGTGGACGAGACCACCTGGCAGCGTCTGGTCGCGATGACCCACGAGCCGACGGCGGACGAGCTGAAGCCGTCCACGACGAACAAGCTGGACACGCCGGACGCCCGCTGCATGACGGGCCGGGTGCTGTGCATCAGCAAGGAGAGCAGGACGCTGGCCTGGATGATCGACGGCAAGGTCGTCTCGTCGATGGACGTGCGCTTCGGTTCGGAGAACACGCCGACCCGCGAGGGCATCTTCAACGTCGACCGCAAGGTCCGTAACGACTGGTCGAAGCTCTACCACACGCCGATGCCGTACTCGATGTACTTCAGCCGGGGACAGGCCGTGCACTACTCGGCGGACTTCGCCGCCCGCGGCTACAACGGGGCCTCGCACGGCTGCGTGAACGTACGGGACCGGGGGAAGCTCTCGGCGCTCTTCGACCAGGTGCGGGTCGGCGACAAGGTCGTCGTCCACTGGTGAGCGGCTGCCGCCCGGTGGCGGACGGCCGAGGAGGAAGGGGCGCGGGTGGGACCGGGGGAACGTGTCCCACCCGCGCCTGTGCGCAGAGCCGAAGGTACGGGGGGAACCTTGGCTCCATGCGCGGCCGATGACCAGTCGGCTCACTCAGTACTGCGTCGGCGGGCCCGAAAGTGTCACACCTGGAGGGTGAGGGGCTGCGCGACGGCCGGTCCAGCGGTGTTCTTGGGGGCGGCGAGGGTGCGCCCGGACCGGTCGCGGCCCTTGCTCGGGCCGTCGGTACCGCCCTTGCCGGCGCTGGTGTTCCCGTGGCCGCCGCCGTGTCCGCCGCCGCCGTGTCCGCCGTTCCAGCCGCCGGAGCCGGGCGCTCCGACCGGGCCGGCGGCGCTGTCGCCTCGATCGCTCTCGTCGCCGGAGCCGTCGTCGCCGCTCTGGTCGTCGCCCCTGCCGCCGGAGTCGCCGCCGGAGGTCCGGCCGGTCGAGCCCGAGGACCCCGAACCGGTGGAACTCCCGTCGTCGCCCGAGCCGCTCCAGTCGCCGGCCAGGACGCGGTCGCAGAAGCGGCGGACGGTCTCGCCGCTCCGCGCCGATCCGGCGAGCCGCCGCTGGTCGCTGTCGTCCAGGCGTCCGGCCTTGTAGTCCTGGCACGCCTTGAGGGTCTTCGCCCGGAGGGTGGACGGGTCGGAGGTGCTCCCGCTCCGCCGGGGCTCCGGGCCGCCGCCGTCCGGTCCGGCCGTACCGCCGGAGCCCGGCGTGGCCGAGGGCGCGCCCGACGACGACGGGGACGGACCGGGGGACGGGCTCTCGGTGCCGGGGGGCGCCGGGGGCGTGACGGTGCCCGAGCCGTCCTCCGGGGTGCCGGAGAGCAGCGGTTCGGGGGTGTCGGCGACCTTCACGGACGAGGCGGGCGCGGGGGCGTCGGCGAACGGCCGGGGCAGCAGACCCGTGCCGGCGGCGACGGCGACGCCGCCCACGGCGACGGCCGCGACCGCGGCGGCCAGGCCGTACCGCAGGGAGCGCCCCCACTTCCGGGCGGTGGCGGGTGGGGCGAGCCGCACGCCGACGAGCTCGACGGCGGGGGCGGGCCCCGGTGCGCCGGCGGCGGACGCCGCGAGGGCGGCGGACCGCGCGGCCGTCACCTCACGGAAGGCGGCCAGGGCCGCCGCCTCGCCCGGAAGCTCGGCCTCCGCCGCGAGGGCGGGCGGCAGGGCACGGGCGGACTCGAGGGCACGGGCCAGGCGTTCTGCCTGTTCACGGGCGTGATCGTCGACGGGATCGACCGGTTCGCCGCGCAGCAACCGCTCCGCGGCCTCCTGGTCGAGCCATGGGTACCGCTCGTCGGCCATCACATGTCCTTCTGCGTACACGCGCGCGATTGCGTCACACCACCCGGGGCCGGGGCACCCTGCCCGCGGCCGCGCTGCGGCGGTACGCCCCCCAGCGGGACGGCGCCCGCGTCGGTCCCGTCGGCGCCGTCGACCCCGAGGAGTTCGGCGAGCCGCTTGAGACCGCGGTGCGCCGCCGTCCGTACGGCACCGGGACGTTTGCCGAGGGTGTCGGCGGCGCTCTTGGCGTCCAGGCCGACGACGACCCGGAGGACCACGGCCTCGGCCTGGTCCTGCGGGAGTTGCGCGATCAGATGCATGGTACGGCCGGTGGCGAGTGCTTCCATGGCCTCGTCCGCGGTGTCGGAGTCGGCCGGCTTGTCGGTGAGTTCGGTCTCGTCGCCGCCCACGGCGGGGCGCCTGCCCCGCATGCGGATGTGGTCGAGGGCCCGGTTGCGTGCGATGCGGGCCGCCCAGCCCCGGAACCGGTCGGCGTCGCCGTCGAAGCGGTCGAGGTCGCGGGCTATCTGGAGCCAGGACTCGGAGGCCACGTCCTCGGCGTCGGCGTCACCGACGAGCGTACGTATGTAGCCGAGCAGCCGAGGATGCACGGCGCGGTACACCGTACGGAAGGCGTCCTCGTCCCCGTTCCGCGCGGCGAGCACGGCGGCCGTCAGCTCCGCGTCGTCCCCCAGCACTCCCCACAACCTGTTCGTCATCGCGGCTGGTCACCACCGCCACGCCGCCCGGCGCGCAGCAGCACGCTACGTCTTCTCCGTCGTCGCGTCCATGTTCGTCCGCTCTTTGTACAAACTGCAACCTTCTCCGCCCGCTCGCGGTGTGACAGAAAACGCACGCCCGGCGCTGAGAGGAGTACGGGGCCGTGCTGCGGCCCCGGCGGACGACGACCGGGGCCTCTCCTGTGGGGGGTGGCGGCCCTGGTCGTCTTCCTTTTCCCCGGCGACGCCCCGTCACCACATCGGGTGACGCCCTCGTCGCCGCGCCTCCGTCGAGCCGCCGGGCCCCCCGCTCACTCCCCTGCGTCGCGGACCTCGGCGTGCCAGCGCCAGGACGTGAGCCGGTCATGGCCTTCGAGGTCCCCCCGGCCCGTCGCCCACAGCAGGGTCGGCCAGCGGTCGGTGTCCGTGGGCGCGTCGGGGAAGAGGCGGGTCAGGGTGCGGGCGCACAGGCCGGCCGGCGGGGTCCAGGGGACGCCGAGCCCGAGGGCGATGTCATGGGTGTGGACCAGGACCTCGACGATGCCCATCGCCGCGAAGCCCGCCGGGTCGGAGACCCCGTGGCAGTGGTACGAGCGCCGGTCGGCCGGAGCCGTACGGACCAGGGCGGTGAGCAGCGAGCCGCAGGACTCGACGACCTGGAGGAGGCCGGGGACGCCGGCCGCCGGGTCGGCGAAGGTGACGTTCGCCGGGCCTCCTTCACGCCGCCGGGTCCAGAGGAAGGGCACCTCCGTGTCGAGCGGCGGGGCTTCGAGGCCGATCTGGACCGCGTAGGCGAAGAGGTCGTCGGCGAGGTGCTCGGCGGTCTCCCAGCAGCTCCAGGTGAGCGAGCCGGCGGGGCGCTGCCAGTCGGCGGCGGTGCCTGCCGCCGAGGCGCCGCGCAGCGTGGCGAGGCAGAGGCGGACGGCGTGCTGGAGGTCGTCGGCGGCGAGGGCGTGCTCGGGCGTCGTCATGGCGATCATCATGACGACCCCTGCCCTGTCAACCGAAGGTTGACAGGGCAGGGGTGTCAACCTAGGGTTGCACCCATGACGAACCCAGTCGGCATGACCCATCCCGTCCGGCTCGACGACCTCATCGAAGCGATCAAGAAGGTCCACAGCGACGCACTCGACCAGCTCTCGGACGCCGTGATCGCGGCGGACCACCTCGGTGACGTGGCGGACCACCTCATCGGCCACTTCGTTGACCAGGCACGGCGTTCGGGCGCCTCCTGGACCGACATCGGCAGGAGCATGGGCGTCACCAGGCAGGCGGCCCAGAAGCGCTTCGTGCCCAAGGACCCGAAGGACTCGGACTCCGCGAAGCTGGACCCGGGCGAGGGCTTCAACCGGTTCACCCCCCGGGCCAGGAACGTCGTGATGGCCGCGCAGAACGAGGCCGCGGCGGCGCGCAACGCCGAGACGCTCCCCGGCCACCTCGCCCTCGGCCTCCTCGCCGAACCCGAGGGGATCGCCGTCCTCTGGATCACCTCGCGGGGCGTCACCCCCGACCAGGTGCGCGAGGCCGTCGCGGCGACGCTGCCACCGCCGGCGGAGGAGGTGCCCGGGCTCATCCCGTACGACGCGGGCGCGAAGAAGGTCCTGGAGCTCACGTTCCGGGAGGCCCTGCGCCTGGGTCACAACTACGTCGGCACGGAGCACATCCTGCTGGCGCTGCTGGAGTTCGAGGACGGCAAGGGCGTCCTCACGGGCCTCGGCCTCGACAAGGCGCGGGCGGAGCGCGAGATCGCGGAGACGATCGCCTCGGCGTCCCTGCCGGGCCAGGAGGCCTGACCGTTCCGGCCGGCCGCCCGGCGGGCTCCGGCCGGAACACCGTCCCCGAGGCGCGGCCCGCGGGCGAGCCGCGCCCTGCCGGGCCGCGCGGCCCGGTCCGAGCGCCTCGGGCGGCAGGGAACCTCGTGAGGACGCGGCAAGGGCCCTCGCAAGGCCACCGCACGGCGCACCCGGCCGTCGCACGCGCCGCCCACCCCGGCCGCACGGCTCCGCTCGGACGGCTCAGGCCGGACGGCTCAGGCCGTACGCGCCCTGCGCGAGACCACCGCGCGGAGCACCCGGCCGCCCTCCGTGGAGAGTTCGCGGGCCCGGCGCAGGCCGGTCGGGCCGTGGGCGACGGATTCCAGGACGGCGTGCTGGCGGCGCAGTTCGCCGGCGAGGAGCGGCCCCGCGCCGGTCGCGTCGCCGGAGCGGCACGCCTCGACCAGTTCGGGCGCGCCTCCCGCGCCGTCGTAACGACCGTGCAGCGTGAGGGCGGTGGCGGAGCAGCCCGAGGCCCAGGCGCGCAGGTCCGGCGCGGCCCACTCGGCGGGGGCGGCGCCCAGCATCTCCCGGACGAGCCGGGCAGCCTCGTCGTCGGCGGGGGCGTCGTCCAGCTCGACGCCGGCCTTGGCGAGCGCCTCGCCCCACGCGCCGCCGTCTCCGCGCGCCACCGCCGCCCAGACGGGCCGGAGCGCCTCGGCCCCGTCGGGCGCGAGCAGCGGCAGGCACCGGTCCAGGCAGGCGAGGCCGGCCGCGGCCAGACCCCGTTCGTCGGCCAGGTCGATCAGTTCCAGCAGGCTCATGGAGGCCTCCCGTAGCGGACGCAGTACTCCTCTTACTGCGCCGCTTGGCGCATTTACGTCACTGCGCGGCCGGAATCATGCCAGTGACCTTCGACCGCTGCATAGAGGTCAGACGACGGACGAATCGGATCGCCAGCCCCGCCGCGACGATGTCCACCAGAGCCGCGCCCATGAAGAAGCCCGCCCCGGCCGCGAACTCCTCGGCCGTGTCGGCGTCGTCGTACACCGCCGAGGCGAAGGGGTCGGCCAGATTCGTCAGGATCCAGAAGGCCCACCACAGGTTGAGCACCGCGAACGACTCCCCCGCGCCCTTGCCGTCGCCGTACGGGTCCCGGCGGCTCGCCCGCCAGGTGCCGGCCGCCACGCTCCGCGGCCACCAGAGGTTGGCGACCGGGACGAACCAGGCGCCGATGGCCCAGCCGGGGCCGCCGCGGTGCAGATCGGGCGCGAAGATCCCGGCGTTCCTGCGGACCCGGAAGAACCAGACGATGAAGACGACGGTCAGCGCGAGCTGCACCAGCCCCCGGGCGACCGTGGCGCCCTCGACACCCGGGTGCGTGAAGTCCTGCCACTCCCAGCGGCCCTGAGCATCCCCCGCTGTCAGGAGGCGGACGTCGAGGGCCGCGGCGAAGAGGGCGGCGTCGGCCACGGCCATCGCCGCGAGCAGCGCCACGACGGCGTACGACAGGCCGACGGGATTGCGGAGCATGAGTGAGCGGGACCCCCACGGACTTGGCGGCGCCCCTCCCCGAGGCCCCGGGCGGCCGGGCGGCCGCAGCGATGGGAGCGTACCCGCGCCGCCTCGGCGCCCCTCCACCGCCCGGCGCCCCTCTCAGCCGCCGCCGCCTCGGCGCACCTCGACCGCCATGAGCCGGGAACCCCCACCCCGCCATCGCCGTGCCCGGCGACCTCGGCCGCCGGCTCCCGCGACCCCTTACGGCCCGAGACGCCTCGCCCCCCCATTGCCCGCGCCCCCCTCCGGCCCGTCGACCGCTCAGCGCACCTCCGACGCCAGGGCCCGGAACCGCTCCCAGCTCAGCGTCGGCTCACGGGCGTCCCACAGCTTCTGCGCCGTCGCCGTCAGCGGCATCCGTATCCCGTCGGCCACCTGCGCCTGCGTCTGGGCGCCCGACAGGTCGCACCAGACCGCGAAACGGCCGCCCAGGATCTGCGGCCCGTACCGCTCGGGGACCGGTGTCGTCCCGCGCAGGACCAGCGGTGTCCACTGCTCGTAGATGCGCCGGCCGGTGGGGTAGGTGAACTCGTTCGGCTCGCCGAGGACGTAGTAGAGGAACTCGTCGTTGAGGTTGACCACCGGCCGGCCCTCGCTGAGGTACTCGACGGGCGGCCTGGCCCCGATCTCCTTGCCGGTCCAGTACTCGACCTCGATGTTCTTGTCGGCGTTCACCACCCCGCCGCCGAAGAAGCCGTCGTTCCATGCCTTGGCCGTCTTGTCCGCGGCCCGCACGACCGCCGCCCGGTCGTTGAGCCAGCCCTCCGCGAGGTCCTGGATCCCGGCCTCGGGCCCGTACTTCTCCCGTGCCGCCGTGGCGAGCTGCGGGTACGAGGCGGCCGGGTCGCGCACGGTCAGCGCCTGGTACTCGTCCGCGCCGACGTGGAACCAGCCGCCGGGGAACAGCGCGGAGTACTCCCGCAGCAGGTCGTCGACGATCGCCGCCGAGCCCGGCTTGGAGATGTCGATGGCGCCCTGGCGCGGGGTCCCCTGGACGTTGAGCAGCCGGAGGTCCGGGTGGGCGCGCAGGACGGCCCCGAGGTGTCCGGGCGAGTCGATCTCGGGCACGACGGTGATGTGCCGGCTGGCCGCGAGCGCGATGATCCGCCGCACCTCGGCCTTGGTGAGGTGCTGGGCGGAGACGACCTCGGGGTGGGTGTCGGAGGCGATCCGGAAGCCCTGGTCGTCGGAGAAGTGCAGACCGAGCTGGTTGAGCTTGAGGTCCCCCATCTCGCGGACGCGGTCCTCGATCCAGGCCGCGTCGAAGTGCTTGCGTGCGATGTCGAGGTTCAGTCCGCGCTGCGGCTTGGCGGGCCGGTCGTTCACGACGCCCTCGGGCATGGCGCCCGAGCCCTTGACGGACTGCTTGAGCGTGCGGGTGCCGTAGAAGACGCCGGCCTCGTCGGGGCCGGTGATCCGCACGCGGTCGCCGCGGGTCGTGAGCGTGTACGACTCGGCGGCGCCCTTTCCGCCGAGCGCCAGCTCGACATCCCCGGAGCGGGGGGCCGCCACCCCTCGGTACGGGATCCTCAGCTCGCCCGCGAGGAGCCTGCCCTCGTCGGCGAGGCGCTCGCTTCCCTTGGCGACGACGACCCCCGTGTCCGGCGACGGCCGCCAGCCGGGGCCCCGGGCCGGCTCGTGCGCGGCGACGGCGGGGATGGTGAGGGGAGCGGACGAGAGCGGATAGGTCCGGGTGGGGGTCGGCGTGGGGGTCGGGCTCGTCCCCGGCGCCGAGGGTGTCGGTGGCGCGCCGACGGCGGAGGACGGCGCACCGGGTCCGGAGACGGTTCCCGTGGACCCTTGCGACGACCCGCCGGAGCAGGCCGCCACGGTGACCGACGCCACCACGGCCGCGAGGAGAGCGGGGCCCCTGTGGGGCCCCCGTATGGAGTACCGCATCACTCGGAATCCTCCCTCAGGAAGCGGAACGGGGCCATCCGGGGGAATCGGGCGCACGGCCCGGCGCCGTCCGGAACGTCCACCGCCGTATCCGAAACTCTCCCTTCCGGGTGAAATTCGCGCATCCGTCGGACGGCTCCCCCTCCCCATCGATAACGTTGCGCCACACCCACCCCACCCTTCCCGGAGCCCACGCTGACCAGCGACACCCACGCCCCCTCCAGGAACCTGGGCTCCCCCGCCATACCTGCCCGGCAGGGCGGTCACCGGCACCCCACCGGCCTCCTGCGCTTCAACGTGGCCCCGCCCGGCGTGGTGGAGGAGCTGCTCCTCGGCTGCTGCGGGAGTCGCCGTTGGGCCGAACGGGTGGCCGCGCACCGTCCGTACCCGACGCTGGACGCGCTGCTCGCCGCCGCCGACGAGGCCGGTTACGACCTGTCCCGCGCCGACCTCGACGAGGCGCTGTCGGGCGAGGAGTCGGCCGCCTCCACCTCGCTGCACCCGCACGCCCCGCCGGCCGCCCACACGGCCCTGCGGGCCGCCCACGGCGCGTACGAGAGCCGCTTCGGGCACGCCTTCGTGATCAGCCTCGACGGGGTGCGGCCCGATGAGCGGCTCGACCAGGTCCTCGCGGCCCTCCGGTCGCGGCTGGGCAACGAGCGGGACGAGGAGCGGGCGATCACGGCGGACGAGCTGCGCCGACTCGCCCGGGCCCGGCTCGTTCAGCTGGTGTCCCACCAGAATCTGTCCGCTATGCGGTGATTCGGGCTTGTGTGATAGCCCGTCCGTGCCTGTTTGATCACACCTATGGACCCCGCGCGAGCGAACCGACAAGTCGTCGCTACGATGACCAGGGCCGGTGGACCGTACCCGGCCGGGTCAGACCGACACTGAAGCCGGCCGACCCTGATCCCCGCTCCCGGAGGGTTTTTCCGTGCCGGCTGGAACGCTGTACCGCGGCCGGGAAGGAATGTGGTCCTGGGTGGCTCATCGAGTCACCGGCGTCCTCATCTTCTTCTTCCTGTTCGTACACGTGCTGGACACCGCTCTCGTCCGCGTCTCCCCCGAGGCGTACGACGATGTCGTCGCCACGTACAAGACGCCGATCGTCGCACTCCTCGAGTACGGCCTCGTCGCCGCCATTCTCTTCCACGCGCTGAACGGCCTCAGGGTCATCGCCGTGGACTTCTGGTCCAAGGGCCCGCGCTACCAGAAGCAGATGCTCTGGACCGTCGTGGGCATCTGGGTCGTGCTGATGGCGGGCTCTGTGTATCCCGTCCTCGGCCACGCCGCACGTGAACTGTTCGGGAGCTGACGCCAGACATGTCTGCTGACACCACTTCCGCGATCGGTCCCGTCGAGGGCGGCCCCCGCTACGACGTGGACAACCCCGCGCCGTACATCGAGGCACCCCGCAAGCGCACGGGCAGGACTCCGCGGGCGACCCGCGGCAACTTCGAGATGGCCGCCTGGCTCTTCATGCGGCTGTCCGGCGTCGTCCTCGTCGTCCTGGTCCTCGGCCACCTGCTGATCCAGCTCTTCCTGGACGGCGGCGTCTCCAAGATCGGCTTCGCCTTCGTGGCGGGCCGCTGGGCGTCCCCGTTCTGGCAGGTCTGGGACCTGCTGATGCTGTGGCTGGCCATGCTCCACGGCGCCAACGGCCTCCGCACGGTCATCAACGACTACGCGGAGCGCGCCAACACGCGCCTGTGGCTCAAGGGCCTGCTGTACACCGCCACGGTGTTCACCATCCTTCTGGGCACGCTGGTGATCTTCACCTTCGACCCGAACATCCGCTAGGCACGGGGCTGAGGTAATCCACGACATGAAGATCCACAAGTACGACACCGTCATCGTCGGCGCCGGCGGCGCCGGCATGCGCGCAGCCATCGAGGCGACGAAGCGCAGCCGCACCGCCGTGCTCACGAAGCTCTACCCCACCCGCTCCCACACGGGCGCGGCGCAGGGCGGCATGGCCGCCGCGCTCGCCAACGTGGAGGAGGACAACTGGGAGTGGCACACCTTCGACACGGTCAAGGGCGGTGACTACCTGGTCGACCAGGACGCCGCCGAGATCCTGGCGAAGGAGGCCATCGACGCCGTCCTCGACCTGGAGAAGATGGGCCTGCCGTTCAACCGCACCCCGGACGGCACCATCGACCAGCGCCGCTTCGGCGGTCACTCCCGCAACCACGGCGAGGCCCCGGTCCGCCGGTCCTGCTACGCCGCGGACCGCACCGGTCACATGATCCTCCAGACGCTGTACCAGAACTGCGTCAAGGAGGGCGTGGAGTTCTTCAACGAGTTCTACGTCCTGGACCAGCTGATCACCGAGGTCGACGGCGTCAAGAAGTCGGCCGGTGTGGTCGCCTTCGAGCTGGCCACCGGCGAGATCCACGTCTTCCAGGCCAAGGCCGTCATCTACGCCTCCGGCGGCACCGGCAAGTTCTTCAAGGTGACGTCGAACGCGCACACCCTGACCGGTGACGGCCAGGCGGCCTGCTACCGCCGCGGTCTGCCCCTGGAGGACATGGAGTTCTTCCAGTTCCACCCGACGGGCATCTGGCGCATGGGCATCCTGCTGACGGAGGGCGCCCGCGGTGAGGGCGGCATCCTCCGCAACAAGGACGGCGAGCGCTTCATGGAGAAGTACGCGCCGGTCATGAAGGACCTCGCGTCCCGTGACGTCGTCTCGCGCTCCATCTACACGGAGATCCGCGAGGGCCGCGGCTGCGGTCCCGAGGGCGACCACGTCTACCTCGACCTGACGCACCTCCCGCCGGAGCAGCTGGACGCCAAGCTGCCCGACATCACCGAGTTCGCGCGGACGTACCTCGGCATCGAGCCCTACACGGACCCGATCCCGATCCAGCCGACCGCGCACTACGCCATGGGCGGCATCCCGACCAACGTCGAGGGTGAGGTCCTGAGCGACAACACCACCGTCGTCCCGGGCCTGTACGCGGCGGGCGAGGTCGCCTGTGTCTCCGTGCACGGCGCCAACCGTCTGGGCACCAACTCGCTCCTGGACATCAACGTCTTCGGCAAGCGCGCCGGCATCGCCGCCGCCGAGTACTCGGCGAAGGCCGACTTCGTCGAGCTGCCCGAGAACCCGGCGTCGTTCGTCGCCGAGCAGGTCGAGCGGCTGCGCAACTCCACGGGTTCGGAGCGGGTCTCCGTCCTCCGCAAGGAGCTCCAGGAGACGATGGACGCCAACGTGATGGTGTTCCGTACCGAGCAGACCATCAAGACGGCGGTCGACAAGATCGCCGAGCTGCGCGAGCGCTACCTGAACGTGTCCATCCAGGACAAGGGCAAGCGCTTCAACACGGATCTGCTCGAGGCGATCGAGCTGGGCAACCTGCTCGACCTGGCCGAGGTCATGGCCGTCTCGGCCCTGGCGCGCAAGGAGTCCCGCGGCGGTCACTACCGCGAGGACTACCCCAACCGCGACGACGTCAACTTCATGCGCCACACCATGGCGTACCGCGAGGTCGGCGCCGACGGCTCCGAGACCGTGCGTCTCGACTACAAGCCCGTCGTCCAGACCCGCTACCAGCCGATGGAGCGTAAGTACTGATGGCTACCCCCGTACTGGACAAGGTGGAGAAGGACTCCGCCGCCTCGCCGTACATCACGGTCACCCTCCGGATCCGCCGCTTCAACCCCGAGGTCCTCGACGCGGCGGTCTGGGAGGACTTCCAGATCGAGATCGACCCCAAGGAGCGCGTGCTCGACGCCCTCCACAAGATCAAGTGGGACGTCGACGGCACGCTGACCTTCCGGCGCTCCTGCGCGCACGGCATCTGCGGCTCCGACGCGATGCGGATCAACGGCAAGAACAGGCTCGCCTGCAAGACGCTGATCAAGGACATCAACCCGGAGAAGCCGATCACGGTCGAGGCCATCAAGGGCCTCACGGTCCTCAAGGACCTCGTGGTCGACATGGAGCCGTTCTTCCAGGCGTACCGGGACGTCATGCCGTTCCTGGTCACCAAGGGCAACGAGCCGACGCGCGAGCGCCTGCAGTCCGCCGAGGACCGCGAGCGGTTCGACGACACCACCAAGTGCATCCTGTGCGCCGCGTGCACGTCGTCCTGCCCCGTCTTCTGGAACGACGGCCAGTACTTCGGTCCGGCCGCGATCGTCAACGCGCACCGCTTCATCTTCGACTCGCGTGACGAGGCGGGCGAGCAGCGCCTGGAGATCCTGAACGACAAGGACGGCGTGTGGCGTTGCCGCACGACGTTCAACTGCACCGACGCGTGCCCGCGTGGCATCGAGGTCACCAAGGCGATCCAGGAGGTCAAGCGCGCGCTGATCACGCGTCGCTTCTGAGAGCCGGCTCGGGACGGGGGCCCGCTTCTGTACGCTGCGGCGTGCAGGAGCGGGCCTTTGTCGTTGTGGAAAGCGGGGAGTCATGACCGAGCCGAACCCCTACGCGGACGGGGAGTACACGTGGGGTCCCGATCAGCGGGCGGGGGCGCCCGGTTACGGCTACCCGCACGGGACGCCGGCCTACGGCTACCCGCACGCGGCCCCCGGACCCGCGTACCAGCCGACGCTGCCGGGCGTGCCGGTGCCGCCGCAGCATCCGCCGATGGCCGCCCACGGCGGGGCGCCGCTGCTCAGCCTGGGGGACATCACCGTCGTCGGGGACCAGATCATCACGCCCGCCGGTCCGATGCCGCTCAAGGGCGCGGTGTGGAACGCGATGGACATGTCGCGGACCGAGGAGAAGATCCCGGCCGCCGCCATCGTGCTGGCCATCGTCTTCTTCATCTTCTGCCTGCTGGGGCTGCTGTTCCTTCTGATGAAGGAGAAGCAGACGACGGGCTTCATCCAGGTCACGGTGACCAGCGCCGGCCGCCACCACTCCACGATGATCCCGGCGACCGGTCCGGACAGCTTCGCCTGGGTGATGGGACAGCTCAACTACGCGCGCTCGCTGAGCATGTGAGGCGGACGGCCGCGCGCGAGGGTCGGGCGGACTGCCGCGTGCGGGGGCGGCGGACGGCCGCCTGCGGGGGCCGGGCGGTCGGCCCGTCCCCCGGCGGCCTAACGTCCGGCGGGACGCTCGGACGCAGGACGGGGGTCAGCCGTGCCAAGCCTGCGTGCCGCCGGGCTCCTCGGCCACCACCATGATCCGGCGGAGCATGTCGTTCAGCCGGGCCCGCTCGTCCTCGTCCAGGACGCCGAGGAGGCGCTCCTCCTCGTGGCCGAGGACGTCCATCGCGCCGAGCCAGGTCTCGCGGCCGGCGGCGGTGAGCTCGACCACGACCCGGCGGCGGTCGGTCGTGGACTGCGTACGGCGGACGAAGCCGCGCCGTTCCAGGGCGTCCAGGCGGCCGCTGACCGACGCGGGGGCGAGGTCGAGGTCCTGGGCGAGTTCGGAGGGGGCCGCGCTGCCCCCGCGGCCGGCGAGCTTGTGCAGGGTGTCGAACTCGTGGCGCTCCAGATCGAAGTCGACCAGGGACTGCTCACGCACCCGCCGCAGGTGGACCGAGAGCTTCTTCATCCGGGTGACCGCGCCTTCGACCACCGGGTCGAGGCCGGGCAGCACCGGCCGCCAGCGCTCCACGTGCTCGTCGGTCCAGTCGCGCGGGGCGGGGCCGGCCGGGACGCGGGGCGCGGGCTCCGGGGGGTCGGTCGGTTCGCTACGCCGGGAGGGCTCCATGGCTCGATCGTACGTCGCCACGCCGTGACCCTTCGTTCTCAAATATTTCGTTGCCGAATTATTCGGTACCGAAATAGATTGGGGACATGCCCGTCACCCCCCTGCCCGCGCCGCCCGGGAAGTCCGTACCCCACCCCCTGCGGGGCCGCCCGTTCCGGCTGTTCCTGACCGGCCGCACCCTCTCCCTGCTCGGCGACGCCGCCATCCCCGCCGCACTTGCCATCGCCGTCTGGGAGGCCACCGGATCGGCCTCCGCACTCGCGCTCGTCCTGGCCTGCGCCATGGTCCCCAAACTGCTGCTGCTCCCCCTGGGAGGTGTGGTGGCGGACCGCTTCGCCGCCCGTACGGTCGCCCTGACCACCGACCTCGTCCGCTGCGCCACCCAACTCATCGTCGGCGAGCAGCTGCTGAGCGGCGATCCCACCCTCTGGGTCGTCGCCGCCGTCCAGGCGGCCGGCGGCGCGGCCGGGGCCTTCGCCCTGCCCACCGGGTCCCCCCTCGTCAAGGGGACGGTGGCCCCCGAAGCGCTCCAGCGCGCCAACGCGGCGCTGAGCGCGGCCCAGAGCGCGACCCGCATCGGCGGCCCCGCGCTGGCCGGCGCCCTGATCGTGACCGTCGGACCGGGCTGGGCCTTCGTCCTGGACGCGGCGACCTTCGCGATCAGCGCGGCCATCCTCGGGGCCCTGCGAGTCGAGCGCGTGCCGATCCCCCGCCGCTCGCTGCGCGCGGACCTCGCCGAGGGCTGGCACGAGGTCCGCTCCCGCGACTGGTACTGGACCAGTCTCATCGGCCACAGCGCCTGGAACGGCGCCGCCGCCGTGCTGATGACCCTCGGCCCGGCCATCGCCCTGACCCAGCCCGGCGGCAGGACGGCATGGGTGCTGCTCCTCCAGGTCGGGGCCGTGGGCTTCCTCCTCGGCGCGCTGGCGGCCGATCGCGTACGGCCCCGGCGCCCGGTACTGGCGGCGAACCTCGGCCTCGCGACGTACGCCCTGCCCCTGCTGCTCCTCGCCCTCCCGGCCCCGGCGCCGGTGACCATCGCCGCCTACGGGATCGCCCAGGCCGGGCTGGGCTTCCTCTCCCCGGTCTGGGCGACCGCCGTCCAGGAGGCGATCCCCACGCACGCCCTGGCCCGGGTCGTCTCCTACGACTGGCTGCTCTCCCTGGCCGCGATGCCCCTGGGCTACGCCCTCGCCCCGCTCGCCGCCTCCGCGTGGGGCCCGGAAGTGCCCCTGATCGCGGCGGCGTTGCTGGTGGGCGGTTGCTGCCTGGGGACGGCGCTGGTGCCGGGGGTGCGGCGGTTCGGCGGTACGACGCCGAAGGCCGGGACGGCCGGGGCCCGGCAGAGCACCCCCTAAGGGGGGCCTGGCGCGGTCTCCTAGCGCGCCGGGGAGGCCAGGAAGTCCACCAGCAGCTTGTTCGTCTCCTCGGGGCGCTCCAGGGCCGGGAGATGGCCCGCCCAGTCGAGTTCGACGAGGCGGGCGGCCGGCAGGAGGCCGGCGAGGCGGGCCGCGAGCGCCCGGAAGTCGGCGATGTCGTGCGCGCCGGAGACGACGAGGCACGGCGCCCCGATCGCCGCCAGCTCCGGCGTGCCGACCTCGGGGTCGGTCGGGGCGAACTCCTGCGGCGCGGGGAGCTGGAGGTCGAAGGCGCGCCGCTGCATCACGCGGACCAGCTCGCGGGCCTCGTCCCCGGCGTCGGGACCGAGCCAGGTGTCGACGTTGAGCGCGACGGCGGCGTCGATGTCGCCCGCCCTGAGCAGGGCGTTCTCCCGCCCGCCCCAGGCGCGCAGTTCGTCGCTCGGCTCATGGTCGGGCGAGTTCGGGCAGAGCAGCGCGAGCGCGGAGACCCGCTGGGGGTGGCGGGCCGCCAACTCCAGGGCGACGGCGCCGCCGAAGGAGGAGGCGACCAGGGCGGTCCGCTCGATCCCCAGGGTGTCGAGGAGGTCCCGCAGGTCCTCCATGTGGGTGTGCGGCGCTTCGAGAGGGGTCTCCCCGAATCCGCGGAGGTCGCAGCGCACGACCCGGTGTCCGGCGTCGGCCAGGGCGTCGAACTGCGCGTCCCACATCCGCCGGTCGCAGACACCGGAATGGACGAGGAGGACTGCGGAAGGGCCTGATCCGGCCACATCGTGAAGGAGTGTCATTCGCGCGATCGTAAGCGACCCCCTGCCCGGCCGCCTCTCCCTTTCGCGGCGGCCGCGCCTGACCCGCCCCCCGCACTTGAACATGTTCAAGGAAGGCCCTAGAGTCATGGACGCCAGCAATTGAACGCGTTCAAGGGAGCGTGGGGCATGGACCTCACAGTCATCGCGTACATCGTCTACCTGCTGATCAGCGTGGCTCTGACCATCTGGGTCGCGCGGACGCTCAGCCGAAACGGCAAGGTCTTCCTCGCCGACGTCCTGCACGGCAACGAGAAGCTCGCCGACGCCGTCAACCATCTCCTGGTGGTCGGCTTCTACCTCGTCAACTTCGGCTTCGTGGCGCTCTATCTGAGCCAGGACGAGGCCGTCCTCGACGCCCGGGCGCTCTTCGAGGCGCTCTCGGTCAAGCTCGGGGTCGTGCTCCTGGTCCTCGGCGTGATGCACCTGGGCAACGTCTACGTCCTCAACAAGATCCGCCGCCGCGGCGTGATGGAGCGCGAGCAGGTGCCGCCCGTGCCGCCGCAGGGCTGGACCGGGACCGCTGCCGGCGCCTGGGCACCGCCCGCTCCCGGCGCGTGAGGACGGCCGCCATGACGATGCCGACACCGCCGCCCACGCCGGCACAGGTGCGGGGGCAGGCGGAGACACCGAGGGCTCCCGGGCATCCGGCGGGACCCGGGACCGCACGGCCGACCACTCCCGTCCACCGCCTGACTGTGCTGTACGACGCCGAGTGCGCGCTCTGCGTCCACATGCGGCACTGGCTCACGCGACAGCGGCAGCTCGTCCCGCTCGATCTCGTCCCGGCCGCGTCACGGGAGGCCCGGCGGCGCTTTCCCGGCCTGGACCACGCGTCCACCCTGCGGGAGATCACCGTCGTCGGGGACCGGGGGCAGGTCTATCACGCCGACTCCGCCTGGATCGTCTGCCTGTGGGCCCTGGCCGAACACCGGCCCAAGGCCCACTGGCTGGCCACCCCCGCCGGCCGGCCCTTCGCCCGGGCGACCGTCCTCGCCGCCACCCGGTGGCGCGAGGCGCTCAAGGGCGGCGAAGGGGCCCCCTGCGAAGACGGGCGGTGCGAGCCGCCGGGCGCGCCCGGCTAGGCTCGGGGACTGTGAAGGACGTCAAGGAAGAGAAGCCCGACGGGACCAACGAACCGGCGAAGGCCGCGGACACGGCCTCGACGGAGGCCCCCGGCACGGCCCCGGCGAAGGCCCCCAAGAGCGAGCAGACCCGCACCCTCATCCTCGAGACCGCCCTCCGGCTCTTCAGGGAACGCGGTTACGACAAGACGACGATGCGGGCCATCGCCCAGGAGGCCGGAGTCTCGGTCGGCAACGCGTACTACTACTTCTCCTCCAAGGAACACCTCGTCCAGGGCTTCTACGACCGGATCGCCGAGGAACACCAGACGGCGGTCGAGGAGATCCTCGACAGCGACGAGAAGGACCTCACGGCCCGTATCCGCGGGGTCCTCCTCGGATGGCTCGACATCGCCGAGCCGTACCACGA
Source organism: Streptomyces sp. NPDC053755 (assembly GCF_040677675.1). Classification (NCBI taxonomy): domain Bacteria; kingdom Bacillati; phylum Actinomycetota; class Actinomycetes; order Kitasatosporales; family Streptomycetaceae; genus Streptomyces; species Streptomyces sp. NPDC053755. The sequence goes on along the minus strand of NZ_JBFASK010000032.1, from coordinate 28,458 downwards.
GTTCGCCTCCCAGTTCTTCAAGAACGCCGCCGACCCGGACAGCCCGCTCAGCCCCTTCTCCCCCGAGTCGGAGGGCCCGCGCGAGGCCGCGATCGAGGTCCACCGCCGGGTCATCGCCGGGGCGTCGGTGAAGATCGACCCCGAACTGGCCGAGCCCCTGCCGCGGTTGCTCTGGCTCCAGCAGATGGGCCTGGTGCTGTTCTGGGTGTACGACCGCTCCGAGGGCGCCGCCAACAGCCGGCGTCTGGTCGAACGGCTCGCCCCGGTCACGGCCCGCGCCATCACGCTCTCCCGCTTCCGCCTGCTGCGCCCGCTCGTCCGGGAGACCCACGACCTGCTCGCCGACTTCATGCCGACGGCCGCGGGCATGGCCGCCTCGGGCACGCCGCAGCAGGTCCTCTCCACGACGGCGAAGCGCACGGCCGGGAAGACGACGGCCTCCGCCAAGAAGAAGGGCGACGGGGCGAAGTAGCGTGCGGGCCGCCCGGGCCGGTCCGGCCGGGGACGAGCACGCCACCCGCCCGCCGGCACCGCGCCGCGCTCGGCATCGCCGTATCCGGCGCCCCGCCGGCCGGCTCCGCTCCCTCGGTCCCCGCCACGTACCGCCCCGGCCGGCTCCTGGTGGCCGCCTGCGGCCTGCTCCGCCCGGTGGTGGCCCTGGTGTCGTCCCGGCAGGCCGCGAAGCACCCGGACCGGGTCGCGAGGACCCCTCTCAGGCCTGCCGGGACGCCAGCTGGACGACGGTGATGTCGGACGGCGCTCCGACCCGGACCGGGGGGCCCCAGGCGCCGGCTCCCCGGGAGACGTAGAGCTGGGTGTCGCCGTACCGCTCCAGGCCGGCGACGGTCGGATTGGCGAGATCGGCGAGGAAGTTGCCGGGCCAGAGCTGGCCGCCGTGGGTGTGGCCGGAGAGCTGGAGGTCGACGCCGTGGCGGACGGCGTCGTGGATGACGACCGGCTGGTGCGCGAGCAGCACGGCCGCTCTCGCGCGGTCGCGGTCGCCGAGCGCACCGGCGAAGTCGGGACCCTGCCCCTCGCTCTCGCCGGCGATGTCGTCGACGCCCGCGAGGTCGAACCCGGCGGCGATCTCGGTCCGGGCGTTGCGCAGCGGCCGCAGGCCGAGGTCGCGGACGTGGTCGACCCAGGCGTCGGCGCCGGAGAAGTACTCGTGGTTGCCGGTGACGAAGAAGGAACCGTGGCGGGCGCGGAGCCGGGCCAGCGGCTCGGCGGCGGAGCCGAGGTCCTCCACCGTGCCGTCGACGAGGTCGCCGACGACGGCCACCAGGTCGGGCTGGGTGGCGTTGATGGAGTCGACGATGCGCTGGCTGTGGGCGCGGCCGAGGACCGGCCCGAGGTGGATGTCGGAGACCACGGCGATCCGGTACCCGTGCGCGGAGCGAGGCAGCTTCGCGAGCGGCACGGTGACCCGCTTGACGCGCGGACCGCGCAGCACGCCGTAGGTGCCGTAGCCGACGGTCCCGACGGCCGCCGCGGCGGCGGCTCCTCCGACGACCCGGGAGACGAACAGCCTCCGGGACACCACGGTGGCTTCCGGCGCTCCGCCGTCGACCGCCTGTGACGCGCCGCCGGCCTCGGGCGGGGTGGCCTCGGACGCGGTGGCCTCGGACGCGGTGGCCTCGGACGTGGCGGCCTCGGACGCGGTGGCCTCGGACGCGGTGGCCTCGGACGCGGTGGCGGGCTCCGTCAGGACGGCGCCGGGCGCCTCCTGCCCGGCGGCCGCCGTCGGGGTGCCCGCCCCGCTCGCCACGGCCCTCCGCGACCCGGCCTGCGCACGGCTCTCCCCGGCTTCCGACGGGGGCGCGGCGGCGGCCGCCTCGGACGCCGCCGCGCGGCGCTCCAGCCACCGGCGCAGGAGGGGACGCACCGCCTCGCCGACCAGCAGGGCCAGCGTGACGTAGAGCAGCAGGGCCAGCCAGAGGTAGCCGGGCCAGGCCACGGCCTGCTGGAGCCGGAAGGGGGCGCCCGCCCGGGCGGAGACGAGCGCGGCGACCGACAGGAGCGGGAGGGCGACCGCGGCCACCGTGCCCAGACGTCGGGCCAAGCCGCCCCGGGCGGTCACGTCGCGGACCAGGCGACGCCACACGTACCAGTGGACGCCCCCCAGCAGGGCGAGTACCGCGACGAGAACCAGCAGCAGGACGACCACGCTTCGCAACCCCTATCCGTGTTCGCGACGCAATGCGCGCACGCCACGCAACCCGATCACGCCGACCACCGTCCCCAAGACAAAGGACGTGAGGGCGAGCAACAGATGAACCCAGAAGTAGGCCGTCGGATCGCCCGCGTCGTCGAAGGCGAGCCCGCTCCCGTCGTTCCATAGGTTCTTGACGAAGCAATCAGCCTACCTAGACCCTGCTGCACGGCGGCGGCGGGCCCGTTCGATACTGGCGGGGAAGCCCTCCATCCCGAAGGACACCCCATGAAGCTCAGCCGCCGCGTCTCCTGGTTCCTGCTCGCGTTCGGCGTCTGGTCCTGGGTGATCTGGGTGACTTTCGCGAAGAACCTGTGGAACGACGCCAGCGGGCTCGCTTTCGACGACGCGGGCAATCCGACCGCCTACTTCTGGGTGCATCTCACCCTCGCCCTGACGTCGTTCATCCTGGGGACGATGGTCGGCGTGATCGGCTTGCGGGGCGTGCGCGCCGGCAAGGAGTAGAGCTCCCGCCCGTGGGACCGCCTGGGGGCGGAGAACATCAGAGAGCGTTCGGCGTCTCTTCTTCCTCGTGGTCGCCGCCCACTGCGGGGCTCCGCCAGTGAAGGGTCACCCGGTCCTCCACGGCGATGTACTTCCGGGTAACCGGGTCCCTGCCGGGTCCGACGGTGACACCGGCGAGGAAGAGGCCGAGGAATTCTCGTCGCCTGAACACGTCGAACGCCGTCCAGAGGGAGCCAGGCCGCGAAAGGTCCTCCCCGAGTTCGAACCATTCCTGCGGAACCCGCATAGCTGCGGTGGTCTTCTCGTGCAGTTCTTCCCACGTGGCCGTGCATCGGTCTTCGAATGTGCGGTACTGCTCCATTGTCGCGCGCCACACGGCCAATTCGTCCCGCCCTCGGTAGAGCCCGGCCTTACGGTCGGCCTGGAGCTCGGCAATGGAGTTCCGGACGTGCTCCAGACACGCCTCCGTCTCGCTTTTCTCCTCTTGGATTCCGGACAGATCGCGCTGTAGCGCGAACCGGAGCGCCGCCTCTGCCACCCACTCCCGGTCCTCGTCGTCGTTCATGTCCGCCCCGGCAAGCCGTGCCCACACAGATCGAGCCACGTAGTCGTCGGCGTCCTTGCGCTTGATGCTCAGTCCGCCGTGTCCCTTGGGGTTGGCGCACATGTAGGAGTCCTGCCCGCCGCTGCTCCTGCTCTGCCCCAGGGGCCCCGCGCAGATCTCGCAGGTCGCGAAGCGCCATCCGCTCAGGAGGGTGGGTGCCGGCTGTCCGCCAGGCTGCCTGTCGGTCATCGAGCGGTTGCTTCGTTCCTTCTGGAGTTCCGACCACCTGGCACCCGTGACGACTCCTCGGTGAGGCGTCAGGGGCACCCCGGCCCCATCCCGGGCAATCACGTTCACGTATGCCTTGCCCCGCTTGACGCGTTCGCTGGCGAAGCCTCCGATGGCCGGATGGGAGAGGATCCAACGCACCGTCTGGGCACGCCATCGGATAGGGCTGTCCTCCGTCGACACGCGCCGTTTCTTGAGGGACTGCATCCGTCCCTCGGTCGCGCGCCGTGCCGCCTCCCCGGGCGCGGGAACTCCTTCCGCCCCCAGGGTCGTCGCGATCTTGTTGTCAGAGATGCCGGAGAGCGACATGTCCACCATGCGCGCCACGGTCTCGACATGATCCGGATTGTCCTCGTCCGGCTCGAGTACGGACACGACAAGATTGCCGATCTTCTCGCGCACAGCACGCATTCCGTACGGAGCAGAGCTGGAGTGGCGGCCACCCACCGCCTTGATCTCCTCCTTGGCTCCACGCAAGCGCTCGGCTTTGATGTCGCTGTCCTGCTTCGCCAGTGCCGCGAGGAGCCCGAAGATCGCGACGCCGATCGGATTCGAGGTGTCGAGGAACGGCTCACGTACGGAGACGAAGCGAACGCCGTACTTCTTGAACTCCCTGTCGATCTCCATCGCGTCAGGGGCGCCCTTGCGGGTCAGCCGGGACAGCTCGTTGACCACCACCACGTCCACTTCCCCTGCCCTCACAGCCGACATGAGGTTTTCGAACGCCGGACGGGCGCCGTTGGGATCCCAACCGGACCGACCGACGTCTTTGAAGCTGTGAACGACCACCCACCCCCGGCCCGCCACCAGCGCCTCGCCGGCCGCCAGCTGTGCCTCCGGAGATGCCTCGGACGAGTCCGGGCGCGCCTTGGACTGTCGGGCGTACACAGCGACCCGCACGGTGTCCAGATGCTCGGCTCCGACGGCGGAAAGGAACGGAGACAAGGTCTCTCACCTGCTCTTCTGTCTTGACAACCACGACTGGTCAGTTACCTGAGAAAGCGATCCAAATGAACCAGCTCCACAACCCGAGGGTGGGCAGGAACCAGGAAACGGGCGGCCTGAGGTCTACGTCCGTAGTACTCTCACCCGCCCCTCGCACCCCGCGTCCGGGTGGACGGGCGGGGGTGTACCGCCCGGCGGGGTTCGGATCTCCGAGATCGGCATGTACGTTCTCGATCGTGTCTGCTTCGAAAAAGTCCGTATGGACGGTCACCGCCGCCGTCGCGGCCGCCGCGCTGCTGCCCCTCCTCACCGCCGCGCCCGCCGTCGCGGACCCCTCGCCGGACACGAAGGAGGCCCCGCAGCCCAAGCCGCCCGCCCGGATGTCCCAGGTCGGCGGCGCGCTGCTCGGTCAGCCCGGCACCCAGGTCCGGCTCGGCCCCGGCGCCCCGGTGCTGCCGAAGGAGCTCAGCGCCCGGTCCTGGATCGTGGCGGACGCGGAGACCGGTGACGTGCTCGCCGCGCACAACTCCCACTGGCGGCTCGCCCCCGCCTCGACGCTCAAGATGCTCTTCGCGGACACGCTCCTGCCGAAGTTCCCGAGCACGTCGAGCCACACCGTCCTACCCACCGATCTGGCGGGCATCGGCGCCGGCTCCAGCCTCGTGGGCGTCAAGGAGAAGCAGACCTACACGGTCCACGACCTCTGGCTGGGCGTCTTCCTTCGCTCGGGCAACGACGCCGTGCGGGTCCTGAGCGCGATGAACGACGGCATCCCGCAGACCGTGCTGGACATGAACGAGCGCGCCGCCGAGCTCCAGGCCCTCGACACCACCGTCGTCTCCCCCGACGGCTACGACGCCCCGGGCCAGCTCTCCTCCGCGTACGACCTCACCCTGATCGCCCGCAGCGGCATGCAGAAGCCCGCGTTCCGCGAGTACGCCGCGACGGCCCGCGCGAAGTTCCCGGGCGAGCTGAAGCCGGGCAAGAAGCGGGAGACCTTCGAGATCCAGAACACCAACCGGCTGCTCACCGGCGACTTCGGCGTCCCGCCGTACCAGGGCATCGCCGGGGTGAAGAACGGCAACACCACGCACGCCGGCGCCACCTTCACCGGCGTCGCGGAGCGCAACGGCAAGGTGCTGCTCGTGACGGTGATGAACCCGTCCTCGAAGGAGCAGCACGCGGTCTACAAGGAGACCGCCCGCCTGCTGGACTGGGGCTTCGCGGCGTCCGGCAAGGTGAAGCCGGTGGGCGAACTGGTCCCGCCGAAGTCCGCCCGTACCGACGACGGAACGGTGGAGGACGTCTCGGACGCGGCGCCCGAGACGACGCCTCCGGGCGGCGTCGGGAAGGCCGCCGTCGCCGGGAAGACCGGCGGGGTCGGAACGGCCCTCGCGGTGGCCGGCAGCGCCCTGGCGCTGCTCGTGGGCGCGGTCTTCCTCGTCAACCGTCGCTGGCCGGTGCCGGAGCTCGTCGGTCGCCGTTCCGCTCCTCGGGACGAGGACGCGACCCCGGATCCTGAGCCGGCTCCGGACCCGGAGCCGGAGCCGACCCCGTAGCCGTCCAGGCCGCGCAGAACAGCAGCAGCTTCGCGGTGAAGTTGATCCACAGCAGCAGGGCGACCGGAACGCCGAACGCCCCGTACATCGACTTCCCCGCGACGCCGCTCATGTAGCCGCCCAGCAGCAGTTTCAGCAGTTCGAAGCCGATCGCGCCGATGACCGCGGCCACCACCAGGCGGCGGCGCGGCGGCTCGACGCCGGGCAGCAGGGTCAGCACATACAGCAGGATGAGGAAGTCGGCGACGGCGGCGACGGCGACCGCGGCCGTCTGGAGCAGCACGCCGCCCACCCCGCCGCCGGAGATCCCGAGCTGCTCCGCGCTCCAGCCGACGGCGGTGGAGCCGAGCGAGGAGGCCGCGAGCGAGCTGAGCCCCACCCCGCCGAGGCCGAGCAGGACGACGGCGTCCTTGGCCTTGCGCGCGAACGGGTTGCCCTCGTCCTCGTCGTCCCTGCCCCATACCGCACGCAGGCAGTCCCGCATCGAGCCGACCCAGCCGATGCCGGTGAACAGCAGCAGCGCGCCGGCCACCAGGCCGATCGTCCCGGCGTTGTCGACCAGCGCGTCGATGTTCAGCTGCTCGGAGATGCCCGGGACCTGTTCGGAGATCTTCGCCTCGATCGTGTCGAGCTGCTCGTCGCTGAGCAGCGCGGCGCCGATCGCCGCGCCGACGGTGATCAGCGGGAAGAGGGCGAGGAAACTGATGAAGGTGACGGCGGCGGCGAGCCGCGTCCAGTGGGCCGCGTCGAGGGTCTCGTACGAACGCCAGGCGTGCGTCCGCATGAGCCGGGTGGCCCAGGGGCCGATGACGGGGAGTTTGGTCAGCCAGTCCATGCCGTACGCCTACCCCCTGTCCGGCCGTCGGGCCGGGCGACACGCGTCCTGGTTTCGCCGGGCCTGCGGGGAGGGGGCGCGGAGACCGGTCGGGGGCCGAAGCGGGTGCGCATGGGGGCGCGGGCGCCGGGGCCGAGGACCGGTCACAGGTCGGTGACCGCCATCCCGTACATCGCCGCCCACGCCAGGCCGATGACCGCGAGCGGCCGGTCGCGCAGCACCACGTCCTCGGGGGCGCCCGCCGCGCCCCGGTCGGCGAAGACGGCGTAGCGCAGCACCGCGAGGATGAAGGCGATCATGGAGAGCTGGCGCCAGGGCAGGAGCGAGCCGTTGGCGACACCGCCGCTCTCCAGCGCCCAGAGGCAGTAGCCGAGTACAGCGACGCCCGCCGCCAGCTGCCAGACGAAGCGCAGGTAGCCGGTCGTGTACTGGGTGAGCAGCGCCCGGGTCGCCCCGCGGGCGCTTTCCATCTGCACGGCCTCGGAGTACCGCTTGGCGGCGACCATGAAGAGCGCGCCGAAGCCGGTGGTGATCAGGAACCAGCGGGAGAGCGGGATGCCGAGCGCGACCCCGCCGATCATGGCCCGCATCAGGAAGCCGGTGGTGACGACGGCCAGGTCGACGACGAGGACGTGCTTCAACCGGAGGCAGTAGGCGCACTGCATGACGAGGTACGCGATGAGGAGCGCGGCGGTCATGGGGTTGCACAGGGCGGCGCTCGCGAGGGCGGCCCCGAGCCCGAGCGCGCCTCCGGCGGTGTACGCGAGTGGTACGGGGACGAGCCCGACGGCCACGGGGCGGCGGCACTTGACGGGGTGCGCGCGGTCGGCGACGGCGTCGCGGGCGTCGTTGACCAGGTAGACGGCGGAGGCGGCGGCCGTGAAGAGGCCGAAGACCAGGGCGAGCCGGGCGGCGGTGTGCCAGGAGACGAGCTGCCCGGCGGCGACCGGTGCGGCGACGACGAGGAGGTTCTTGACCCACTGCCGGGGCCGGGCGGTCCGCAGCAGCCCGAGCGGGACGGCGAGCGCCCGCGGGCCGTCGGCGTACCTCCGGTGCCGTACGACGGCGGGCTTGTCGAGCAGCGCGGCTCCGGCTCCACCGGTGTGCTCCGTCACGGTGTCCGCCGGGCGACGGCGTGACGCGGACGCGGACCGGTGAGGCCGTCCGCGGCGGCGGCTGCGTGGCGCCCCGCGAGGCCGTCCACCGTCGCGTGGCGCGCCCCCGCGAGGCCGTCCACCGTCGCGTGGCGCGCCCCCGCTGGGACGGCTGCGTGGCGCCCCGCGAGGCCGTCCGCGGTGGTGGCCGCGGTGGTCAGCCAGCGGCGGCCGGCCGTCGCCGTCGCCGCGCCCAGCAGGGCGCCCGCCGCCACGTCCGTCGGGTAGTGGACGCCGACGACCAGGCGGGACAGGCACATCGCGGCGGCCGCCGGGACCAGCAGTCGCCGGCCCGGTGGGCGCAGGATGCCGAGGGCGACGGCCGCGGCGGCGGCCGAGGTGGCGTGGGAGCTGGGGAAGGAGTGCCGGCCCGCGGTGCGGACGAGCGGCGCGTACGCCTCCGCCCCGGGCCGGGGGCGGCGTACCACCCGCTTGAGGCCCATGCTGGCCAGATGGGCCGCGCCGATCAGTGCCGTACCGCGCAGCCAGCCGCCCCGGCGCCCCCGGTCCACGGCCGCGCCCGCGAGCCCCGCGGCGAGCCACAGCGCGCCGTGCTCGCCGGCAGACGACAGCGCGCGGGCGGCCGTCGCCACCGGCGCGCGCTGCCCGCAGCCGCGCAGGACGGCGAGGAGTCTCCTCTCGGCCCCGGCCCAGTCCGCGTATCGCATCGAACTCCGCCTCCCCGGTCGTCGGTCAACCAGGGGCGACTCTGGCCCGGCCCGCGGCCGACCGCACGGCAATCTTTCCTGACACTCCTTTAATCACCCATTCGGCGAACCGAAGGGCAAACCAGGCATAAGCGATAGTCGGGGCGATACGGTCGCCTGCATGGTTGCCGAGACCGACACCGAGACCCTGATGGACGACGCCGGACCCCTGACCGGCTGGGGCCGTACCGCGCCCACCCTCGCGCGCGTGTACCGTCCGCGCACCCCCGAGGAGGCGTCCGCCGCCGTCCGCGCCTGCGGTGCCCGCGGCTCCATCGCCCGCGGTCTGGGCCGCGCGTACGGCGACGCCGCCCAGAACGCCGGCGGCTCCGTCCTCGACATGACCGGGCTCGCCCGCGTCCGTACCGTCGACGCCGCCGCCGGCCTGGTCGTCTGCGACGCGGGTGTCAGCCTGCACCGCCTGATGGAGGTGCTGCTGCCGCTGGGCTGGTTCGTAGCCGTCACCCCCGGGACCCGTTACGTCACCGTCGGCGGCGCGATCGGCGCCGACATCCACGGCAAGAACCACCACGTCTCGGGCTCCTTCACCCGCCATGTGGCCTCGCTCGAACTCCTCACCGCCGACGGGGAGATCCATACGGTCGTCCCCGGCACCGACCTCTTCGACGCCACCGCCGGCGGCATGGGCCTGACCGGGGTGATCCTCTCCGCGACCCTCCGGCTCCTCCCCGTCGAGACCTCGCTCGTGGCCGTCGACACCGAACGCGCCGCCGACCTCGACGACCTGATGGCCCGGCTCACCGCCGACGACCACCGCTACCGCTACTCCGTCGCATGGATCGACCTGCTCGCCCGCGGCGCCGCGACCGGCCGGTCCGTCCTCACCCGGGGCGACCACGCCCCGTACACCGCGCTGCCGCGCCGCGCCCGGCGCGCGCCCCTGGCCTTCCGGCCCGGCCGGCTCCCGGCGGCGCCCGCGTACGTCCCCGAAGGCGTCCTCGGCCGCACCACCGTCGGCCTCTTCAACGAACTCTGGTACCGCCGGGCCCCACGCCGCCGGACCGGCGAGCTCCAGCGGCTCTCCGCCTTCTTCCACCCCCTGGACGGCGTCCCGCACTGGAACCGGATCTACGGCCGCGGCGGCTTCGTCCAGTACCAGTTCGTCGTCGGGTACGGGCACGAGGAGACGCTGCGCCGGATCGTGAAGCGGATCGCCCGCCGCGGCTGCCCGTCCTTCCTCGCCGTACTGAAACGCTTCGGCGAGGGCGACCCCGGGTGGCTGTCGTTCCCGATGCCCGGCTGGACCCTCGCGCTCGACATCCCGACCGGGCTCTCCGGGCTCGGCGCCTTCCTCGACGAGCTGGACGAGGAGGTCGCGCACGCCGGCGGGCGGGTCTACCTCGCCAAGGACTCCCGGCTGCGGCCGGACGTGCTGCACACGATGTACCCGCGGCTCGCCGACTTCCAGGCGCTGCGCGCGCGGATCGATCCGCGCTCCGTCTTCACCTCGGACCTCTCCCGCCGTCTCGCCCTGTGACGGTCCCGCCGGCCGCCGGGGCCCGGGGACCGTCCCCCGGGCCACGCGGCACCTCGGACCCGTCCCCGTCGTCCCGCCCCCTGAGGAGCTTGATCGCCATGAAGGACGCCTTCGGCACCCCGCAGTCCCTGCTCGTACTCGGCGGCACGTCCGAGATCGCCCTGGCCACCGCCCGCCGGCTGATCGCCCGCCGCACCAGGACCGTCTGGCTGGCCGGGCGGCCCTCCCCGGCCCTGACGGCCGCCGCCGCGTCGCTGCGCGCGCTGGGCGCGGAAGTCCGCACCGTGCCCTTCGACGCCCTCGACACCGAGTCGCACGAGGAGCGGCTCGGGAAGATCTTCACCGAGGGCGACATCGACATGGTGCTGCTCGCCTTCGGCGTCCTCGGCGACCAGGCCCGCGACGAGTCCGACCCGCTCGCGGCCGTCCGGGTCGCCCAGACCAACTACACGGGCGCCGTCTCGGCCGGTCTGGTCTGCGCACGGGCCCTGCAGTCCCAGGGCCACGGCTCGCTGGTCGTGCTGTCGTCGGTGGCGGGCGAGCGCGCCCGGCGCGCGAACTTCATCTACGGATCGTCCAAGGCCGGTCTCGACGCGTTCGCGCAGGGGCTCGGGGACGCGCTGTACGGGACCGGGGTGCACGTGATGGTCGTCCGGCCCGGGTTCGTCCGCTCGAAGATGACCGCGGGCCTTGAGGAGGCGCCGCTGGCGACCACTCCGGAGGCGGTGGCGACGGCGATCGAGCTGGGTCTGCGGCGCCGCTCGGAGACGGTGTGGGTGCCCGGCACCCTGCGGGTGGTGATGGCGGCGCTGCGCCACGTCCCGCGGCCGCTGTTCCGGCGGCTCCCGATGTAGCGCGCGGGGACCGCCCCGGCCCACGCGGACCGGGGGGGGCGGGCCGCGTCAGCCGGCCGCCGGCGTCGGGGTGTCCAGCGGGGAGCCCTGGGCCGGGACGGCGGAGGCGGGCCGGCCGCCGCCGAAGGCGTACTCGTGGAGCTTGCGCCACACGCCGTCCGGGCCCTGCTCGTAGAGCGCGAAGGAGGAGCACGTCCACGCCGCCTCGAAGTCGGCCAGCTCCGCGTACGCCCGGTCCATCGCCTCCTCGGAGATGCCGTGCGCCACCGTGACGTGCGGGTGGTACGGGAACTGCAGCTCGCGCACCAGCGGGCCGGAGGCGTCCCGGACCCGCTGCTGGAGCCAGGCGCAGGCCGAGACGCCCTCGGCCAGCCGGACGTAGACCACCGGGGACAGCGGGCGGAAGGTGCCCGTCCCGCCGAGCCGCATCGGGAAGGGCCGGACGCCGACGGCGACCTCGGTCAGGTGCGCCTCGACGGCGGGGAGCCGGGAGGAGTCCACCTCGGTCGGCGGGAGGAGGGTGACGTGCGTCGGGATGCCGTGCGCGGCGGGATCCCCGAAGCCAGCGCGCAGCTCCTGGAGCAGGCTGCCGAAGGGCTCCGGGACCGCGATCGAAACGCCGAGCGTTACGGTCCCCACGTCGTCTCTCCTCAATCGTCCGTGACGATGGTGCAGCCGCCAGTGTGCGGCCTGCACCACCTCTGTGGCCAGGGTCCTCGGACCCGGTCCTCGGTCAGTGCTTGGCGGGCAGGAAGCCCATCCGCTCGTACGTCCGGGCCAGGGTCTCGGCGGCGACCGCGCGGGCCTTCTCCGCGCCCTTGGCCAGGATGGAGTCCAGCGTCTCCGGGTCGTCCAGGTATTCCTGCGTACGGGTCCGGAACGGCGTGACGAAGTCCACCATGACCTCGGCCAGGTCGGTCTTCAGCGCGCCGTACATCTTGCCCTCGTACCCCTGTTCCAGCTCCGCCACCGGCGTCCCGGTCAGGGTGGAGAGGATCGTGAGGAGGTTGGAGACGCCCGGCTTCCCCGCCGGGTCGAAGCGGATCACGGTGTCGGTGTCCGTGACCGCGCTCTTGACCTTCTTCGCCGTCGTCTTCGGGTCGTCGAGGAGGTTGATCAGGCCCTTCGGCGTCGAGGCCGACTTGCTCATCTTGATCGCCGGGTCCTGCAGGTCGAAGATCTTCGCCGTCTCCTTGAGGATGTACGGCGCCGGGATCGTGAACGTCTCGCCGAAGCGGCCGTTGAAGCGCTCCGCCAGGTCGCGCGTGAGCTCGATGTGCTGGCGCTGGTCCTCGCCGACCGGGACCTGGTGGGCCTGGTAGAGCAGGATGTCGGCGACCTGGAGGATCGGGTACGTGAAGAGGCCGACGGTGGCCCGGTCGGCGCCCTGCTTGGCGGACTTGTCCTTGAACTGCGTCATGCGGGAGGCCTCGCCGAAGCCGGTGAGGCAGTTCATGACCCAGCCGAGCTGGGCGTGCTCGGGGACGTGGCTCTGGACGAAGAGCGTGCAGCGCTCGGGGTCGAGCCCGGCGGCCAGGAGCTGGGCGACGGCGAGCCGGGTGTTCGCGCGCAGCTCGGCGGGGTCCTGCGGGACCGTGATCGCGTGCAGGTCCACCACCATGTAGAACGCGTCATGGGACTCCTGCAGCGCGACCCACTGACGCACCGCACCGAGGTAGTTGCCGAGGTGGAACGAGCCTGCGGTGGGCTGGATTCCGGAGAGCACACGGGGAGGAACAGAGGCCATGCCCCACATTCTCTCAGGTGTCGGACCCGATCCCGGACTCCCCGTGCGCCAAAGCCGCGAGGACGAGGACCGGGGCCGATGAGAGCTTGGACACACCCACCGCGGCCCGGTCCCGCCGCCCCGGCCGTGCCGCTGTCCGGGGCCGGCGGGCGAGGGTTCCGCCGGCCGGCCCCGGCGGCGGTCAGACCGGCAGGCCGGGGGCGGGGTATGCCGCCATCAGCTCGGCGACCTCGGCCCTGATCGTGCGCAGGGCGTCATCGTCGCCCTTGCCCGCCGCCGCCACCCCGCGGTCGATCCACTCGGCGACCCGCGCCATGTGCTCCGTCCCGAGGCCCCGGGAGGTGAGGGAGGGGGTCCCGATGCGGACACCGGAGGGGTCGAAGGGCTTCCTGGGGTCGTAGGGGACGGTGTTGTAGTTGACGACGATCCCGGCCCGGTCGAGGGCCTTGGCGGCGACCTTGCCCGGGACGTCCTTGGGGGTCAGGTCCATCAGGATCAGATGGTTGTCGGTGCCGCCGGAGACCAGGTCGAAGCCGCGGGCGAGCAGCGCCTCGGCGAGGGCGCGGGCGTTGGCGACGACCGCGTGGGCGTAGTCGCGGAAGGAGGGCTGCGCGGCCTCGCGCAGGGCCACGGCTATGGCGGCGGTGGTCTGGTTGTGCGGTCCGCCCTGGAGGCCGGGGAAGACGGCCTTGTCGAGCGCCTTGGCGTGCTCCTCGCGGGACATCAGCATGGCCCCGCGCGGGCCGCGCAGCGTCTTGTGGGTGGTCGTGGAGATCACGTCGACGTGCGGCACCGGGGACGGGTGCGCACCGCCCGCGATCAGGCCGGCGATGTGGGCGACGTCCGCGACGAGGACGGCGCCGGCCTCGCGGGCGATCTCGCCGAAGGCGGCGAAGTCGATGGTGCGGGGCAGCGCCGTGCCGCCGCAGAAGATCACCTTGGGGCGCTCCTTGAGGGCGAGCTCGCGGACCTCGTCGAAGTCGATGAGCCCGGTGTCCTGGCGTACGCCGTACTGCACGCCGCGGAACCACCTGCCGGTGGCGGAGACGCCCCAGCCGTGGGTGAGGTGGCCGCCCATCGGCAGGGCCATGCCCATGACGGTGTCACCGGGTTCGGCGAAGGCGAGGTAGACGGCGAGGTTGGCCGGGGAGCCGGAGTAGGGCTGGACGTTGGCGTGGTCGACGCCGAAGACGGCCTTGGCGCGCTCGACGGCGAGGGTCTCGACCTGGTCGATGTTCTGCTGGCCCTCGTAGTAGCGGCGGCCGGGATAGCCCTCGCTGTACTTGTTCTGCAGGACGGTGCCCGACGCTTCGAGCACGGCCCGGGAGACGTAGTTCTCGCTGGGGATGAGCCGCAGGGTCTCGGCCTGGAGCCGCTCCTCGGCGCCGACGAGCGCGGCGAGTTCGGGGTCGGCGGCGGCGAGGGCGGGGTGCGGGGAGTGGTCGTTCACGGCGTTCCTCCGGGCGTTCGGTGGTCCCGGGGTACGGCTCAGTCCTGCTGGGCGGCACCACGCGGGAGGTTCGGTTCCCGAAGATGCCCAGGCGGGCGGCATCTCGTGTGTCTGCCCCGCGCGGCTCCCCCGGGGTCGCTTCCCCGTACGCCAGTCGCCGCGCGTGTCGCCAGCGTAGCGGGCGCGCCGTCGCCGAGGTTTCCTCGTCCGGCATCCGAGCGACGATAAGAAAGGGGCCACACCCACCCCCGGGCCGCAGGACGAACGGAGACCCCGTGTCGAGGACGCAAGACGCGATCGCTGCCGCGGAGGCGCGCAGCGCGCACAACTACCACCCCCTGCCCATCGTCGTCGCCTCGGCGGACGGGGCCTGGATGACCGACGTGGAGGGACGCCGCTATCTCGACATGCTCGCCGGGTACTCGGCGCTGAACTTCGGGCACGGCAACCGGCGGCTGATCGACGCCGCGCGGGCCCAGCTGGAGCGGGTGACGCTCACGTCCCGGGCGTTCCACCACGACCGGTTCGCCGAGTTCTGCACGCGGCTGGCCGAGCTGTGCGGCAAGGAGATGGTCCTGCCGATGAACACGGGCGCGGAGGCGGTCGAGACGGCCGTGAAGACCGCGCGGAAGTGGGGGTACGAGGTCAAGGGCGTGCCGGACGGGCACGCGAAGATCGTGGTCGCGGCGAACAACTTCCACGGCCGGACGACGACGATCGTGAGCTTCTCGACGGATCACGAGGCGCGGGACCACTACGGCCCCTACACCCCGGGTTTCGAGATCGTCCCGTACGGCGACCTCACGGCGCTGGAGAGCGCGGTCACCGAGAACACCGTCGCGGTGCTCCTGGAGCCGATCCAGGGCGAGGCCGGGGTGCTGGTGCCCCCGGCGGGGTATCTGCGCGGGGTGCGGGAGTTGACCCGGGCGCGGAACGTCCTGTTCATCGCGGACGAGATCCAGTCCGGGCTCGGCAGGACCGGGAAGACCTTCGCCTGCGAGCACGAGGGCGTGGTGCCGGACGTGTACCTCCTGGGCAAGGCGCTCGGCGGCGGCGTCGTCCCGGTCTCGGCGGTGGTGGCGGACCGCTCGGTGCTCGGGGTGTTCCGGCCGGGTGAGCACGGCTCGACGTTCGGCGGCAATCCGCTGGCGTGCGCGGTGGCCCTGGAGGTGATCGCGATGCTGCGGACCGGTGAGTACCAGCAGCGCGCGGCCGAGCTGGGCGAGCACCTCCACGCCGAGCTGGGTCTGCTGGTGGGCGGCGGGGCGGTGGACGCGGTGCGCGGGCGCGGGCTGTGGGCGGGGGTGGACGTCACCCCGTCCCTGGGCACGGGCCGGGAGATCTCCGAGAAGCTGATGGACCGGGGTGTGCTGGTGAAGGACACGCACGGGTCGACGATCCGGATCGCTCCCCCGCTGGTGATCAGCAAGGAGGACCTGGACTGGGGCCTGGAGCAGCTGCGGACGGTGCTGTCGGGCTGAGGCGGGCAGGACACGACACCGGGGCGCGCGGCGACGGCCTTCGCCGCGCGCCCCGGCTGGTCGCCGCGCCCCTCGTCAGTCCGTCGGTCCGTCACTCCCGTCGCTCCGGCGCTCTGTCGCGCAGTCGCGCTGTCGCGCTGTCGCGCTGTCGGCGCCGGCGACGGAATTTCAGGTCACAGGATGACGTGCGGCAGGAAGCGGGCGTACTCGTCCGTCACCAGGCCCGCCGACTCGCGGATGCCGAGCCCCGCCGACTCGTCCTCGACCACCCATGCCCCGAGCACGACCCGGTTGCCGTCGAAGTCGGGCAGCGGGGCCAGTTCCTGGTAGCAGCAGGGCTCCTCGCGTACGGCGGCCGGGGCCCCGGGCTCGTGGATGGTGACGCCCGCGCCCTCCCGGCCGAGGAGCGGCTTGGCGGCGTAGCCGCCGCGCTCGGCCAGCTCCCGGGGGCCGTCGAGGTAGGCCGGCAGCAGGTTGGGGTGCCCCGGGTACAGCTCCCACAACACCGCCAGCAGCGCCTTGTTGGACAGCAGCATCTTCCAGACGGGCTCGATCCAGCAGGTGGTGCCGGTGCCGCCGCCGTTGTCGAGGGTGTCGAGGACGTACGGGCCGAAGCGGTCGGTGGTCAGCCACTCCCACGGATAGAGCTTGAAGCAGCTGCGGATGAAGCGGAGCCGGTCGTCGACGAAGCGGCCCGACAGGCGGTCCCAGCCGATGCGCTCGACCGACAGGGCCTCCGTGTCGAGCCCGGCCTGCTGGGCGGTCTCGCGCAGGTACGCCACCGTCATGAGGTCCTCGCCCAGCTCGTCCCCGTCGGAGTGGACGAAGTGGACCGGGCTGCCGGGCGGCAGCAGCGGCGCCTGTCGCCTCCAGGCGTCGACGAGCCGCTCGTGGAGGGAGTTCCACTGGTCGGCGCCGGGAAAGCGCTCCTCCATCCAGAACCACTGCGGGCTCGCCGCCTCGACCAGGGAGGTGGGGGTGTCGGCGTTGTACTCCAGCAGCTTGGCCGGGCCCGTGCCGTCGTAACGCAGGTCGAACCGGCCGTACAGGGACGGCTGTTCGGCACGGCGGCGCCAGGAGTCGGCGACGAGGGCGACCAGGCGCGGATCGGTCATCCCCAGATCGCCGAAACGGTTCTTCTCGACGATGTGGGCCGCCGCCGCCAGGCACATGGCGTGCAGCTCCTCGACGACCTCCTCCAGGGCCTCTACCTCGGGGAGGGTGAAGGAGTAGTACGCGCTCTCGTCCCAGTAGGGGCGCAGGGAGCCGTCGGGGTAGCGGGTCAGGGGGTAGACGAGCCCCTGCTCCTCCACCGTCTCCTGCCAACCGGGCCGGGGCTCGATCGTGTGCCGTTCCATGGGGCCGGTCAGCCGCCGCCCGAGCCGGAGCAGCCGAAGCCGCCGGTGTCGACGGCGGTCTTGTCGAAGCTGCCGCCGCTGACCTTGTTGTCGCTGACGCTGCCGCCGTAGTAGTACGAGCCCCGGGTGGTGCTCCCGCTTCCGCACTCGTAGCTGGGCAGCTTCTCCCGGGTCAGCGGGTCCACACACCGCTTGTCCGGTTCCGATCCACAGGAGGTGATCGTCGCCGCGAGCACCCCCATGCCCCCGAGCACCACGGTGCTCGACCTCAGCCTGCGCATGTCCGTCCTCCCCGTCGCGTGGTCGCGACCGCACAGTCTAGGGCCGTGGCCGAAACCCTCCACACCCGCTCCACCCACCCCCTACGACACCCCCCGGTGAGTCATCGGGGGGTGTCCGTGATGTCCCGCCCGGGCAGCACCCGGCACAGCGCCGCCAGCGAGCCCGCCCAACCGCTGTCCGGCGGGGTCGCGTAGCCCACGACCAGGCCGTCCAGGGCGGGGGCGACCGAGGGGTGGCGGAATCGGTCGAGGCCCAGCAGGGCCAGGCCCTGCCAGGCGGCCGAGCGCAGGACGTCGGGCTCGGTGCCCGGGGGGAGTTCGAGGACCGCGTGGAGGCCGGCCGCGATGCCGCTGACCCGCGTGACCGGGGAGTGCGCGGCCACCGCCTCCACCAGCTGGTCGCGCCGCCGCCGGTAGCGCAGCCGCATCGCCCGGACATGGCGGTCGTACGCCCCCGAGCCCAGGAACTCCGCGAAGGTCAGCTGCTCCAGCGCGCTGGACATCCAGTCCACCGCCCCCTTGGCGGCCACCACCTCGTCGACCAGGCCCTCCGGCAGCACCATCCAGGCCAGGCGCAGCCCCGGCGCGAGGGACTTGCTCGCCGTTCCCATGTAGACGACCCGCTCGGGGTCCAGGCCCTGGAGGGCGCCGACGGGCTGGCGGTCGTAGCGGAACTCGCCGTCGTAGTCGTCCTCCAGGACGAGACCGCCCGACGCCCGCGCCCAGTCGACGACGGCCGCCCGCCGGCCGGGGTTCAGCGCGCCGCCGAGCGGGAACTGGTGGGCGGCGGTCAGCAGGACCGCCCCGACGTCCTTCATCGCCGCCAGCTCCTCGGTCCTGGTGCCCCGCTCGTCGAAGGAGAGGGGCGCGAGCCGCAGCCCCGCGCCGGTCAGCAGGTCCGTGTGCACGCCGAGGCCGTACGACTCGACCGCGACCTCCCGGACCCGCCGGGCCCGCAGCACCTGCCCGACGAGCATCAGCCCGTGCGCGAACCCGGAACAGAGCACGATCCGTTCGGGCCGCGCGTACACCCCCCGTGCGCGGGCGAGGTAGTCGGCGAGCACGGTCCGCAGCTCGGTCCGTCCGCGCGGGTCGCCGTAGCCGAACGCCTCGTGCGGCGCGGCCGTCAGCGCGCGCCGGGACGCCTTCAGCCACTCCGCGCGAGGGAAGGACGCGAGGTCGGGCACGCCGGGCTTCAGGTTGTACGCGGGCCGGGCGGTGGGCGGGCGGGCGGCGGCGGCCCGGGCCCCGCCCGGTGGGCGCGCGCCCGTTCCGGCCGGCCGGCGCGGCACGGCACGGCGGGCGACCCGCGTGCCGGAACCCTGCCGGGCGGTGAGCCAGCCCTCGGCGACGAGTTCGGCGTACGCGTCGGCGACGGTGTTGCGGGCCACGCCGAGGTCGGTCGCGAGGGAACGCGAGGAGGGGAGCCGTACGCCCTCCGCCAGGCGACCGCTGCGGATCGCCTCCCGCAGGGCGTCCATCAGCCCCGTGCGCAGCGTCCCGCCCCGGAGCTCCAGATGGAGGTCGACACCGAAAGTGGCCCGGTCGTTCGCCATGGAAATGGACCATACTCCCCGGCCACCCGGCTCGTACGGTGGGCGGCATGACCACGATGTCGCACGACTCCGCGCCGACCGAGTACGCCCACGAGCACGCCCCCCGGCTCTCGCTCGCCGAGCGGGCCCCCGAGTTCCACAAGGCGATGGTGCGCCTCGACGCCGTCGCCGCGAGGGGCGTCGACCCCGTCCTCTTCCATCTGATCAAGATCCGCGCCTCGCAGATCAACCACTGCGCGTTCTGCGTCGACATGCACTCCAAGGACGCCCTCGCCGCGGGCGAGTCGGTCGAGCGGATCGTCCAGCTGTCGGCCTGGGAGGAGTCGCGCCACTTCTACACCGAGCGCGAACTCGCCGCGCTCGCGCTGACCGAGGCCGTCACCGTCCTCACCGACGGCTTCGTTCCCGACGAGGTGTACGCGCGGGCCGCGGCCCGGTTCGACGAGACCGAACTCGCCGGGATCATCGCCGCGATCACCGTCATCAACGCCTGGAACCGGATCGGTGTCACCACCCGTATGACGCCCGGCCACTACACCCCCGGGCAGTACGGGAAGTGAGGGCGGGCGCCGGGGCGGCGCGGACGGCACGGCGCCCCCGGCCGCGAGGGCCGGGGGCGCCGTGGTGGTGCGAGGGATGAGCCGTGGCTCAGATGAGGCCCAGCTCGCGCACCGCGTCGCGCTCCTCGGCCAGCTCCTGGACCGAGGCGTCGATGCGGGTGCGGGAGAACTCGTTGACGTCCAGGCCCTGGACGATCTCGTACGAGCCGTTCGCGCAGGTGACGGGGAACGAGGAGATCAGGCCCTCCGGGACGCCGTAGGAACCGTCCGACGGGATGCCCATGGAGGTCCAGTCGCCCGCGGCGGTGCCGTTGACCCAGGTGTGGACGTGGTCGATGGCGGCGTTGGCGGCCGAGGCGGCCGAGGACGCGCCACGGGCCTCGATGATCGCGGCGCCGCGCTTGGCGACGGTCGGGATGAAGGTGTCGGCCAGCCACGCCTCGTCGTTCACGACCTCGGCGGCGTTCTTGCCGGCGATCTCCGCGTGGAAGATGTCCGGGTACTGGGTCGCCGAGTGGTTGCCCCAGATGGTGAGGCGCTTGATGTCCTCGACGGACGTGCCGGTCTTCGCCGCCAGCTGCGAGAGCGCGCGGTTGTGGTCCAGGCGGGTCATCGCGGTGAAGCGCTCGGCCGGGACGTCCGGGGCGGCGGCCTGTGCGATCAGGG
Organism: Streptomyces sp. NPDC053755; assembly: GCF_040677675.1. Taxonomy (NCBI): domain Bacteria; kingdom Bacillati; phylum Actinomycetota; class Actinomycetes; order Kitasatosporales; family Streptomycetaceae; genus Streptomyces; species Streptomyces sp. NPDC053755. Next base: position 8,298 of record NZ_JBFASK010000032.1, on the reverse strand, counting down.
CGTTGGTGTTGGCCGGGTTGCCGACGACGAGGACCTTGATGTCGTCCGCGGCGTGGTCGTTGATGGCCTTGCCCTGCGGCTTGAAGATGCCGCCGTTGGCGGCGAGCAGGTCGCCGCGCTCCATGCCCTTGGTGCGCGGGCGGGCGCCGACGAGCAGGGCGACGTTGGCACCCTCGAAGCCCTGGTTCGCGTCGTCGAAGATGTCGATGCCCTTGAGCAGCGGGAAAGCGCAGTCGTCGAGCTCCATGGCGGTGCCCTCGGCGGCCTTGACGCCCTGCGGAATCTCGAGGAGGCGCAGCTTGACCGGCACGTCCGCGCCGAGCAGGTGGCCGGAGGCGATGCGGAAGAGCAGCGCGTAGCCGATCTGGCCGGCCGCGCCGGTCACGGTGACATTCACGGGAGTGCGGGTCATGGCGATCTCCGTAAGACAGCTGGCGGTGGGGGTCCCTGCCCCTGGGGTCGGATACCCCTCCTGATCGATCGATGTCTCGATGTGAAGAGATATCCAGCGGTCAGGCTATCCGACCCGGGCCCCGGCCAACCCCCAACCCCTTGTGGTCCGGCTCACTGCCACCCGAACCGACCGCGTACGCGCGCCCGACGGCCCGCGAAAGGCCGGTGCCGGGTTCGTGGAGGAGCCGGTGGCCCGGCCGGCGCCGGCTCGCGGAAGGCTCGTGCCCGTGCCTCCGGTTCATGCGCCGATCCGGTTCACGGCCTCGTGCGGTTCGCGTACCGGACGTACCGGAATGGTCACCTCCATGCCACAGGGACCGGACGGCCCTTGAAGCCCCCTTGGCACGTACATGACCCTTGATCAGAGACGGCGCCCGTCCTCCCTCGGGGGAGAGGACGGGCGCCGTCGTATGTGCCTTCCGGTGCGCCCGGGTCGTGTCCGTCACGCCTCGCCCGGCCTCCGGGCGGCCGCCGTACTTCCGGGCGCGGCCTAGGTGATCGTGAGGTGGAGGACGTCCTCCAGGAACGGGATCCGCAGCCAGGGGCCCGGCTGCGCCATGAGCGCCAGCAGCACGATCAGGGTGCCCATCAGGCCGTACGTGACCATGTCGGTGAAGCGCGAGCGGACGGCGAGCATCCCGACCGAGGGCAGCGCGCGACGCAGGGCGGCGCCCGTCAGCAGGGCGACCCCGACGAGGACGGTGCCCACCCGGAACGACTGCGGGAACAGGTCGGTCCCGACGACGAGCAGGCCGAGCGCGGCGAGACCGAGGACCGTGAGCAGCGGCCACTGACGGGCCGGCGCGGGCGCGTCACCGGGCGCGGCGCGGCCACCGCCCTCGGGACGGGCGGTGTCGGTGGTCATGGCCGGCGGCCGCCGGGTCCTGCCCGCGGCGGGGACACCCTCCGCGGCCTCGCCGGGAGCGGCCGCCTCGGTCGAGACGGCCCCGGGGGCGGCCGTCTCCGGGCCGCCATCGGGGGCCTTCGCCTCGGCGTCCCCGGGAGTGGCCGTCTCCGGGCTTCCCGGGGAGGCGACGGCCGGGCTCCCGGAGGCCGCCGTCTCCGGGCCGCCATCGGGGGCCTTCGCCTCGGTGTCCCCGGGAGTGGCCGTCTCCTCGCCGCCGGGTTCCGACGGCTGCGGAGCGCCGGGCGCGTCCGCGCCCTGGGCGCCCGTCGGACCGGACCGCGCGTCCGTACCCTGGTCCGGCCTGGAGCGCGCGTCCGGCGCGGACGGCGCCGCCGTGGACCCGGCCGGGCCGGCGGAGGCGCGCTCCGGGTCCGGGGCCGGGGGCCCGTCCTGGGCGGGGGTCCGGGCGGTCATCGTCAGAGCGCCGCGGCCGCGCGCTCGGCGGCCTCGACGACGTTGACCAGGAGCAGCGCCCGGGTCATCGGGCCCACGCCGCCGGGGTTCGGGGAGATCCAGGCGGCGACCTCGGCGACACCCGGATGCACGTCGCCGACGATCTTGCCCTCGCCGTCGCGGGACACGCCGACGTCCAGGACGGCCGCGCCGGGCTTCACGTCCTCCGGCCGGATCAGGTGCCCCACGCCGGCGGCGGCGATCACGATGTCCGCCCGCCGCAGGTGCGCGGCGAGGTCCTTGGTGCCCGTGTGGCACTGCGTCACGGTCGCGTTCTCCGAGCGGCGGGTCAGCAGCAGCGGCATCGGGCGCCCGATGGTGACCCCGCGCCCGACGACCACGACCTCGGCGCCCTTGATCTCCACGCCGTGGCTGCGCAGCAGCGTGAGGATGCCGTTCGGCGTGCACGGAAGCGGCGCGGGCTCGTTCAGGACGAGGCGGCCGAGGTTCATCGGGTGCAGACCGTCCGCGTCCTTCGCCGGGTCCATCAGCTCCAGGACGCGGTTCTCGTCGATGCCCTTGGGCAGCGGGAGCTGGACGATGTAGCCCGTGCACTCCGGGTCGTCGTTGAGCTCCCGTACGACCGCCTCGATCTCCTCCTGGGTGGCGGTGGCGGGCAGTTCGCGCTGGATGGACGCGATGCCGACCTGCGCGCAGTCGCGGTGCTTGCCCGCGACGTACTTCTGGCTGCCCGGGTCGTCGCCGACCAGGATGGTGCCGAGTCCGGGAGTGACCCCCTTCTCCTTCAGCACCGCCACACGGGCGGTCAGGTCGGACTTGATCGCGGCTGCGGTGGCCTTGCCATCGAGAATCTGGGCGCTCATGCGGCCATCCTCCCGGATGACCCCCGCCTTGTTCCAATTCGCCCTCGACGGGCCTCGCCGCCCCGCCTCCCGTAAGGGATCTTGAGGTTGCATTCGCACAACTCCCGTGCAATCCGACTGGACAAAAAGTCGACGTTGCGACGACGATGATCCGCGCAGTGCCGCGGCAGCGCAGGGGGGCGGACCGCTCAGCTTTGTGATGTTCCTCCGCTCGGACCGCACCGTCCCCGCATCACCCCCACGGAGGAACCCCGTCATGAGCTTCGGCGACCCGAACAACCCGTACGGCCAGCAGCCCCAGCAGCCGCCCCAGGGCCAGCCGGGCTACGGCTACCCGCAGCAGGCTCCGCAGGGCGTTCCGCCGCAGTACGGCTACCCGCAGCAGCCCGCCCAGCCGTCGCCCTACGGCGCGTACCCGCAGGCTCCGCAGATGTCGCAGGCTCCGATGGGCTACGGCGGCATGCCGCCGCTGGCGCACTGGGGCTGGCGCGTGCTGTCCCGGCTCATCGACAGCGCCGTCCTGCTCGGGCCCTTCTACCTCGTGACCGGCATCGGTGCCGCGATGGGCGGCGGCGAGTCCAGCGGCCTGGCGACGGTCCTCGGGCTGATCTCGTTCGTGTACCTGATCGGCATGTTCTTCTTCCAGATCTACAAGGAAGGCTCCACGGGCCAGACGATCGGCAAGCGTGCCGTCGGCACCCGTACGCTGCGCGAGGCCGACGGCCGTCCGCTCGGCTTCGGCATGGCGTTCGTCCGGCAGCTGGCGCACTTCCTCGACGGCATCGCCTGCTACATCGGCTACCTGTGGCCGATCTGGGACGCGAAGAAGCAGACCTTCGCCGACAAGGTGTGCAGCACGGTGGTCATCAAGGAGAACGGCTGACAGCCGCCGCTCCCGACGAGGAAGGGCCCCGGTTCGTCGAACCGGGGCCCTTCCTCGTTCTTCCGCCGCTCCTTCACCGTTCCTCGTCGCAAACCCGGCGAAGAGGACTCAGGTCCGACGCAGCACCACGAACCGTCCCGCCTGGAACGACACCTCGTAGCGCGCCCCCGGATGGAGCGAGGACGCCAGGCCGACCGGGTCCGACACGGGCTGCGACCAGCCCGAGTCGAGGTCGAAGGCGAGGTAGTCGGGGGTGACCCCCTGCGCGCCGCCGACCCAGTAGACCGTGTGGTCCCCGGTGAGGTGCGCCATGAGCGGCACGTTGGTCTCCACGCTCGACCCCTCGGGCACCGCGTCCACCGCCTTGCGGGCCTCCGTCGTCCGGGTGTCCGTGCGGTACGTCTCCGGGCGCAGCAGCTCACGCAGCGGCAGGTCGAGGGCGAGCACGATCGAGACGGCCGTGACGACGGGGACGACGACCCTGCCGTACGAGACGAGCCAGCCGCGCGACGAGCCGCGGACGGCCCGGACGGCGTCGACCAGGGCGAGGAAGACGATGGGCATCAGGATGGCGCTGTAGTGCCAGAGCATCCCCCAGTGGTTCGGGTCCTGGGAGAGGAAGCGCCAGCCGAGCGTGGGCAGCACCAGCAGCATCAGCGGGGAGCGCAGGGCGAGGAAGCCCGTGATGCCGACGAGGAAGAAGAGCATCTCCCACTTCTCGCCGGCGCCGAGGGACGTGAGGAGCGCCTGCGCGAAGGAGACGTCCGCGCCCTCGCTGGACTTCTCGATCTTGGCCCAGTAGTCGTACTGGCCGACGCGGCTCGCGGCGGGGATCAGGACCAGGACCGTCAGGGCGAAGGCGGCGACGCCGAAGCCGGCCAGGGCGGCGCCGAGCCGGCGGCCGCCGCGCAGGAAGAGGACCGCTCCGACCATGGCGACGGTGAGCCCCATGTCCTCCTTGACCAGGACCAGCGGGGCGGACCAGGCGACGGCGGAGGTCCACCGCCCGAGGAGCAGGGCCCGGCAGGTCAGGGCGAGCAGCGGGACGGCGAAGGCGATCTCGTGGAAGTCGGACTTGACCGCTTCCTGCAGACCCCAGGACAGGCCGCAGGCGACGGTGAGGCCGATGCCGGCGGCACGGCTGCCCAGCACCTGCTGGGCGGTGCGGCCCACGATCGCGGCGGAGGCGGCGAAGAGCGCGGCCTGGGCGAAGAGGAGCGCGAGGGGGGAGGACCAGATCCAGTACAGGGGCGCCAGGAGGGCGGTGACCGGACTGAAGTGGTCCCCGAGTATGAGGAAGCCGGGGCCCTTGATGTCGACGATGGGCGCGCGGAACTCGGCGTAGGCACGGACGGACTGCTCGAAGATCCCGAGGTCCCACGAGGGCGTACGGAACCGCTCGTACTGCACCCAGGAGTAGAGGAAGTACAGGGCGCACAGCACTCCGGCGAGGAGCGCGTACGGACGGATCGGGACCCCGGGGGCGGGGGCGGGGGGCCCGGCGCCGGCCTCCGGCGCGGACGTCTCCGGGGCGGTGGTCTCCGCCACAGCCCCGTTCCGTACATCCAACACCGCGCCCCCCGAACCAGCCGCCGACAAAAGAGCAACCCATTAGACCAGAGACCCACCGGGGGCGGAATCGCCGAACGCGCACCGGCCTCCACCGTCCGTACGGCGGACGGCCCGCCCGGTACCGAGGGGTACCGGGCGGGCCGTCCGTGGCAGGGCGGGGCAGATGCCCGTCAGTGGAAGAAGTGGCGCGTGCCGGTGAAGTACATCGTCACGCCCGCCTTCCGCGCGGCCTCGATCACCAGCTCGTCGCGGACCGAACCGCCCGGCTGCACGACCGCCTTGACGCCCGCCTCCGTGAGGATCTCCAGCCCGTCGGGGAAGGGGAAGAACGCGTCCGAGGCGGCGTAGGCGCCGCGCGCCCGCTCCTCGCCCGCGCGCTCGACCGCGAGCTTCGCGGAGTCGACGCGGTTGACCTGGCCCATGCCGACGCCGACCGAGGCGCCGTCCTTGGCGAGGAGGATCGCGTTGGACTTGACCGCGCGGCACGCCTTCCAGGCGAAGGCCAGCTCGGCGAGCTCCTCCGCGGAGAGCGCCTCGCCGGTCGCCAGCGTCCAGTTCTCCGGCTTGTCGCCGTCGGCCTGGAGGCGGTCGGTGACCTGCAGCAGCGCGCCGCCGTCGATCGGCTTGACCTCGACCGGCGCGGCCGGGGCGCCCTCGGCGCGCAGGACGCGGATGTTCTTCTTCTTGGCCAGCACCTCGACGGCGCCGTCCTCGTAGCCGGGGGCGACGATGACCTCGGTGAAGATCTCGGCGACCTGCTCGGCCATCGCCACGGAGACCGGACGGTTCACGGCGATCACGCCGCCGAACGCCGACAGGGGGTCACAGGCGTGGGCCTTGCGGTGGGCCTCGGCGACGTCGGCGCCGACCGCGATGCCGCACGGGTTGGCGTGCTTGATGATCGCGACGCAGGGCTCGGAGTGGTCGTACGCGGCCCGGCGCGCGGCGTCGGTGTCCGTGTAGTTGTTGTACGACATCTCCTTGCCGTGCAGCTGCTCGGCCTGGGCGAGGCCGCCGGTGCCGTCGACGTAGAGCGCGGCGCCCTGGTGCGGGTTCTCGCCGTAGCGCAGCACGTTGTTCCGCTCGTACGTGGCGCCCAGGAAGTCGGGGAAGCCGCTGTCGTCGGCGGCGGCGTACTCGTCGGCGAACCAGGAGGCGACGGCCACGTCGTACGCCGCGGTGTGCCGGAAGGCCTGGGCGGCGAACCGCTTGCGCAGCGCGAGCGTGAAGCCGCCTTCCCTGACCGCCTGGAGGGTCGCCGGGTAGGCGGCCGGGTCGGTGACGACCGCGACGGAGGGGTGGTTCTTGGCGGCGGCGCGGACCATCGAGGGGCCGCCGATGTCGATCTGCTCGACGCACTCGTCCGGGGTCGCGCCGGAGGCGACGGTCTCCTTGAACGGGTAGAGGTTCACGACCACCAGGTCGAAGGGCTCGACACCCAGCTCGGCGAGCTGCCGCCGGTGGTCCTCCAGACGCAGGTCGGCGAGGATGCCGGCGTGCACGCGCGGGTGGAGGGTCTTGACGCGGCCGTCCAGGCACTCGGGGAAGCCGGTGAGCTCCTCGACCTTGGTGACAGGGACTCCGGCCGCGGCGATCTTCGAGGCGGTGGAGCCGGTGGAGACGAGGGAGACACCCGCCTCGTGCAGGCCGCGGGCCAGCTCCTCGAGGCCGGTCTTGTCGTAGACGCTGACGAGTGCCCGGCGGATGGGGCGCTGCGTACCTTCGGCGGTCACGGGATTGTTACCTTTCGTCCCTCAATGCGATGGCCGTGCCGGGCCAGACGCCCCACGACCTCGACGAGCAGCGAACGCTCGACTTCCTTGATCCGCTCATGGAGAGCGGCTTCATCGTCCTCGTCCCGGACCTCGACCACGCCCTGGGCGATGATCGGGCCGGTGTCGACACCGTCGTCGACGAAGTGAACGGTGCATCCGGTGACCTTCGCGCCGTACGCGAGGGCGTCCCGCACCCCGTGGGCACCGGGAAAACTGGGGAGGAGCGCCGGGTGGGTGTTGACGACCCGGCCGCCGAAGCGGGCGAGGAACTCCTTGCCGACGATCTTCATGAAACCGGCCGAGACGACGAGATCGGGCGCGTACGCGGCGGTGGCCTCGGTGAGCGCGCGGTCCCATTCGTCCCGGGAGGCGTGGTCCTTGACCCGGCAGACGAAGGTGGGCAGCCCGGCGCGCTCGGCGCGCTCCAGACCCGCGATGCCGTCACGGTCGGCGCCGACCGCCACGATCTCGGCGCCGTACCCCTCGGGGTCGGCGGCGATGGCGTCGAGCAGGGCCTGGAGGTTGGTGCCGGACCCGGAGACCAGGACGACGAGACGGGCGGCGGCCACTGAGTCACTCTTTCCGTGGTGTTTGTACGGTCGTACGAACGAATCGTGGCCCTCGATACGGGGAACCCTACGAACGGCCCGACCGTCAGCAACGATACCGGCACACCGGACGGCCCCCACGGGACGGGGGCGTGGCCGCGGGGTAGCGTCAGGGTTCGACGCCAGATGAGCCACCCGTTGAGACAGCACGTGAGACCGCAGTTGCGACGACAGAGGGAAGACGTTCAGCAGATGCCGGAACGCCAGTCCACGGACGACAACAATCCGTTCGCGCCGCCGCCCGAGGGGCAGCCGGACCAGCCGTGGCAGCCGCGGCGGCCGGAGGGCTCGGACGACGACTCGTCGTCCGAGTCGTCCGGATCCTCCTCAGGCCGCTGGAGCAGCCGCCAGCCCGGCCGCTCCACCGACGGCTGGGGCCGCCGCCCCGAGCGCCCGTCGGGCGAGGGCGGCCCCGACCAGGGCAAGGGTCCCGGCATCAAGTGGGACCCGACGGATCCGGCGCAGCGCAGGGCGCGGTACGCGCTGCTCGCGGGGATGTGGGCGTTCTTCTTCGCGATCTTCGAGATCCGGGAGCTCGCCCTGCTCCTGGGCGCGCTGGCCCTGTACTGGGCCGTCAGCGCCCTGCGCACCAAGCCGAAGGCCGCGACGGGCGACCCGTCCTCCCCGGCCGCCGCCTCCGTCGTGCGGGGGGCCACCGCGGCTCCGGGATCCTCCGACGGTGCCGGGGCTGCCGCCGGCCCCGGCGCGAGTGGCGCGGGAGCCCGGCCGGGACCGGCCAGGGCCCAGCGCACGGCCGCGATCAGCGGTCTGGTCGCGGGGGTGCTGTCCCTGCTGATCGTCGCGGGCGGCTTCACCCTCCAGC